>NZ_QTPY01000045.1:0-23166 GCF_003857765.1 Burkholderia sp. Bp9016
TTCCTGTCGGCCTTCCCGAGCGCCGCGCTCACCGGCCAGTCGTTCGTCGTCAGCCACGGCTGGTTCATGCAGTAACGAATGCCGGCAAGCAGGCCGGCATAAAAAACGCGCTCCGGGGAGCGCGTTTTTCATTTCGGCGGGGCGGCCTGGTGACGGCTGCCGCCTTTCGATGCCGATTTACTTCAGCACCGCTGCGACGGCATTGGCGACTGCGTCGAGGTTGCGCGTGTTCAGCGCTGCGACGCAGATGCGGCCCGTGCCGACTGCGTAGATGCCGAATTCTTCGCGCAGGCGATCGACTTGCGCCGAGGTCAGGCCCGAATACGAGAACATCCCGCGCTGCGCGTTGATGAAGCTGAAGTCGCGATCGACGCCGCTCGCCTTCAGGCGCTCGACGAGGCCGTTGCGCATCGCGCGGATACGGTCGCGCATTTCGCCGAGTTCCTGCACCCACGAAGCGTGCAGTTCCGGCGATGCCAGCACTGCTGCGACGACTGCGCCACCGTGGGTCGGCGGGTTCGAGTAGTTCGTGCGGATCACGCGCTTCAGTTGCGACAGCACACGCGTCGCCTCTTCCTTGCTCGACGTGATGATCGACAGCGCGCCAACGCGTTCGCCATACAGCGAGAACGACTTCGAGAACGACGACGACACGAACGCATTCAGGTCGGCCGCGGCAAACAGGCGCACGGCAGCGGCATCAGCCTCGATGTTCTCGCCGAAGCCCTGATAGGCCATGTCGAGGAACGGCACGAGGTTGCGTGCCTTCACGACGTCGACGACTTGCTGCCATTGCGCTTCGGTCAGGTCCACGCCGGTCGGGTTGTGGCAGCACGCGTGCAGCACGACGATCGTGCCGGCTGCGTAGCCGTTCAGTGCCGACAGCATGCCTTCGAAGTTCACGCCGTTGGTGGCAGCGTCGTAATACGGGTAGGCGACGACTTCGAAGCCGGCCGCTTCGAACAGTGCGCGGTGGTTTTCCCAGCTCGGATCGCTGATCGCGACCTTCGCGTTCTGGTTCACGGTGCGCAGGAAATCGGCGCCGATCTTCAGCGCGCCCGTGCCGCCCAGTGCCTGCGCCGTGACCACGCGGCCTGCGGAGATCAGCGGCGAATCGTTGCCGAGCAGCAGCTTCTGCACGGCTGCATCGTAGGCGGCGATCCCGTCGATCGGCAGGTAGCCGCGCGGCAGGCCGGCGTCGACACGTGCCTTCTCCGCTTCGCGAACGGCGCGCAGCAGCGGGATCTTGCCTTCTTCGTTCGTGTACACGCCGACGCCGAGGTTGACCTTGGTCGGACGCGCATCGGCGTTGAAAGCTTCGTTCAGGCCCAGGATCGGGTCGCGGGGAGCAAGCTGGACAGCGGAGAAGAGCGACATGATGATTCGGCAGTAGTGAAAAGAGGGTCAGGCTTTCAGCCGGCGGGACGGGCGCAGCGGACCGCGCGCCAACGGCACGGCGCCGGAAAGCGCAGCAGCCTGATATTGTAGCGAATTCACGATGGCCGGGGCGGCGATTGCGCGGCAAATCGCGATTTCGGGCGACGGCCATGCGTCAGGAGTCGTCAGCGGTCCGTCCTGCCGCGAAGCGCTAGAATAGTTTTTTTGCCCTCGCTCTGGCCGCACTCCATGTCCGAACATCACGCCGAAGTCGGCGACGCGCTCGACGAATCGAAATTCGTGACCTTCGAAGGGTCGCCATTCCAGCTGTATCAACCGTATCCGCCTGCAGGCGACCAGCCGACCGCGATCGAAACGCTCGTCGAAGGCGTCGGCGACGGCCTTGCCTTCCAGACGCTGCTCGGCGTGACGGGCTCGGGCAAGACCTTCACGATGGCCAACACGATCGCGCGGCTCGGCCGCCCGGCGATCGTGTTCGCGCCGAACAAGACGCTCGCGGCGCAGCTCTACGCGGAATTCCGCGAGTTCTTCCCGCGCAACGCGGTCGAGTACTTCGTCTCGTACTACGACTATTACCAGCCGGAAGCGTACGTGCCGCAGCGCGACCTGTTCATCGAGAAGGACTCGTCGATCAACGAGCACATCGAGCAGATGCGGCTGTCGGCGACGAAGAGCCTGATGGAGCGCCGCGACGTGGTGATCGTCGCGACGGTGTCGGCGATCTACGGTATCGGCAATCCGTCCGAGTACCACCAGATGATCCTGACGCTGCGCACGGGCGACAAGCTCGGCCAGCGCGACGTGATCGCGCGGCTGATCGCGATGCAGTACTCGCGCAACGAACAGGACTTCCAGCGCGGGACGTTCCGCGTGCGCGGCGACACGATCGACATCTTCCCGGCCGAACACGCGGAGATGGCCGTGCGCGTCGAACTGTTCGACGACGAGGTCGAGACGCTGCAATTGTTCGATCCGCTGACCGGGCGCGTGCGGCAGACGATTCCGCGCTTCACCGTCTATCCGTCGTCGCACTACGTGACGCCGCGCGACACCGTGATGCGTGCGGTCGAGACGATCAAGGACGAATTGCGCGAGCGCCTCGAATTCTTCCACCGCGACGGCAAGCTCGTTGAGGCGCAGCGCCTCGAGCAGCGTACGCGCTTCGACCTCGAGATGCTGCAGGAGCTCGGCTTCTGCAAGGGCATCGAGAACTATTCGCGGCATTTCTCCGGCGCCGCACCCGGCGAGCCGCCGCCGACCCTCGTCGACTATCTGCCGCCCGACGCGCTGATGCTGCTCGACGAATCGCACGTGCTGATCGGCCAGTTGAACGGGATGTACAACGGCGACCGCGCGCGCAAGGAGAACCTCGTCAATTACGGCTTCCGGCTGCCGTCCGCGCTGGACAACCGGCCGCTCAAGTTCCCGGAGTTCGAGCGCAAGATGCGCCAGGTGGTGTTCGTGTCGGCGACGCCGGCCGACTACGAACAGCGCGTGACGGGGCAGATCGCCGAGCAGGTGGTGCGGCCGACCGGGCTCGTCGATCCGGAAATCGAAGTGCGGCCAGCCAGTTCGCAGGTCGATGACGTGCTGACCGAGATCAACGCGCGCGTGAATGCCGGCGAGCGCGTACTGATCACCGTGCTGACGAAGCGGATGGCGGAGCAACTCACCGAGTTCCTGGCCGATCACGGCGTCAAGGTGCGCTACCTGCACAGCGACATCGACACGGTTGAGCGGGTCGAGATCATTCGCGACCTGCGGCTCGGCACGTTCGACGTGCTGGTCGGGATCAACCTGCTGCGCGAGGGCCTCGACATTCCCGAGGTGTCGCTGGTCGCGATTCTCGATGCGGACAAGGAAGGCTTCCTGCGCGCCGAGCGCTCGCTGATCCAGACGATAGGCCGCGCCGCGCGGAACGTGAACGGCAAGGCGATTCTCTATGCCGACACGATGACCGAATCGATGAAGCGTGCGATCGGCGAGACCGAGCGGCGTCGTGCGAAGCAGATCGCGCACAACGAGAAGATGGGGATCACGCCGCGCGGCGTGGTGAAGCGCATCAAGGACATCATCGACGGCGTCTACAACGCCGACGACGCGCGTGCGGAGCTGAAGGAGGCGCAACAGCGCGCGAAGTTCGAGGACATGTCGGAAAAGCAGATCGCGAAGGAAATCAAGCGCCTCGAAAAGCAGATGGCCGATTACGCGAAGAACCTGGAGTTCGAGAAGGCTGCGGCCACCCGCGACCAGCTCGCGCTGCTGCGCGAACGCGTATTTGGCGCGAACGTGGGCGACCACGTCAGCGGCGGCCGGTAAATCTTTCCAAACGTCACTGAGGCCTCTCGGTAACGGCGTTATAAGCCTTGTGGGATCAGGGGTTTACGCGGGGTCCCGTTTGTTCCGGAGGCCGTTCGGTGCTAAACTTTCCAAGTATTGAGAATAGTTCGCATTAACGTTCTTCGTTGCGTTAGTGTTTTCAGCGCGGCGTCCGGGAGGGCGGCGCGCGGGTCGTCAGACAAATAACAAGGAGTGTCCATGTTGGGTTCTTCGTTCATCCGCACGTCGGTTGCGGTAGCGGCGGCGCTTGCCGCGATGTCGGCTTCGGCTGCCGAATATCCGATCGGCAAGCAGCAGATCCAGGGCGGCATGGAAATCGGCGCGGTGTACCTGCAGCCGATCACGATGGATCCGGAAGGGATGATGCGCAAGGCGTCCGATTCCGACGTTCACCTCGAGGCCGATATCCACGCGGTCAAGAACAACCCGACGGGTTTCGCGGAAGGCGACTGGATGCCGTACCTGCAAGTCACGTACAAGCTGACGAAGCAGGGCGACACGAAGTGGAAGGCTGAAGGGGACCTGATGCCGATGGTGGCGAGCGACGGTCCGCACTATGGCGACAACGTGAAGCTGGCAGGCCCCGGCAAGTACCACCTGACAATGACCGTCAAGCCGCCGATGCAGTCGGGCCACATGGCGTTTGGCCGCCATGTCGACAAGGAAACGGGCGTGGGCCCGTGGTTCAAGCCCATCACCCTCGAATACGATTTCCCGTTCGCCGGCATCGGCAAGAAGGGCGGGTACTGATCGGTGGAATCACGGACGGCGCGCCTTGGCGCGCCGTCGGCGTAGAGAACCCAGAATGAAATATCCCCAGAAAATCGCTGTCGCAGCCGCCGCGCTGTGGCTCGCCGGCGCGGTGCATGCCGCCGATCTGCCGACGTTCAAGCTCGAGATGACGGACGGCAAGCTGAATCCCGCCCGCATCGAAGTGCCGGCTGGTCAGCGCTTCAAGATCGAGATCAAGAATACCGGCAAGGGTGCCGCCGAATTCGAGAGCGTGCAGTTGCGCAAGGAGAAGGTGCTTGCGCCGGGCGCCGATTCGTTCGTGGTCGTCGCTCCGCTGTCGCCGGGCGAATACAAGTTTTTCGACGATTTCCACCAGCAGGCGCAGGGCGTGATCGTCGCGAAGTAACGCGTTTTATCTGCATGCGGGCGCACGAGTGCCTTGCCTCGCACGTCAGGAGGATTCAATGGGTCAGATCTTGTTCATCGTCTGGCGGGAGAGCGTCGAAGCGCTGCTCGTCGTCGGCATCCTCTATGCATGGCTGAAGAACGGCGACGACGATGCGCGTCGCGGTCTGCCGTATCTGTGGACCGGTGTCGCGGCCGGCTTGCTGATGGCCGTCGGCCTTGGCGCCGCGCTCGTCGGCTTTACCGAAGTGCTGTCCGGCGACGCGCAGGACTATTTCCAGACCGCGATGGTGTTGATCGCGTGCGTGCTGATCGTGCAGATGGTGCTGTGGATGCGCCGGCACGGCCGCACGCTCAAGCGCGACATGGAGCACTCGCTGCAGCAGAGCACGCGCGATTCGAACTGGTGGGGCGTGGGGGTGCTGGTCGCTCTCGCGATCGCCCGCGAAGGCAGCGAGACGGTGATCTTCCTGTACGGTCTCGGGTTCGGCCAGTCAGGGCACGTGGACGGCAGCCAGATGCTCGCGGTCGTGATCGGTCTGGGCCTCGCGTTCCTCACGTTCTATTTGCTGCAACTTGGCGGCAAGTACTTCTCGTGGCGGCATTTCTTCCGCGTGACCGAAATCATGCTGTTGTTCCTGGGCGCGGGCCTGTTCCAGACGGGTGTCGACAAGCTGATCGACAAGGAAATCCTGCCGCTCGGCATTTCGCAGGTGTGGGACACGTCCGGGATCCTCGATGATTCGAGCACGTTCGGCTCGCTCGTTGCCACGCTGACGGGCTATCGCACACATCCGGCGTTGACCAACCTGATCGCGTATGCGGTGTACTGGGCGGTCGTGTGGCTGCTGATGAAGTGCGCAAGCCGCCGTCCGGCCGTTACCGCGGGTCGCACGGCATGAGCGTTGTCGCCGCAGCCAAGCCGGGCTGGCTCGCACAGGCCGGCCAGTGGATGCAGCGCCACGGCGCGGTGATCCGCGGCATCCAGTGGGTCGTCGTCGGCGTCTACGCGTTCCTGATCATCGTACCGGCAGTGTTGCCGCTGCCGGACGATTCCGCGCATCTGTGGAGCAATCTCACGCTGATTGCGCAGTTCGTGTTCTGGGGCATCTGGTGGCCGTTCGTGCTGCTGTCGATGGTGATGCTCGGCCGCGTCTGGTGCGGCGTGCTGTGCCCGGAAGGCGCACTGACCGAATATGCGAGCAAGTTCGGCCGCGGCGGCGCGATTCCGCGCTGGATGCGGTGGGGCGGCTGGCCGTTCGTCGCGTTCGGGCTCACGACGATCTACGGACAGATGGTCAGCGTGTACCAGTACCCGCTCGCGGTACTGTTCGTGCTCGGCGGCTCGACCGTCGGCGCGATCGTGATCGGCTTGCTGTACGGACGCGAGAAGCGCGTGTGGTGCAAGTATCTGTGCCCGGTCAACGGCGTGTTCGGGCTGCTGTCGCGGCTCGCGCCGATGCGCTACAAGGTTGACGAGGAGGCGTGGCGCCGCTCGTACAAGAACGGCGAACATGGCCATCGCGTGATTCCGATCAACTGCGCGCCGCTCGTGCCGTTGCGCAGCATGAAGGGCGCGGCGTCGTGCCATATGTGCGGCCGCTGCAGCGGGCATCGCGATGCGATCTCGCTGTCGTTGCGCTCGCCGTCCGATGAAGTCGTGAACCTCGGCGCGCAGCAGGCGAATCCGTGGGACACGGCACTGATCCTGTACGGCCTGCTCGGTGTCGCGATCGGTGCATTTCACTGGACCGTCAGCCCGTGGTTCGTGCAGATCAAGCAATGGCTCGCGGGCTGGCTGATCGACCGCGACATCACGTGGCCGCTCGAGACCAATGCACCGTGGTTCCTGCTCACGCATTACCCGGATCGTAACGACGTGTTTTCGTGGCTCGACGGCGGCCTGATCGTCAGCTACATCGTCGGGACGGGGCTCGTGTACGGCACCGCGCTGCTCGTGCTGCTGGCCGGCGCGACGCTGATGCTCGGCCGCTTCGATCGCGTGCGTCTCCATCATCTCGCACAGGCATTGATCCCGATCGCCGGCGCGGGCGTGTTCCTCGGACTGTCGGCGACGACGCTGTCGCTGCTGCGGGCCGAGCACGTGCCGCTCGGTTGGGCGTCGGACGTGCGCATCGCGATTCTGGCCGGTGCCAATGCATGGAGCGCCTGGCTCGCATGGAAGGTGACGGGGCGCTATGCGGCGTGGCCGCGCCGATTGGCTGCATTCGCATGTTTTGCGGCCGGCCTCGCCGTCGTCGACAGTGCGTGGTGGCTGATGTTCTGGGGTTTCTGACGCAGCATCGACGGCTTCGCGGCCGTTGCGCTTCGCAACCCGGTGGACGAGGTTCCGTTATCGGCTCCGAAGCGCTCGAACAGCGGGGCGGGTGGGCCGGATACTTGTTCTTTCCGCGTCCGGCCGCCCAAATAAAAAAGCGACACGTCCTTCGACGTGTCGCTTTTTTTCTTCCTTGTGCGAGAACCAAAAAAATGGCTTGGCTTGCTGCAACGGCTGCTTGAGTGTGTTTGCACGAAGGGGTCTAGATCTCGCGTGCAAGCCGTTACGCTGGCTACTGCCCAACACCTCTCAGGGAGGTGGTCCCCACAATACTCTGTCGTTACTTCGTCAGGATCAGCTTGCCGAGCCGCGTGGCGCGCAGCTGATAAGTCTCCCCGTTGTGCGCGATGCTGATGTGGCTGTGGCCCTGCAGCAGCGCATCGCTGCTGACGACCCGTGTGCCTGCATCGCGGCTTGCGGCCGGCTTCGCCGGCGTCGTGACCGCTGCCGTCTTTTGACGGTTGCCGCCTGCGGTGCCGGTCGGGCGGCGCAAGGTCAGCGTGGTCGGGCGCGTGGTGTCGGTCATTCGGTTGATCGGTGACTGTCGATACGATGGAATGAATTCTAAATGATAACTATTCCCATTTACAAAAACTCTTTATCGATCGAAGTGGTCAACCCGATAGCCTGTATCAAAGGGGCGGCCCATAGACCGCCCGGCGCGTCAGTGCAGCGGATCCGGGTCCTTGCGGCCCTGCGCGTATTCACGGATCAGGCGCACGGTGTCGATGTCCGACGTGCGATACGCTTCCTTGACGATGCCGTGCGTCTGGCGCGCTTCCTCGCTGTCGTCCGTAACGGTCAGCGTCGTGCGGTATTCGAAGCGCAGGAACAGCTCATGGTCGTCGCGCTCCTCGATCGTCATCGTCAGAGAGCCACCGATTTCGCCGCCCGCTGCGTGGATGTCGTAGCGCACTTGCTGGTTCGGCGTGAACGTCACGCGATCGCGCACGGTCGCATGGCCATAATGCAGCTCGCGTTCGAGCGTCGTGTCCGTTCGTTCGTGGACGACACAGCTGTCGAGGCCGATCACGAACAGCTGCGGCTGTTCGGCGCGCAGCACGAGGCCTTCCCAGAGCTGCTCGCGGGTGAGGGACGGCACGGCCGGATCGTCGGAGTTGATCTGGATCAGATGTTCGAAGTTCAAGGGGACGGGTTCCTTCTGGTGGCGGACAGCCACATGGTTCAAGAACTCATTGTGACGCAAAACGAGTCATTTCGCGGCACCTGCGTCCCGATCGGGCGTCACGCCTCGATACTTCCCATGCGGCCGGTCTGGTAGTCGACGACGGCTTGCCGGATCTCTTCCTCGGTATTCATCACGAACGGCCCGTAGCGGACGATCGGCTCGTTGAGCGGCACGCCGCCGATCAGCAGCAGGTCGAGCGGCGTGTCGCCGGCTTCGAACGTCACTGCGTCGCCGTCATCGCCGTAGACCACCATGTGCCGTGCGTCGACAAGCTGTCTGTCGGGCCCGTAACGGCCCGCTCCATCGAGCGGATAGGCGAACACGCGATAGCCCGCCGGCACCGGCTGGGAGACCGATGCGCCCGGTTGCAGCGTGAAATGCTGGTAGAGGATCGGCGTGCGCGTCTCGATCGCCGCACGTACGCCGAATGCCTCGCCGGCGATCACGCGGACGTGCGCACGACCGTCCGGCGACGTGGCGCTCGGGATGCGGTCGGCCGAAATCTCCTGGTAGCGCGGCGCGATCAGCTTGTCGCGGCGCGGCAGGTTGACCCACAGCTGGAAGCCGTGCGAGCGTCCGCCTGCCTGCGCGAATGCCGGATCCGGCATCTCGCTGTGCACGACGCCGGCGCCGGCGGTCATCCACTGCACGTCGCCGGGCCCGAGCGTGCCGGCATGGCCGGCCGAGTCGCGATGGCGAAAGCGCCCGTCGAGCACGTACGTCACGGTCTCGAAGCCGCGATGCGGATGGTCGGGCGCGCCCTTGGCTTCGCCGGGCGCATAGTCGACGGGACCCATTTCATCGAGCAGCAGGAACGGATCGAAATCCATCAGCAGCCGGGTCGGAAACGGACGGTGAACCACGAAGCCGCCGCCTTCGGTCGTGCGAAGTGCGGGGTACGTGCGGTCAAGCGAGCGAGCGGTCGTCATGCAGAAGCCCTCGTTATCGTCGGAATAGCGTTATTTTTGAAACATAGCGCTATTATATTGGGCGTTTTACCGTCCGATTTGCGGCGCTTCGCAATGGATTGTTCTGAAATTGGAACGATGACATGAACATCGATGCACACAACCTGAACGACCTCATGTACTTTTCGCAGGTCGTCGAGCACGGCGGTTTCTCGGCAGCCGAGCGCGTGCTGGGTATCTCGAAATCGCGCCTGTCGCGGCGCCTGACCGAACTCGAGGCGGCGCTCGGCGTGCGCCTGCTGCAGCGCTCGACGCGCAAGCTTGCGCTGACCGAGGCGGGGGAACTGTTCTACCAGCATTGCCAGGCGATGCTCGCCGAAGCCCGGGCCGCGATGAACGCCGTGCAGCAACTGCGCGCGTCGCCGCGCGGTTCGGTGCGCGTCAGCGTTCCGGTCACGCTGTCGCAGACGATGCTGTCGCGCCTCCTCCCTGAATTCCTGCACCGCTATCCCGAGGTGAAGGTGCACATTCGTGTGACGAATCGCGTGATCGACCTGTTCGAGGATTCGATCGACGTCGCGTTGCGCGTGCGCTCGGAGCCGCCGCAGAACGCGAACATCGTCGTGCGGCCACTGTGGCGCACCGAGCAGATGCTGGTCGGTGCGCCGAGCCTGCTGAACCAGAACGCGCCGCCGCTGGTGCCGGACGATCTGGCGCACTTCGAGACGCTCGATACGCCGAGCGTCGACGGGCGGCACGTGTTCAACCTGATCGCACCGGACGGCACGCGTCATTTGCACGAGCACGATCCGCGCCTCGTGACGGCCGACCTGATGACGATCCGTGAAGCGGTGCTGGACGGGCTTGGCATCGCGGCGCTGCCCGAGATGATGTACGGCAATGCATTGCGCGCGGGCCAGTTGTCGCCGGTGATGCCGGGCTGGACGCTGCCGGTGCCGCAGCTCTACGCAGTGTTCGTCTCGCGGCAGGGGATGCCGCCGGCCGTGCGTGCGTTCGTCGACTATCTGGTCGAGAAGCTCGACCATGGCGAATACAAGCAGCCGGGGTGTCCCGAGCGCGCGAAGAAGGAAGCGGCGGCGGCCGATGCTTCGTCCACCTGAATGGAAAATGCGCGTCGTGGCAAATTTGTTTTGTCATTGAAGCGCCGTCTGCAATCGCAAGTTTCAATCGGCGGGGCCTTGAATGCGCGCACGCGCGAGCCTATATTGAAATCCCATTTCGTGAAGGAAGTTCTGAGCGGAATCAGGTGGCCGCATATATTGCGAGCCAGATAGGGCAGAACGCGCAATCCGTGCAGACCACGGTAGTCGCATTTGCGTTGCTCGAGGCGCAACCGATACCGCCGAAGAGCCCGCCGCCCGAAGGCGCCCGCGTGCGCATGAAAAAAGGCCTTCATCTGGCGATGAAGGCCTTTTACTTTGTGTGTGGCCGGCGAGGTGTGGCCGGCGAGGTGAGGCTGGCGAGACGCTACCAACGACGCGCGCAATGCGCGTGCGTTACTTCGTCTTCGCGGTCGGCTCCGTCACGAAGCCGAGTTTCGTCAGGCCGCCGGCCTGCGCATCCGACATCACTTCGGCGACGCGCTCATATGCAACCTTGCGGTCTGCACGCAGGTGCAACTCCGGTTGCGGCTGATGCTTTGCCGCTTCCGCAATGTGTGCCTGCAGTTGTTCGCGCGTGACCGTCTCGTCGTTCCACAGGAGCGTGCCATTGCCTTCGATCGCGACGTCGACCGTTTGCGGCTTCTCATCGACGGGTTGACTGCTTGCATGCGGCAGGTCGATCTTTACCGCGTGCTGCATCGCCGGGATCGTCACGAGGAAAATGATCAGGAGTACGAGCATGACGTCGACGAGCGGCGTCATGTTGATCTCGCTCATCACGCCATCGTCGTCATCGTCGCTGAAACCGGTGTTCATTGCCATGGTTCACCCCGCTCAGCTGGCGCGCGTCGCGAGACGCAGGCCGTCGCGGGTCGACGACGACGCGAGGCTCGCGCCCGTCACGAAGTACGCGTGCAGGCCGTGTGCGAAGCGGCGCAGCTTGCTGACTACACCCTTGTTGGCGCGGGTCAGTGCGTTGTAGCCGAGCACCGCGGGAATCGCGACGAACAGGCCGAAGGCCGTCATGATCAGCGATTCGCCGACCGGGCCCGCGACCTGGTCGATCGACGTCTGGCCGGTTGCGCCGATCGCGAGCAGCGCGTGATAGATGCCCCAGACCGTGCCGAACAGGCCGACGAACGGCGCCGTGCTGCCGATCGATGCGAGAATCGCGAGGCCGGCCTGCATGCGCGAGATGCCTTCGTCCATCGTGTCCTTCAGGCAGCGCGTGACCCAGTCCGACACGTCCATGCGGTCGTGCAGGTGCGGTTGCGTCTGATGGTGGTGATCGGCGGCTTCCTTGCCCGACAGCGCGAGCGCGAGGAACGGGTTCTCGCTCGGCGTCGATGCGGTGAGGCCGAGCTTCTTGATGCCGTCGTCGAAATTGTCCGAATGCCAGAAGGCCTGTTCGGCATTCTTCGTGAGACGGTTCAGGCGAACCACGTTCCAGCCCTTGACGATGATCACGATCCACGACAGGACCGACATCACGAGCAGCGTGATCGCAATGGCGCGCGTGACGAAATCACCTTGCGCCCAGACGTGCGCGATACCGTAGCTTTGCATTTTCTTGTTTCCTTTGAATCTACCGAATATGACGGGTTAGTCGTCGAGCGTGAAGTTGAAGGGCAGCGTATGGGCGGCGCGGATCGCTTGCCCGTTCTCGATGTACGGCGGGCACGTGCTGGCGCGCGTCGCCTCGAGTGCGGCTTCGTCGAGGCGCGGGTAGCCGCTGCTCTTCTGCAACTGGACGCTTTCGATCTTGCCCGTCACGCCAATGATGAAGTGAACATAAGCCGTGCCCGTTTCGCCGCGTCGCTTCGACATCGACGGATAGGCGGGTTTCACGAAATTGCAGGTGAGCGCCGATACGTTCTTCGGTGCGCCGACCTGCATCGTCTCGCGAGCCGGGCCGGGTGCCGCAGCCGGCGCAGCAGGAGCTGGTGCGGCGGGGGCCGGTGTCGGATCGACGGCTGCCGGCGCGGGCGTCGGCGACGGTGCCTGCGCAACCGGCCGAGGTGTCGGGATGGCTTTCTGCACCGGCTTGGGCTCGACCTTCGGCTTCACGCGAGGCGTGGGCTTGGGCGGCGCAGGCTGCTGGGCGGCCGACTGGACCGCCACCGGCTGGGCAGCCGGCGCCGGCGGAATGAGTTGCGCGGTGATCGACTGTACCGCGACTTCCTTCGGCGGTGGCGCGTTGCGATGGAGCCACGCGGCCGTCAGCATGATCGCGTGTGCGGCCAGCACACCGACCGCGACAGCGATGACCCGGGGATTCATACGTGGAGCAGCCGGCAAGACGCCGGCAGGAGCGGATTGCGAAGCCTGCATGTTAGCTTGAAAGAACGACGCCGCACCCGGGGGGCGACGGGTGAATCGGCATCACTTGCGGAAAATCAGCAGCGAGATGCAAACGGTGGTCACAAATCCGATCAGCAATTCCATGACAGGCTCCTTGGCAGGTAAGCCGTTGGCTCGCGCGGATGGTGGCTTGCTGACGGTCGAAACAAAAATTGCGGCCGGGGCCGCATGCGTAGGCCCCGCGCCGCTCAGGCGGCCTTGCGGTCGTAGAACGTCACTGGGATCGGATGAGCGTGGTGCTCGACACCGCACCGGCTCGCGCAGACACCTTGCTCGGCCATGAGGTCGCGTACGGACTCCTCGCACTTGCCGCAGCACGTGGCCACGCCAAGCTCGAACTGGAGCTCATCGAAAGAGCTGACGCCTTCGGCGAGGGACGCGCGAATCTTGCGATCGGAAACAGACTTGCACACGCAGACGATCATGATGAGTTGCGATAGCTAACGTTAATGCGAATTATTATCATTAAATTTGAGGGTGTTGACAAGCCTGAGGCGGGCTTTTTTTAAGGTCATCGGACCCTTGAAACGGAAGGTGCGGCGGGAGAGGGCGTACCGGCGGCGTGCCGGCCCGCGTCAGGCGGTCGCGCAGGCGCGCGCGTTCGGCGAGGAAATGGTAACGGATTCGACCGGCGCATCGAGGCCGAGCAGCGTCGACGCGAGCGCGCGCAGTTGCAGGCCATCGCTGGTCGAGCAGAAGCGCGGCGGCGCGGCACGCGTGCCGGCCGGCGCGCGCAGGCCGCGTTCGTCGAGAACGCGCGTGAGCTGGCGGGCGATGGCGTCGCTCGTGTCGACGATCGTCAGGCGGTCGCCAACAAGGTTGCGGATCGTTTCGGTGAAGAACGGGTAGTGCGTGCAACCGAGTACCAGCGTATCGGCACCGTCGTCGAGCATCGGCTGCAGGTAACGCGTAAGCAACGCGCGCAACGCGGGCGAGTCGGTGTCGCCGCGTTCGATCGCTTCGACGAGCCCGTGGCCGGGTTGGCAGATGAAGCGGCGGCCGGCGCCGTAGCGGTCGAGCAACGCCTGGAAGCGCGGGCTGTTCAGTGTCGATTGCGTGGCGAGAACGCCCGCGACGCCGGTCGACGACAGCGCGGCGGCCGGTTTGATGCCCGGCTCGACACCGACGAGCGGTATCGACAGGCATTCGCGGATGGCCGCGATCGCCCGCGCCGTTGCGGTGTTGCATGCAATGACGAGGGCTTTCGCGCCTTCGCGGGCGAGCCACTCGCCGATCGCCAGCGTACGTTCCGTAATGAATGCCTCGTCGCGCGGCCCGTACGGCGCATGCTGCGAATCGGCGACGTAGATGAACGACTCGCCGGGCAGGTGCGCGCGCACGGCGCGCAGCACCGACAGGCCGCCGAGCCCCGAGTCGAAGATACCGACGGGGGCTGCGGGGCGGACCCCGGAAGCGGCTGGCTGGTTCGTCATCGTCATCTGGGCGGCGCGGTGGCGATCGTGGCGGTTACCGCGCTTACTCGGGCGAGCCCATCATCGTTTGCTGGTAGTTCTGCAGGCCGACCTTGCCGATCAGGTCGATTTGCGTTTCCAGCCAGTCGATGTGCTCTTCGGTGTCGTCGAGGATCTTTTCGAAGATCTCGCGCGACACGTAGTCACGCACCGATTCGCAGTAGGCGATGGCTTCCTTGCAGGTGGACTGCGAAATCTGCTCGAGCTTCAGGTCGCACTTCAGGATCTCTTCGGTTTCCTCGCCGACGAGCAGCTTGTGCAGGTCCTGCAGGTTCGGCAGGCCGTCGAGCATGAACACACGCTCGATCAGCCAGTCGGCGTGCTTCATTTCGCCGATCGATTCGTCGTATTCGTGCTTGCCGAGCTTCTCGAGGCCCCAGTGCTTGTACATGCGCGCATGCAGGAAGTACTGGTTGATCGCCGTGAGTTCGTTCTTCAGTTGGGCGTTCAGATATTCGATGACTTTCTTGTCGCCTTGCATGGCTGTTCCTTGTTCAGTGGGGCTTCAGAAACCGAACGATAATCGCTCGAACGAGAAAAGCCAAGCCTCAAAGCCTTGTCGGGCCTGCCTTTTGCGTGTAATGAGAATCAGCCGTGAATAATGGGCCGAGCGCAATAATGAGAATGAGAAGTAAAAAGGCCGGACTTCCGTCCGGCCTTGAGTTCGATCGCGCTTAAGCGGTTGCGACCGGGATCTTGCCGATCTTTGCCTGCCACTCCTTCGGACCGGTCTGGTGCACCGACGTGCCCGACGAATCGACGGCCACCGTCACCGGCATGTCCTGCACGTCGAATTCGTAGATCGCTTCCATGCCGAGGTCTTCGAATGCGAGCACCTTCGCGCCGCGGATCGCCTTCGACACGAGGTATGCCGCGCCGCCGACCGCCATCAGGTATGCAGCCTTGTGCTTCTTGATCGCGTCGATCGCGACCGGGCCGCGTTCCGCCTTGCCGACCATCGAGATCAGGCCTGTCTGGGCGAGCATCGTCTCGGTGAACTTGTCCATCCGCGTTGCCGTCGTCGGGCCTGCCGGGCCGACCACTTCGTCGCGCACCGGGTCGACCGGGCCGACGTAGTAGATCACGCGGTTGGTGAAGTCGACCGGCAGCTTCTCACCCTTCGCAAGCATGTCGGCGATGCGCTTGTGCGCAGCGTCGCGGCCCGTGAGCATCTTGCCCGACAGCAGCAGCGTCTGGCCCGGGGCCCAGCTCGCGACTTCTTCCGGCGTCAGCGTGTTCAGGTCGACGCGCTTGCTCGTTTCCGTGTTCGGTTCCCACTGGACCTTCGGCCATGCGTCGAGCGACGGCGCTTCGAGCTTCGCGGGGCCCGAGCCGTCGAGCACGAAGTGCGCGTGGCGCGTTGCCGCGCAGTTCGGGATCAGCGCGACCGGCTTCGACGCCGCGTGCGTCGGGGCAGCCATGATCTTCACGTCGAGCACGGTTGCGAGGCCGCCGAGGCCCTGCGCGCCGATGCCCAGCGCGTTGACTTTCTCGTGCAGCTCGACGCGCAGTTCCTCGACCCAGTCCTTCGGGCCGCGCGCGATGATTTCCTGGATGTCGATCGGCTCCATCAGCGATTCCTTCGCCATCAGCATCGCCTTTTCAGCGGTGCCGCCGATGCCGATCCCGAGCATGCCGGGCGGGCACCAGCCCGCGCCCATCGTCGGGACCGTCTTCAGCACCCAGTCGACGATCGAGTCGGACGGGTTGAGCATCACGAACTTCGACTTGTTCTCCGAGCCGCCGCCCTTCGCCGCGACCTGCACGTCGACCTTGTCGCCGGGCACGATCTCGTAGTGGATCACGGCCGGCGTGTTGTCCTTCGTGTTCTTGCGCGCGCCTTCCGGCGGATTGACGATCGATGCGCGCAGCACGTTGTCCGGGTGCGTGTAGCCGCGGCGCACGCCTTCGTTGATCATGTCGGTGAGGCCCATCGTCGCGCCGTCCCAGCGCACGTCCATGCCGACCTTCACGAAGATCGTGACGATGCCGGTGTCCTGGCAGATCGGGCGGCGGCCTTCCGCGCACATGCGGCTGTTCGTGAGGATCTGCGCGATCGCGTCCTTCGCGGCCGGGCTCTCTTCCAGCTCGTACGCGCGGCCGAGTGCCTGGATGTAGTCGAGCGGATGGTAGTAGCTGATGTACTGCAGCGAATCCGCGATGCTCTGGATCAGGTCTTCCTGTTTGATGACGGTCATGGCTGAGACTCTGTGGGGCTTGTGGGGAATGCGTTGCGGCGGGTCAGGCCGCAGGTCGGGACGCCGCTGGCGCATGCGTCTCGTGGAAATGGGCCGGGTGCGTGTGCGTCGTCAGGCGGTCGACCCACGCCATCACGAGCGCCGACACGAGGAACGACACGTGGATGATCACCTGCCACATGATCGCGTGCGTCGTGTGCTGATCCGGGTTGATGAAGGTCTTCAGCAGGTGGATCGACGAAATGCTGATGAGCGCCATCGACAGCTTGACCTTCAGCACGCCCGCGTTCACATGGTCGAGCCACTCGGGCTCGTCGGGATGGCCGTCGATGCCGAGACGCGACACGAACGTTTCGTAGCCGCCAACGATCACCATGATCAGCAGGTTCGAGATCATCACGACGTCGATCAGGCCGAGCACCGCGAGCATCACGCTGACTTCGTCGAGGCCGCTCGCGTGCGACAGCAGGTGCCAGACTTCTTTCAGGAACAGGAAGACGTAGACGGCTTGCGCGACGATCAGGCCCAGATAAAGCGGAACCTGGAGCCAGCGGCTCATGAAGATCAGCGCGGGCAGCGGGCGCAGCGGACGACGGGCGGGGCCGGGCAAATGCGGGGCGGACATGATTGAGGTGCGGGTGCGGTGCGCAGGTATCGGGGGGTAATCTCGAAAAGGCGCGCTATTGTAACGCGTCGGCCGGCGCGACTGCAGCGACGCGCCGGTACTGCGGGGGACGGATCAGGCGGCGGCCGCCGGCACGCGCTTGCCGCGCAGGCTGGCAAGCCCGATGCCGGCGACGACGCACGCGAGCGCGATGCCGTGCGCGAGCGTCGGGCGCTCGCCGAGGAACGCGATGCCATACGCGGCTGCCGCGATCGGCAGCACCGCGCTGAACACGCCGGCGAGACTGCCCGGCACGTGGCGGATCCCCTTCATCCACAGCCAGAACGAGAAGATGCTGGCCGACAGCCCGTACCAGACCACCAGGGCCCAGGTGCCGGCCGGCACGCTCGCGTAATCGAAATGCCACAGCGCCGTCGCGCCGAGCGGCAGCATCAGCAGCAGGCCGAACAGGTGCGTGTACGCACAGATGTCGATCGGCGCGAGCGTCTGCGTGAGACGGCGCGACAGGATTACGTAGATCGATTCGCAGCACACGGCGCCCAGGATCAGCAGGTTGCCGGTCAGCGAACTGGACGATGTGCCGCCGTTGCCGTGCGCGGATGCGCTGCCCGCGCCATTGCTGGCAAGGTTGATCGTCACGACGCCCGCGATCGCGAGTGCGATCGACACGAGCGCACGGCCGTTCGGTTTTTCACGCAGGATCAGCCACGCGAACAGCGCGACGATGGCCGGGATCGTGCTCGTGATCACGCCGGCCGCGACCGCACTGGTGTGCTGCACGCCGTTGAGCATCAGCAGCGTGAACATGAAGGTGCCGAAGAACGCCTGCAGGAACAGGTTCAGCCATTCCGCGCGCCGGACCGCCCGCATCTTCACCGGGCTGAACAGCGGCCACAGCACGGCGATCGCGATCACGAAGCGCAGCGTGGCGAGGATGGCGACCGGGACGAAGACGACGATGGATTTACCGATACCGACGTTGCTGCCGACGAACAGCATCGACAGGATGAGGAAGAGAGCGTAGCGATTCAAGCTGGAATCCGGGAGGCGAGTTCAGTTAGGATTGTAGAGTCGCGGTTGTAACAGCGTAAAGCTGACTGTAAAGCGGCTGACCGTAAAGCGGCTGACCGTAAAGCGGCGCGGCGCGGTGTGCGAAACGGCGCGGTCGCGTAAGTGACGGGTAAGTTCAGGCGCTTATCGTGGAAACCGCCGGGCCGTACGTCCACCGTCTCGTGACGTGGTGCGGCGCAGCATCGCGCGCAGCCTTCGGGCCGCGCGCGGGTGAGTGGGAGACAGCGGCGCGCATGCGCCGGCCAAGACGCGCGGCGCGCACGATCGCGCCGCCATGCAGAGGATTCATGTTCACCAAGGGGTAGTCGATGTCTGCGATTGAATCGGTTCTTCACGAAACCCGCCAGTTTGCGCCGCCCGAGGCGCTCGAGAAGGCGGCGACCATTTCCGGCATGCCGGCCTACCGGGCGCTGGCCGCCGAAGCCGAGCGCGATTACGAAGGCTTCTGGGCGCGTCTCGCACGCGAGGGCCTCAGCTGGCACACGCCGTTCACCAAGGTGCTCGACGAGAGCGACGCGCCCTTCTACAAGTGGTTCGACGACGGCGAGCTCAACGCGTCGTACAACTGCCTCGACCGCCACGTCGAAGCCGGCAACGGCCAGCGCGTCGCGGTGATCTTCGAGGCCGACGACGGCACCGTCACGCGCGTCACTTATGCCGAACTCCTCGCACGCGTGTCGCGCTTCGCCAATGCGCTGAAGAAACGCGGGATCGCCAAGGGCGACCGCGTCGTCATCTACATGCCGATGTCGATCGAAGGCATCGTCGCGATGCAGGCCTGTGCGCGCATCGGCGCGACGCACTCGGTCGTGTTCGGCGGCTTCTCCGCGAAATCGCTGAACGAGCGGCTCGTCGACGTCGGCGCCGTCGCGCTCGTCACCGCCGACGAGCAGGCGCGCGGCGGCAAGACGCTGCCGCTCAAGAGCATCGCCGATGAAGCCGTCGCGATGGGCGGCTGCGAAGCCGTCAAGAGCGTGATCGTCTATCGACGCACCGGCGGCAAGATCGACTGGCATGCCGGGCGCGACCTGTGGATGCATGAGCTGGCGGACGCCGAGTCCGACACGTGCGCGCCGGAATGGGTCGGCGCCGAGCATCCGCTGTTCATCCTCTATACGTCGGGCTCGACCGGCAAGCCGAAAGGCGTGCAGCACAGCACGGGCGGCTACCTGCTGTGGGCCGCGCAGACGATGAAGTGGACCTTCGACTGGAAACCCGACGACGTGTTCTGGTGCACGGCCGACATCGGCTGGGTCACCGGCCACACATACATCACGTACGGCCCGCTCGCGTGCGGCGGCACGCAGGTGGTGTTCGAGGGTGTGCCGACCTGGCCGGACGCCGGCCGCTTCTGGAAGATGATCGGCGACCACAAGGTCACCGTGTTCTACACCGCGCCGACGGCGATCCGTTCGCTGATCAAGGCCGCCGAGGCCGACGACAAGGTCCACCCGAAGAGCTACGACCTGTCGAGCCTGCGCATCATCGGCACGGTCGGCGAGCCGATCAATCCGGAAGCGTGGATGTGGTACCACAAGCATGTCGGCCAGGAGCGCTGCCCGATCGTCGACACGTGGTGGCAGACCGAAACCGGCGGCCACATGATCACGCCGCTGCCGGGCGCGACGCCGACGGTGCCGGGTTCGTGCACGCTGCCGCTGCCGGGCATCATGGCGGCGGTGGTCGACGAGACGGGCCAGGACGTGCCGAACGGGCAGGGCGGCATTCTCGTGGTCAAGCGTCCGTGGCCGGCGATGATCCGCACGATCTGGGGCGACCCGGAGCGCTTCAGGAAGAGCTACTACCCCGAGGAACTCGGCGGGCGGCTGTACCTGGCCGGCGACGGCACCGTGCGCGACAAGGACACCGGCTACTTCACGATCATGGGCCGGATCGACGACGTGCTGAACGTGTCGGGCCACCGGCTCGGCACGATGGAGATCGAGTCGGCGCTGGTCTCGCACGAGCTGGTTGCCGAAGCGGCGGTGGTCGGCCGCCCGGACGACACGACGGGCGAGGCGGTGGTCGCGTTCGTGGTGCTCAAGCGTTCGCGTCCGGAGGGCGAGGAGGCCGCGGCGCTCGCGAAGACGCTGCGCGACTGGGTCGGCAAGCAGATCGGGCCGATCGCGAAGCCGAAGGACATCCGCTTCGGCGACAACCTGCCGAAGACGCGCTCGGGCAAGATCATGCGGCGCCTGCTGCGCTCGCTCGCGAAGGGCGAGGCGATCACGCAGGACACCTCCACGCTCGAGAACCCGGCGATCCTCGACCAGCTCGCGGAAGTGCGCTGATCGCGCGAGTTGCGCGTACGAGCCCCTGCGCGGCAATCCCGATTGCCCGCGCAGGGGCTTTTTGCTAAATAACGGCATGACCGTTTCGTCCCGTCCGCGTCCGGCGCGCGCCGTGCCGCCGCCCGTTCCCGAGCCGCTTGCGCGTGCCCATGCGCGCTATTGGCGCTTCAACGTCGCGCTGATAGCGGTGCTGATGGCGATCGGCTTTACGGTGTCGTTCGTCGTGCCGTTCTTCGCGCCCGCGCTCGCGGGCATTCGCTTCGCCGGTTTCAGCCTGCCGTTCTACGTCGGCGCGCAAGGCGCGATTCTCGTGTATCTCGTGCTGATCGTCGTCTACATCGGCCTGATGCAGCGCGCCGATCGCATGCTGCGCCGCGCGTACGACGACCATGCCATGCACGCGAGCGATGCGCACAATGCCCGCTGAGCCATGCTGACGCATCGACTGATACGCGCGTACGCGCTCTACACGCTCGGCTTTCTCGGCTTCATCGCGCTGCTGTGGCGGATCGAGCGCGCGACCGGCTCCGGCGTGTGGATCGGCTACGTGTTCCTGTTCGTGCCGATCGCCGTGTATGCGGTGATCGGGCTGTTGTCGCGCACGTCCGATCTCGTCGAATACTACGTGGCCGGGCGGCGCGTGCCGTCCGCGTTCAACGGGATGGCGACGGCGGCCGACTGGCTCTCGGCGGCGTCGTTCATCGGGCTAGCCGGCTCGCTTTACGCCACCGGCTACGATGCGCTCGCCTACGTGATGGGCTGGACCGGCGGCTTTTGCCTCGTCGCGTTTTTGCTTGCGCCGTATGTGCGCAAGCTCGCGCGCTACACGATTCCCGATTTTCTCGGCACGCGCTTTTCGAGCACCGCGGTGCGCGCGCTCGCGGCCGGCGCGGCGATCCTGTGCTCGTTCGTCTATCTGGTCGCGCAGATCCAGGGGATCGGGCTGATCGCGACGCGCTTCATCGGTGTCGATTTCGCGATCGGGATCTTTTGCGGGCTCGCAGGCATTCTCGTGTGCTCGTTTCTCGGCGGGATGCGCGCGGTCACGTGGACGCAGGTCGCGCAGTACATCATCCTGATCAGCGCGATCCTGATACCGGTGTCGCTGATCGCGATGAAGAACGGGCTCGGGCCCGTGCCGCAGTTCAATTACGGCAAGCTGATGGAGCGGGTGGCGGCGCGCGAGGCGCAGGTGCGCGACGCGGCGGAGGAGCAGCAGGTGCGCGATGCGTATCGGCGGCAGGCCGCAGTCATCCAGACGCAGCTCGACCGCTTGCCGGCATCGTATGCGGATGCGCGCCGGCAACTCGTCGACCAGCTTGCCGACCTGCGGCGCCACAACGGTCCGCTGCGCGAGATCAATCAGCGCGAGCGCGAGCTGGCCGATTTTCCGCGTGACCCGACGGCGGCGCGCGTCGCGTGGACACAGGCGCGCGACGACCTGCTTGCGCGCGCCGAGCCTCCGGTGCCGATGCACGAGCCGTTTCCCGCCGCGAACGACGACGAACGCAAGCCGCGCGAGCGGAATTTCCTCGCGCTGCTGTTGTGCCTGTCGCTCGGCACTGCGAGCCTGCCGCACATCCTGACGCGCTACAACACGACGACGTCGGTGGCGTCCGCGCGTCGCTCGGTCGGGTGGACGCTGTTCTTCATCGCGCTGTTCTATCTGAGCGTGCCGGTGCTCGCGGTGATGATCAAGTACGAGATTCTTGCGAACCTCGTCGGGCAGCCGATCGCCGAATTGCCGGCGTGGGTCACACAGTGGCATCACTTCGAACCCGACCTGATCAGTGTCGTCGAGGTGATTCGCGACGGCATCGTGCACTGGTCGGAAATCCAGATGCAGCCGGACATGGTCGTGCTGGCCGCGCCGGAGATCGCGGGGTTGCCATATGTCGTGTCGGGGTTGATCGCGGCCGGTGCGCTGGCGGCTGCGTTGTCGACCGCTGACGGGTTGTTGCTGACGATCGCGAATGCGTTGTCGCACGACGTCTATTACTGCATGGTCGCGCCGCATGCGTCGAGCCAGCGACGCGTGACGATCTCGAAGGTGCTGCTGCTCGGTGTCGCGCTGTTCGCGTCGTATGTCGCGTCGCTCAATACGGGGAAGATTCTGTTTCTGGTGGGGGCGGCGTTTTCACTCGCGGCGTCGAGTTTCTTTCCGGTGCTGGTGCTCGGGGTGTTCTGGAAACGGACGACGACGCGCGGCGCGATCGCCGGGATGGTGACGGGGCTCGCGGTGTGCGTGTACTACATCGTGTCGACGTATCCGTACTTCACGCAACTCACTGGATTTGCCGGGCGCACGTGGTTCGGGATCGAGCCGATCAGTTCGGGCGTGTTCGGCGTGCCGGCCGGGTTCGCGGTGGCGATTGCGGTGAGCTTGCTCGATCGGCCGCCGGATGAATATACGCGGGCGTTGGTGGATTACATCCGGCATCCGTGAGGGGGTGGCGGGCGCCAACTTGGCCTGTGGTTCGGGGACGGAGGCTTGCCCATAACGAAAATGCCCGCTGGCGCGGGCATTTGAATTCTGGTTGCCTCATAACGACGCTTTCGCCTCGTTTTTTCGAGGGTAATTGACCTGCCCCCTTCAATCGGGCCAATGGGCTTCTAGCAAAGTCCCTTTAAACCAGCTCCTGGAAAGCGGCAGGAGCATCCGCGGTTGCCCGATGTTTCGCCGCAAACTCTGACGGCGCAAGGTAGTTCAGTGC
>NZ_QTPY01000046.1:0-20775 GCF_003857765.1 Burkholderia sp. Bp9016
TTCGTGGTCAGCGTCGGCAGCCCGTATGTGTGATGGTAGGCACGTACGAGATGATCGGAACCGGCCTTCGTCGCCGAATACGGGCTGTTGGGCGCGTACGGCGTCGTTTCGGAGAATTGCGGGTCGGTGGGCGACAGCGAGCCGAATACTTCGTCGGTCGACACGTGCAGGAACCGGAATGCGGCCTTTTCGGCTTCAGGCAGCGTATTCCAGTACTGACGCGCGGCTTCGAGCAGCGTAAAGGTGCCGACGACATTGGTCTGAACGAAATCGGCCGGGCCGTGAATCGAGCGATCGACGTGGCTTTCTGCGGCGAAATGCAGAACCGCGCGCGGCTTGTGCTCGGCGAACAGGGCGTCGAGTGCGGCGCGATCGCAAATATCCGCCTGCGCGAACACGTGCTTCGGATTGCCCTGCAGCGATTTTAACGTTCCCAGATTGCCCGCATAGGTCAGTTTGTCGACGTTAAGAACCGATTCGTCCGATTGACGCAGCCAATCCAGCACAAAGTTGGCACCGATAAAACCGGCGCCACCAGTAACCAATATCATGTAGCCTCTTTTTTATGTTAATGGCAGGCAATACTGCCGTGCTCTCGTTGTGTACATCGCCCTCGGTTGACGCGGGACGAAGAATATCAAAAAACTGCGCGGTCCCGCCTGGCATGGATGGACCAGCTTGCTCGCCGCATATTCGGGAGACACCCCCATATAGCGACGCATTTGCCGACTGCGCGGTCGGCGCAATCCGCATTGCAAGACTATTAATTTTCTATGCCGCGACGGCCCGCTTCGTGCCGTTGTGCCCGCCGTATCGCCACTTTCCGTTGAGTCTCCCGAGGCTCGCCGGACGAGCGACCGCACGCAAACATTTGCGTGGATTGCAGCCGGGAACTGCGGCGGGACTCGATGCCGATTGTGGTGGGAGTGGTTGCGATACTAAAAAAACGGCGATAACTATAGCATGCTCGATTCGGGCGGAACGAACGTCATCCGGTTTATGTCTCGATTTAAGACGACCGTGTTTTTTTACCGATATGAGTCTTCTCGATGCGCTCGCCGTGGCATCGTTCGCCGAATCCGGCTCGCTCCGGACTCGTTTGGCGCGATGAGGTCGGCGTCGTGAGCGCCTCGCGGCCTATTTGTGCCGCGGATTGAATGGCCGCTGCTGGACGTCGGTGCCATGCGCGACGATCGCCGTGCTTTCCGGCACTTCCTCCCACGCGCCGCGCAGGTCGACGAGCGGTTCCGACACGACCATGAACGCGTCGTCGCCGGCTTCGGCAATACGCGGATTGTGCGGATAGAGTTCGTGCAGATGCCTGAACGACGTGCTGTGGAACAGCGAGCGCGATTGCCGTTCGCTCGAATAGCGCACGGCGATGATCCGGTCGCCGTCCGTTGCGCAGATCGTCATGTTGAGCGGCTCGGCGACGTGATACTGCGCGGCGGTTTCCTCGACCACGCCGACCATTCGTTCGAGCGCCGGCAGCGGCATTTGTTCGAGGCCGTACGTCAACGCGAGGCGGAACATCAGCTCGGAGTCGGTCGAGCCTTCGAGCGTCGGGAACAGGGCGGGATCGACCTTCATCGTCAGGTCGCGGCGCAGCTTGTGGAAATCGCGGATCAGCCCGTTGTGCGCGAACAGCCAGCGGCCGTGGCGGAACGGGTGGCAGTTGGTTTCCTGCACGGGCGTGTCGGTCGCCGAGCGGATGTGCGCAATGAACATCCTCGAGCGGATCGCGCGGGCTGCCTCGCGCAGGTTGCGGTCGTTCCACGCGGGATGCACCGAGCGGTAGCGAAACGGAAGCTCGTCGGGATGGCCGTACCAGCCGATGCCGAAGCCGTCGCCGTTGGTCGTCGTGGCGCCCAGCTCCGAATGCAGGCTCTGGTCGATCAGCGAATGCTTCGCGCGAAACAGCACCGTTTCGAGATGGATCGGATTACCCGTGTAAGCGAGCCAGCGGCACATGGCGTGCTCCTTCGCGATGAATCGTTCGCGCATGGTAGCCGACTTCGCGGCGCGGTCGAAGGCGATCGCGGCGGCCGGCCGATCGGCCGGGGTCCGTCGCGATCGTCATGCGGCGCATTGCGCCGGGTTGCGTCCCGGCTGCGATCGTCAGTCGCCGAGCGCGTCCATCACGCGCGCGGAGTACACGAGCGCCGCGCCGGCATTCAGCGCGATAGCGACGCCGAGCGCCTCCGCCACTTCCTCCCTGGTCGCGCCATGCTTCGCGGCTTCGGCCGTGTGTACCGCGATACAGCCGTCGCAGCGCGTCGTGACGGCCACCGCGAGTGCGATCAGCTCGCGCGTCTTCGCATCCAGATGGCCCGTCTTGGCGCCGGCACCGGACAGCGCCTTGTAGCCGGCCAGCGTATCGGGCGACAGCTTGGCGATTTCGCCGACGCGCGTCGAGAGTTCCTTCCGGTATTCGTTCCAGTTCAGCATGATGCGTCCTTTCGAAGTGATGGAGCGGGGCGGGGTTGCCGCGATCTCGGGCGATGCAGGACTATTCTGATCGCTCGCGCTGAGGGTTTCGATACGCTAGAGTGTCAATTTTTAGCGCAATCGTCTCATGGATGCATTGAGCCAACTGTTGTCGCTGGGCCGTAGCCATGTCGAACTCGACGTGCGCTGCCTGCTCGACGGCTCCTTCGCGATGCCGCTCGATCCGTTGCCGCCGGGTGAAGCGGCGTTCCATCTGTTGCTGGCGGGAAGCTGCCTGATGCGTACCGCCGACGGACGCACGCTGCAACTGGCCGACGGCGACTTCGTGCTGCTGCCGGCGAGCGACGCGCACGATCTGACCGATGTCGGGGGCGGTCGGGCGAAGTCGGTGGCGCCGCTGCGCGAGCCGGTCGCAGCGGGCGGCGCGGTGCTGCCGGTCCAGTCGAATCTCGATCCCGCCGAACCGGGGGGCGCGAGCGTGGACCTGCTGTGCGGACGCTTCGTCTATGCGCGCGGCGCCGGCGAATTGCTGATGCGCACGCTGCCGCGCGTGCTGCACGTCGGGCTGCGCGAAGCATCGGGGCTTGCACCGCTGCAACTGCTGACGAGCGTGCTGCGTGCCGAGGCGTCGAATGCGCAGCCCGGCGCGCGCGCGATCGTGAATGCGCTTGGACAGGCGCTGCTTGCCTACGCGTTGCGCGCATACGGGCGCGACGCAAGCGTGCCGGCCGGCTGGCTCGCGCTCGCCGCCGATGCGCGGCTCGGCCCGTCGGTCCAGGCCGTGCTGCAGGCGCCGGCGCAGCCGTGGACGGTCGAATCGCTCGGCGCGGCATCCGCGATGTCGCGGGCGACCTATGCGCGGCATTTCCGCGAGAAGGCCGGGATGAGCGTCGGTGCGTTCGTCGCGCAGATCCGGATGATGCATGCGTGCGCGCTGCTGCAGGATACCCAGCGTGGACAGGCGGAGATCGGACAGGCGGTCGGCTATCAGTCGGAGGCGGCTTTCGGCAAGGCGTTTCGCGCGGTGCTCGGCACGACGCCGGGGCGCTGGCGGCGTGCGCAGCGCGGCGTGTAGGACGGCAAGCGCGGTCGCCGTGCGACGCGGCAAAGCTGCTACCATGCGCGAAACGCGTTCCTGCGAAGCGCGTTTCCGAACAAGAAACAACAAGAGAGAGGGCAACAGCAATGAACCAGACCACCATCCAGCAGCCGTCGTTCGCATTCGTCGCGGCGTCGTGGGCCGCGCTGATCGCCGGTTTTGCCGCATTCCTGATCGGCCTCTGGAACGCCGGCATGCAGCTCAACGAGAAGGGCTACTACTTCACCGTGCTCGCGTTCGGCCTCTATGCGGCGATTTCGCTGCAAAAGAGCGTGCGCGATCGTGCGGAAGGCATTCCCGTCACCGGCATCTATTACGGGCTGAGCTGGGTCGCCCTGTTGCTCGCGATCGCGCTGCTGATCGTCGGCCTCATCAACGCGACGCTGCAGCTGAGCGAGAAAGGCTTCTACGCGATGTCGTTCGTGCTCGCGTTGTTCGGCGCGGTGACCGTGCAGAAGAATACGCGCGACATGCAGAGCGCGAAGCCGCGTTTCACCGACGCAGATTCCACGCCGTCCGTGACGGAATGAGCGCACGCGGGGCGGGCGGCCGTTGCGGCCGCGCGTCGCGCGACGAACCTCGCGGCGGGCAGCAGGCGCCGGCGCACGGCCGGATTTCCGTACGCCCGATTCATCCGTGCCGCCGCGCATGACGATGGAGACACTCCGGATGCCAGACGATATGCAACCGATGCACGACACGTGCGCGGCCGCCCGTTCCGTGGCGAGCCGCACCGCGCTCGTGCTGGAGACCAACAACCTGCGCGGCGGTGCCGACATCGCGCAGGCCGTCGAGAGCCTGAAGCGCCTCGTGTCCGCGCTGTCGAACCAGACGGTGCCGCCGGCTTCGCTCGCGCAATGGATCATCACGCACGACGGGTTGCCTGGCGACGCATGCGCGCAGATCGCCGCGCTCGCCGGCCGCCCGATCGACTTCGTCGAGATCGACGCGAGCACCGGCTATTACGAAGCGAAGAACGAAGGATTCGATCGTGTCGATGCGGCGCGCAGCGACGTCGTCGTGTTCGGCGATGCCGATTGTCGGCCGGCCGACGACTGGCTCGAGCACCTGCTCGCGCCGTTCGCGCGCCACGGCGACGACCGGCCCGTTGCGGTGGCGGGGCGCACCAGCTATGCGCCGAACGTGCTTGGCGTCGCGCTGACGTCGATCGACTTCATGTACTTTCCGAGCCCGCTGCGCGACGGCGCGACGCGCAACTTCTACGCGAACAACGTCGCGTTCCGGCACGACGTGTTCACCCGATATCGTTACGAGCCGCTCGACGGCGTGTATCGCGCACATTGTCAGGTGCTGGGGCTGCGGATGCAGGCCGCCGGCATCGCGATCGAGTTCGCGCCGTGCGCGCACACCGAGCACCGGCTGCCGGACACGCGTCGCGAATCGCTGAAGCTGCGCTGGATGCGCGGCGAGGACAGCGTCGGGCTCACGCCGTATCTCGTGAATGCATATCTGCCGCATGCGTGGCAGTGGCTTGGCCGCAGCGGCCCGCTCGGCCCGTTCTGCGTGATGGCGATGCGGCTCGGCTACAGCCTGCGCGCGCTCGATCGCCAGCAATTGCCGCGGCTCGGCTTCGCCCGTTACGTCGCGGCCATCGGCGTGACGATCGGCGCGTCCGCGGTCGATACGCTCGGTGCGCTCGCCCGCGGCTTCGGATTGTCCGGGCGCGGGTCGGCGCGGCGCGAGCTCGAAGCGCTGTCGTATCACCGTCATTGAGCGACACCGCGCCACGCCTCGCGGTACACCCACCACGCCCCGATTTCCCCCAGACGACCATGTCCTCATTCGCTACCCGTGTTGCCTGCCTCGCCCTGTTTGCCGCCAGCGCCGCCGCTCATGCCGCGCCGGTCGATCATGCGGGGCGCGGGATCTATCACTTCGCGTCGCAAAGCGGCTGCCCGTTCGCGAGTGCGGCGGCGACGGACTGCAATCGCGTCGCGCTCGATGCGCCGGACGTTCATGCGAGCGTCGATACCGATACGCATACGATCGTCTTTTCGAGCGACGCGGCGCGCCGCACGAAGGACGTGCTCGGCGACGTGCTGTTGCAGGGCACGGGCGTCGACGGCGACGGCCAGCGCGTGCCGCTGAGCGTGCACGTGCTGTTGCGTCGCGTCGGCGCGAAATGGGACCGCGACGTGTACGTTCATGCGCCGGTGCACGGCAAGTTCACCGACGTCCGGATCGATCCGTATCGCGTACGCGTGAAGGAGGGCGGCGGCGAGCGCGACGTGCTCACGCCGGACGAGACGAGCGCGCTGTTCGCGCATCCGTCGTTCGCGTCGCGGCTCGCGCAGCATCTCGTGAAGGTGCGCGCGACCGATCCGAAGCAGCCGGCCGACGACGACATCACGATCGCGCTCGGCGTCGGCAAGCTGACCAAGTCGGTCGCGCGCGCGAGCTTCACGTCGAACGGGCCACGCGACGGCGACATCGCCGGCGCGCTCGCATCCGGTACCTGGGCGATCCGCTTCGATATCCTGAGCGACCACATCCCGGTGTGGGTGGCGCAGCGCGAACTGTTCCTGTTTGGCCTCGACGGCAGCCCGCTCGTGAAGACGCTGCGCGAGCGCGGCTTCGCGAAGAACGACCGGATCGAACTCGGCGCGCGCGACGGCAACGGCTACCTGCGCGTGAACGGCCACGAGGAGGCATTCGCCGGAGCCGCCGCATCCGCGCATGCGTTCCTGCAGGAAAGCTTCGTCGGCCTGATTCTGGGCTGGCATCGCGATCCGGCCGCGGCGTCCGCTGCGGCGTCGGCCGTCGCGCCGAAGGTCGCGCGTTCCGCGCCGGGCATGCCGGCATGACGCGGGCAGGCGAACTGCCGGTGTCGCCGCACGCCGCGCCCGGCGAAGGCTTCGAGTGTCTCGAGCAGCGCGTGCCGCGCGGCGCCGCGCGCATGCGCGCGTATCTCGTCGACCGGATCAAGCGTGCGGCGATCCGGCGGCTGCATCGCAGCGTGCGCGGCGAGCGCTGGATCCTGCGCATGTACCTGATCGGCGAAGAGGCGACCGAGTGCGCGCTGCATGACGAACGGATCGGACAGCCGCCGGACTGGCTCGCGCTGCGGCTCGAGCAGCATCTCGCGGACGAGCGCCGCCACGCGGCCGCGTTCGCCGACGCACTGCGCATGCGTGGCGTGACGGCCGCGGCGGGCCCGCGCGAACCGGACTGGGTGACCCGGCGCAAGATCATCCGGTGGCGCCGGCTCGGGCGGCGCTATGCGCCGCGCTTCGCGCAAGGCGTGCTCGTGCCGACCTACGCGACGGGCCTGTGTGCCGAGCAGATGGCGATGCGGGTGCTCGCGCGCCACTGCGCGGCGCTCGGCGAAGCGCATGCGCTGCATCCGCTCTTCGCTCGGGTGCTGGCCGACGAGGCACGGCATGTGCGACTCTGCGCGGATACGCTGCGCCGCCTCGTCGCGCCGTCCGAGGTCGTGCATCTCGCGGCGCTGCTCGACGAGATCCGCACGATCGAGGCCGGATTCAGCGTGACGGGCGCGCTGGCGATGTACGCGGCCGGATGGATTCAGTCATGGCGACCGGGGGCACGCGCATGATGTTGCGCATCGTCTATCTCGCGACCGCCGATGCGCGCGGTCATCTGATGCGTGCGCAACTGCTCGTGCATGCGTTGCGCGCGGCCGGTGCACAGGTCGACGTGCTGACGACGTCCGACGCAGGGCAGGCCTTCCTGTCCGCGTTCGGCATCGAGGCCGCCGTGCTGTCGCGTCACTATGCGGTGCAGTTCGACACGCGGCAGAACATGCTGCGCGATGCGACGGATCGCAACGTCGCGCACTACGTATTCAGGCCGACGCGGATGCTGCGCGACATCGCGCGGCTGCACGCGATCGTCCGCGACGCCGATCTCGTGATCAACGATTCATTTCATCCGGCGCTGCTGTTCATGGGCGCGGTGCCCGGCTGGCGCGGCCGCATCGTGCACGTCTATGGCGGCAGCCTGCGCGGCGCGCTGACCGCGAACTTCAACGGACGACTGCCGCGCGTGCTGGCGCGCGCATTCTCCCGGATCGTCGACTGGCAGATCGATTCGGCGCTGTGTTGCATCGAGCACGACTTCGCGTGCGACGCGACCGATGACGTGCAGGGTTCGCGCACGCGCTACCGGTTGCCGACACCGGTGCCGGTCGTCGGCGAATGGCCTGCATCGGAGCCGGCCGCCGCGGCCGTGTACCTGAATCCGCACTTCAGCGACGTCGCGCTGGCCGATGCGCTGTCGGCGGGACTGCACGACGCGGGGCTGGCCGCGCACCGGGTCGGTGAAGGCTATGCCGCGCATGACGGCTGGACCGGCGTCGACGCGGACTGGCCGACGCGCGCCGCGCATGCGCCGTTGATCGTTTCGGCGCCGGGGATGGCGGCGCTGTCGATCGCGCGCGTCTATCGCAGGCCGATCCTGCTCGTGTTGACCGATCAGCCCGAGCAGGCGAGCAACGCCGCGCGGGCCGCCCGGTTGCAGCTCGTGCATCGCGTCGTCACGTGGTGCGGCGACGCCGCTGCGTTCCGGCAGGACATCGCGCACGCGGCGAGCGCGCTGATGCGCGATGCCGGCACGCGTGCCGCAACGGCCGAAGGTCGCGAGCATGCGCGCTCGCGGGTGGACGGATGGACGTCGCGCATCCTCGCGTTGCGGCCGAATGCACGGCACGCCGACGCCGATGTCGACACGCAACGCGAGGCGCCGGCATCGCGATGAACAGCCTGTCGTCCATCGATCGCCGGCCCGATCTGCGGCAGATGCTGGCCGCGGCATTCGGGATGGCCGCGGGGCTTGCCGTCTTCATCCTGCTCGAGCGTGGCGTCACGCCGCGCTACGTGTTCGCCACCGAGCTCGATGAGCGGATTCCGTTCATCGCGTGGTCGTGGTTCGTCTACGTCGGCTTCTTTCCGTTCGTGATTGCGCTTGCCGCCTATGCGCGGCCGCCGGCGTTCGTCGCGTTCAGGGACGCGGTGCTGATCGCCTTCGTCGCGGGGATCGTCTGCTTCCTGCTGTTTCCCGAAGCGGTGCCGAGGCCCGACGTCGCGGAGATCGGCAATGCGTTCGTGCGCCACCGACTCGCACGGATGTGGCGGCTCGATCTCGCGGCCAACGGCTTTCCGAGCCTGCATGTCGCCGTCACGTGTCTTGCGTGCCGCATGCTGACGGAGCGCCGCCGCGGCATGCCGATCGCGATCGGCGTGCTGATCTGCGCGTCGACACTGACGCTCAAGCAGCATACGGTCGCCGACGTGCTGGGCGGCGTGGCGCTCGCGATGGGCAGTGCGATGTGGGTCGAGCGGCGCTCGGTGCGCGGGAGGCTCGCATGGCGCAAGTGAATCCGCATGCCGGGTCGAACGCCGCGCTCTCGCGCTTCGTGCCCGACGCCGCGTTGTTCCGCGTGAAGCCGTCGCGCGTCTGCGCGGCGCTCGCGGGCGACTGGATGCTGATCGCCGCGGCGTTCGCGGCGGCGATCGCGTTTGCGCACCCGCTCGTGTACGTGTGCGCCGCGATCGTGATCGCGCGCAGCCAGCTCGCGCTCGCGGTGATGATGCACGAAGGCGCGCACGGGCTGCTCGCGCGAAACCCGCGCGTCAACGACATGCTGGGCCAGTCGTTCGCCGCCGGCCCGCTGTGGCTGTCGTTGCGCACGTATCGCGCCGGTCATCTGAAACATCATCGTGCGCCGATGCAGGCGGACGATCCGGTCGCGCTGCTGTTCGGCGTTCACGACTATCCGGTGTCGCGTGTGCGGCTGGCCGGCCGCCTGCTCGCTTACGCGTGCGGGATCGGCTACGTGACGAGCGTCGTGAAGCTTGCGCGCGGTGCGTTTGCCCATGCGTTGCCGAAGGTCCGCAAGTCGCGCGCGTATGCGGCGTGGGAGCTTGCGTCGATGCTCGCCGCGAACGGCGTGCTGTTCGCCGCGCTCGCGACGGCCGGACATCCGTTGCTGTACCTCGGCTTGTGGATCGTGCCGTCGGTCACGCTGCTGCCGCTCGCCGGGCAGGTGCGTGCGATCTTCGAACATGCGGGATTGCCGGCTTGCGCGGATCAAAGCCGCAACGCGCGCACGATCGGCCGGCGTTCGTGGCAGACGTTCCTGTTCGGCCCGCACGCGATTCATTTCCACATCGAACACCATCTGTTCATGCGGATGCCGTTCCATAACCTGCCGGCCGTGCATCGGCAACTCGTGCAGCGGCAGTTGCTGCCCGGCGGCAACCTGTATGCAGGATACGGGGCGGTGCTGCGCGACGTGAGCGTGCACACGGTCCCTGCCTTCGAGGAATCAAGAGAGTGAGAGTCGATTTCAAGTCGCGTGTCCTGCATCGCGCGGTGATTGCCGTGACCCTGGCGATGCTGGCCGCGGACGTCGTCGCGCAGACGGAGCCGGCGAAGGCCGATGCGCCCGCTGCCGTTGCGGTCGGCAAGAGTCCCGCCGGCATCGCGTTCGGGCCGGGCGGCAAGTATCTGTACGTGACCAGCAACGGCGACAACACCGTCGCCGTGATCGACGTCGCGGCGGGGCAGCGCGTGCGCGACTTCGGCGATCCGCCGGCGAAGGCGCCCAATGATGGTTGTCCGGACAACTTCTGTCGCGGAACGGGGGCAACGGGTATTGCGATCGCGGCCGACGAGCGCCATGCATACGTCAGTTCGATGCGCGCGGATTCGCTGGCGCGGCTCGATCTCGACAGCGGTCACGTGGATGGCGTCGCGAAGGTGCAACGCTTTCCGCAGGCCGTGGCCGTGTCGCCCGACGGCACGCGCGCGTATGTGCTGAACGTCGTCGCCAATTCGGTTTCGGTTGTCGATCTCGACACGTTCCGCACGCTCGGCAAGCCGATTGCGCTAGGCGGCGGGAACGCCGGCAACCAGCCGTTCGGGCGGCCCGCGGCGCTGGTCCTGTCTCGCGACGGGCAGCGCCTGTTCGTGACGAACGGTGTGGCAAGCAGCATCGACGCATTCGACACGCAGACGCGCGCACAGGTCGGCACGATTCCCGATGCGGATGCCTACGACCTGGCCGTCGAGCGCGGCTCCGGCGATCTGGTCGCGTTGTTTCGCGACGGTATCGCGGCCTACGACGCGAACACGCTACGTCCGCGCCAGGCGGCGCAGTATTGCCGCGGGCTGACGAGCTACAACTTCGCGCTCAGCCCGGACGGCCGCACGGTGGCGTTCAGCCTGCCGCAGGAGAACACGGTGCTGGTCGCCGACCGCGCGACGGGCATGCTGCGCGCGGCGTATCACAGCGGCGAATGGCCGCTCGCGCTGGCCTTCAGTCCGGACGGCAACCGGCTCGCAGTGCTCAATGCAAGCCAGTCCGGCAGCGTGTCGCTGTTCGACGTGCACGAGGCCGGCACGCTGAGCGACTACGTCGCCGCCAGCGGCGAGCTGTTTTGCCGGCCGGCCGCGGAGGGGACGTCGCAGTGAAGAAGGCAAATCGTTCGGCAACTGGCAGGAACGGCATGGGGAAGGGGAACACGATGATCTGGAACGCGAACGGTATCGGCATGCGCATCGCAACGTGCGCAGCCGCGACCGTGCTGCTCGGTGCGTGCGGCAGTTTTCCGCCGGCGGGCGGGCCGTCGCTCGAATGGGTGGCCGGCACGCCGGGCTCGGAAGGCAATCTCGACGGTAGCGGTACGGCGGCACGCTTCGCCGGCAGCCTGAGACTGCATGCGGACCGCGACGGTGGCGTGCTGGTGGTGGACACGTACGCGTCGACCGTGCGACACATCGATGCGCAGGGCCATGTGACCACGCTCGCCGGCAGGAGCGGCGTGCGCGCGTATCAGGACGGTGCGTCGTCCGCCGCGCGCTTCGACCAGCCGGGCGATGCCGTGCGCGCGCCGGACGGCACCGTCTATGTGGCCGATACCGGCAATTCGCTGGTGCGTGCGATCCGGCCGGACGGTACCGTCGCGACGGTCGCCGGCGTGCCGGGCAAATCGGGCGATGCCGACGGTCCGCGCGGGGTCGGCCAGCTCAACCAGCCGGACATGATCGCGCTGGACGGACAGGGCCGATTGTGGACGCTCTCGCGGTATTCCGACCATCTGCGAATCGTCGGCACCGACGGTTCGGTCGTGACCTGGACGCCGCAGTCCGACGGCGATTGCGCGCTGTCGGGGATTCGCGCGATCGCGGCGAGCCCGACCGGCGAGATCTGGGTGACCGATGGCAAGACGTTCGGCCACGTGACGCCGACCGGCTATGTGGCGTTGCCCGCGTGCAGGACCGGTGGTGCACCGGACGGCATCGATACGGCGAGCGGCGCGGCGGCGGCTGCGGCGGCTGCGGCGGCTGCCGTGGCCGAGGCAGCGGCGGCGGCGACGCGCGTGCCGCCCGAGCCCGGCCCGGTGGCCGCACTGGCCGGCGCCGTGCCGTTCATCGGCTCGGCTCCGGCCGCCGGGACCGACAAGCAACCCGACGCGAGCGATACGCAGGACGATCCTGGCTACATCGCGCTCGCGTTCGACGGCGCCGGGCGGATGATTGCCGCAAGCGCACGTTCGATCGTGACCCTCGGCGCCGACGGCAAGCCGACCGCGACGGTGCGTGTCGCATCGCCGGCGTTGCACCGCGGACGCTCGGACGATCGCGATCTGACGTCGCTCGCGATCGACGGCTCGGGGCGTCGGCTGGTGACGACGGGCAGCGGCGAGGTCGTGCTGCGGGCGGAGCCGGACGGACGGCTGCTCGCCTATGCGGGCACGAGCAACCGCAGCGACGCGTCGCTGGTGGCCGACTCGAAGTTCGTGCCGTTGCCGGGATCGGTCGATGACGATTTCGCGGTCGCCGCCGATGGCACGATCTATTACGTCGACCGGCTCGACGACGCGATCTACCGGATTGCGCCGGACGGCAAGGGCGAGCTGTGGGCCGGCGCACCGGACGAGAAAGGGCGTGCCGACGGGCCGCGTTCGAGCGCGCGCTTCCGTTATCCGTCTGGGCTTGCGCTGGATGCGTTGGGCAATCTCTACGTGGCGGACAGCGGCAATGCACTGATCCGCCGCATCGATCCGCATGGCAACGTGCAGACGGTGAGCGGCAAGCTCAGCGACGAGACGCGGATCGACGGCCCGTTCGCGCAAGCGACGTACTGGCGGCCACGCTATCTGCGCTTCGATCATGACGGCCGGTTGTACGTGCTCGACGACAGTCCGTACATCGGCAGGCGCGGCGCCCGTATCCGACGGCTCGATTTCTCGACGGGAACGGTCACGACCGTTGCGCGCGATGAACAGCAGTACAAGATTCCGCGTGAAGAGGTCGAACGTTTCGTCACGAGCCGCCGGATGCCGGGCAGCTACGAGGATCTTGCGATCGGCCCGCAAGGACAGCTCTTCGTGCTGAGTCGCGATGTGATCTGGCAGATCGATCCCGCGACCGGCGAACACCGGATCCACTTCCTGCCGGGGCCGTGGCCGGCCGCGGAACATGCGTACTACGGTGCGCTCGCGAAAGCGGAGTCGCGCGACGAAAAGGATCGGCTGACGAACAACCTGATCAGTTGCGACTGGACATGGTGCATGCCGGATCGCATTGCGGCCGATGCGAGCGGCAACGTGTACGTGAGCGACAGCGGCAACCATACCGTGCTGCGGATCGATCCGACGGGCGACGCGGCGGTAATCGCGGGGCAACTCGGCTCGCGCGGCAATCGTGCCGGTACGTTGCCGGGTTCGTTGAACCGGCCGGCGGGGATGGTCGTCACGCCGCGGGGCGATTTGTACGTCGAAGTCGGGGACGAGGGGATCATGCGGTTGCACGCGCCGGCAGCGGCGGCGGGGCAGGTGCCGGTTGCGGCGGCGACGTCGGAGAAGGCAGAGGAGGTCAACGTGCGACAGCCGTGACGGACAGGGCGATCGACGCTTGCGGGCGCATGATGCCGCGCTGGCGAGCAGCGTCGCCCTGACAGCCTGCGTGTGGCGTCGATTCGCGTACGGTGTGCTTCTTTCAGGGAGCCCATTGCGGTCACGGAACGGATGTCCTGACTCAAAAGCAACAGACGCAAAAAAGCCTCCGCGAGGGAGGCTTTTTGCACTATCGAAGATAGTTGGTAGGGTGGGAGGGACTCGAACCCTCGACTCTCTGATTAAAAGTCAGATACTCTAACCAACTGAGTTACCACCCCACGTTCTTGAAACTTGTTCTGTTGGTTCGTTGCTTCTGCAACTGGGCAAGCGACCCAAAGAGCAAAAGATTATAGCGACGGGTTATTGGGCTGTCAACAACCCGTCGCGATAATTATTTGATGCTTTCGAGCTTGCCCTGCGCCGTCTGCGCAGCGTTCGACCCGGCGTACTGCGATACGACCTGCTCGTACGTCTTCTTCGCGGCCGCCTTCTGGCCTTGTTCGAGCTGGTTCGTGCCGATTGCGACGAGGGCGTCGGCCGCGCGCGGATGCTGCGGATACTTGCTCACGATCGCTTGCCACGTTGCCGTGGAGCCGCGATAGTCGCGCAGCGCGTATTGCGCATTGCCGAGCCAGTATTGCGCGGTCGGCTGGTACGGGCTCTGCGGATACTTCGCGATGAAGCTGCGGAACGACGCAGCCGCCGCCTTGAAGTTACCGTTGCGGAACTGCTGTTGCGCCGCGCTGAGCGCATCCGTTTCACCCGGCTGCACGGTGCCCTCGACGCCATCGATCGTCGCCTGTTGCGGCTCGAACTTCTTGAGCCGCGTGTCGAGATCCTGGTAGTACTCCTTCTGCTGCCGTTCGAGCGTCGTCAGCCGGTTCGTCAGATCCTCGTTCTCGCCGCGCAGCGTCGCGACCTGCTGGTTCAGCTGGTCGAGACGGCCGGATTGATCGAGGATCGTACGCTGGGCTGCAGACAACTGGCTCGCCAGGTTGTCGCTCTTGGTGCGCAGATCGAGCACGGCGCGGCGCGCCTCGTTGTCGTCGAACATGCCGGCGTGCGCGGGCGCGGCCGACCACGCCGCGCCAACGACGCAGAATGCTGCGGCAGTGCGCAGCCAGGATACACGGTGCGTCATACGGCGATTCTTCCGTTACTTACTGTTGGTAGACGAGGTCGGCGCGACGGTTCTGCGCCCACGATGCTTCGTCGTGACCCGTTGCTTGCGGCTTTTCCTTGCCGAGGCTCACGGCTTCCATCTGCGAGTCGTTCACGCCGAGCAGTGCCATCGCGCGGCGAACAGCTTCCGCACGCTTCTGGCCCAGCGCGAGGTTGTACTCGCTCGTGCCGCGTTCGTCGGTGTTGCCCTGGATCAGCACGTGACGCTGCGGGTGGCTCTTCAGGTACTGAGCGTGTTGCTGCAGCAGCGGCTGGTACTCGTCCTTCACCGAATAGCTGTCGAAGTCGAAGTAGATGCTGCGCTTCGCGAGCGGGCTGTTCGGATCGTTCAGCGGATCGACGTTCACTTGTGCGACGTTGTCGGCGCTCGGCTGCGTGCTCATCGCACCCGCGTTGTTGGCCTTGTCGTCGAGCTTCACGCCCGACTTACACGCTGCGAGCGTGCCGATCATCATCACGGCCAGGGCCAGACGAACTTTTTTCGACATCATGGTTACTCTCCTTGTGGTCATTGCATGAAGGGCCCCCACGACGGCTCACGAACGGAGCCGCCCTGGACGGACAGGATCTGCGGCGGCGCGCTGCCGTCGGAAGGCACGGCGGCCAGTACGTTGCGCCCGCCCGACTGGGTGGCGTAGAGGATGTACTGGCCGTTTGCCGCGAAGCTTGGCGATTCGTCGCGATTCGTATTGGTGATGGCGTTCGCCGCGCCCGTTTGCAGATCCTGAACGTACAGCTTGAAGCCCCCGCCCGTGCGGGAGATGTAAGCGAGCAGCTTGCCGTCCGGGCTGATGCGCGGGCTGGTGTTGTAGCTGCCGGTGAAAGTCACGCGTTGCGCGGCGCCGGCGCTTTCGCCTTGCGCGGGCATCCGGTAGATCTGCGGCGCACCGCCGCGATCGCTCGTGAAGTAGATCCAGTGGCCGTCAGGCGAGTAGAACGGCTCGGTGTCGATCGAGCTGCTCTGCGTGAGACGACGCAGCCCGCCGCCGTTCGCGTTGACCGTATAGATTTGCGTATTGCCCGTCAGCGACAGCGCGACCGCGAGCGTGTTGCCGTCCGGCGACCAGGCCGGCGCGCTGTTGTTGCCCTTCTGGTCGGAGACCATGTAGCGGCGGCCGGTCGGCAGGTCGTGGATGTAGACGATCGGCTTCTTGCGCTCGAACGAAACGTACGCGACCTTCGTGCCACTGGGCGACCACGCCGGCGAGATGATCGGCTCCGTGCTCGACAGCGCGATGCGCGCGTTCTGGCCGTCGGAGTCCGAGATCTGCAGTTGGTAGCGGTTGCCCGTCTTGATCACGTACGACAGGCGCGTCGCGAACACGCCACGCACGCCGAGCAGCTTCTGGTAGATGTAGTCGGCGATCTTGTGGCCGGCCGTGCGCAGCGTGCTGTCGTTGGCCGTCAGCGACAGGCCGCCGAGGCTTTGCTGCTTCACGGTGTCGTACAGGATGAAGTTCACCTTGTACTGGCCGTTCGCTTCGCGGTTCACGCTGCCGGCAACGAACGCGTTGGCGCCCTTGGCCTTCCATGCGCCGAGATCGACCGATGCGGTCTCGGGCACGGGCGTGCTGCCCGCGTCGATATTGGTGAATTTGCCGCTGCGGGCGAGGTCGGCGCGGACGATCGACGTGACCTGCTGCGACAGGCCCGCCTCGTTCGCGAAGTTCGCGGTCGCTATGGGGAACTGGGTCGAACCGACGCCGGTGATCAGCACGTTGACCTGCGCATTAGCGGTGCCGCCCGCGGCAATCAGACACGAGGCCACGAGTGCCCTGAAACCTAGCTTCGTCATCAAACTCATGCTTCTTGCTTCCCGTATGACTTGAATCGCTGCGCAACCGCAGAGACAGTAAAAATACCCGATTCGTTCCCGTCCGACAGCGACGCCCGGAGTGTAAGCGCATTTCCGTTCACTCCGCCGCCTTGAAGGTAATCGTAATGTCTGATGGGGTACGACCGTTAGAATCGGGTGGCAACGGGACCGATGCCTGGATCGCATTGACCACGGCTTGATCCCACCCCGAATTTCCGCTCGAACGGCGGATCGAAACGCTCAGCACGTCACCCGATGGCGAGCAGCGGATCGCGACGACGGTCGTCAGGCCGGCGCGCTCGCCGCCCCAGACGATGTTCGGTTTCACGCGGCGACGCACCTTGTCAGGATAGCCGGGCGACGCGGCATTGCCACCGGAACCCGTGCCGGTGCCGCTGTGCGCCAGGCCCTGGCCGCCGCCTTCGCCGGCGCCTGCCATGCCCTGCATCTGCGCAAGGCGTGCATTCCGTTCCTGGTCGAGCTTCGCCTTCGATGCTGCATCGGCCTTCGCGCGGGCAGCTGCTTCGGCCTTCGCCTTGGCTTTGGCCTGTGCCTGGGCTTCCGCCTTCGCCTTCGCGGCCGCATCGGCCTTGGCCTTTGCCGCCTGCTGGGCCTCGAGCTGCGCCTGCTTCTGCTGTTGAAGTTTCTGCTGCTCGAGCTTCTGCTGCTCGAGTTTTTGCTGCTCGACGAGCTGCTGTTGCTTCAGCTTGTCCGCCTGCTTCTGCTTTTCGCGCTCGGCGGCCTTTTGCGCGGCGAGCGCGGCGGCCTGCTGGGCGGCGAGCTGCGCGCGCCGGGCTTCGTCTTCCTGCTGCTTCAGTTGCTGCGCGCGGCGCTGCTGCTGTTCGAGCAGCGCTTCACGCGCGGCCGCTTCCTGCTGCCGCTTCTTCTGCTGCAGTGCGATGTCGGCCTGCTCGTCGCGCACGGGCGGAGCGGGCGGGGCCAACTTCGCGGGCGGCGGCGGCACGGCGGGGCGCGGCGTGGGGACGTCGGGTACCGCGGTCCACAGTTCGGCTTCGGCGCCGGCCGGCGTGCTGTTCTGCCACTGCACGCCGTGATAGAGGAACAGCGCGAGCAGCACGTGCATCAGCGCGGCGAGCGCGAACGCACGCCAGGTTCCGCGCTCGCGAGGGGGCTGAGGCGGGTAGGCGTTGCTGCGCGTGGATTGCTGCCGGTTCATTGCGATTTGACGAGGAGGCCGACGCGCTTGACGCCGCGCGCCTTCAGATCCGACATCACGGTCATCACTGCATCGTACTGCACGGTCTTGTCGGCCGCGATCACGACCGGCTGGTCGGGATGGTCGGCCTGGCGGGACGAGATGAAGCTGTCGAACTCGTCTTTGGTCATCGTGTCTTCCTGCGTCGCGCCCGAGTCGCCCTTGTACTTGACGCTCATCGTGCGGTCGGCCTTGATGTTGACGACGACGGGCGGCGTCTGCTCCTGCGGCGCGGCATTGCCGACGGTCGGCAGATTGATGATCGACGGGGCGACGAGCGGTGCCGTGACCATGAAGATCACGAGCAGCACGAGCATCACGTCGATGTACGGCACGACGTTGATGTCGGCCATCGCACGGCGCCCGCGGCCGCCGCGCATGCTGGATCGAATGGGACTTCCTGCCATGGCGTGCTCCTTACTGGGCCTGACGCTGCAGGATGTTCGAGAACTCTTCGATGAAGGTCTCGAAGCGGATCGCGAGGCGGTCGATGTCGTGCGCGTAGCGGTTGTACGCGACGACTGCCGGAATCGCGGCGAACAGGCCGATCGCGGTGGCGACGAGCGCTTCCGCAATGCCCGGCGCGACGTTCGCGAGCGTGGCCTGCTGCACGTTCGCGAGGCCGCGGAACGAGTTCATGATCCCCCACACCGTGCCGAACAGACCGATGTACGGGCTGACCGAGCCGACCGACGCGAGGAACGCGAGGTTCGCTTCGAGCACATCCATTTCACGCTGGAACGACGCGCGCATCGCGCGACGCGCACCGTCGAGGACGAGGCCCGGATCGCTGATTCGTTTTTCCTTCGCCTTCAGGAACTCTCGCATCCCCGATTCGAAGATCCGCTCGAGCGCGCCGATCGTATGGCGGTTGTTGGCCGCGCTCTGATACAGCGCCTGCAGGTCGCCGCCCGACCAGAAGTCTTTTTCGAAGCGCTCGGTCTGCGCGCGTGCACGGCGGATCGCGAACCACTTGCGGAAGATGAAGGTCCACGACATCAGCGACAGCAGCAGCAGCAGCCCCATCACGGCCTGGGCCAGCACGCTCGCGTTGAGGACGAGGGAAATGATCGACAGGTCTTGAGAAGTGTTCATAGAGGTTTGAGTAACGTCCCTTCGGGGCGCCGGGTATGCGTGCGGCGCGGCGCGCCGGCCAGGCCTGGCGCCGAACCTTGCTTAGTATCGATTCAGGAAGGCAAGTTCATGGGCATTGTCTAAACGGTGCTCATGCGAGCTTCGTTGACAATACGGTCTGCCCGGTGTCGATGACGGGCCCGCGATGCAGCGCGTCGAGTACGACCGGCGGGATCGCCGCGGGCCGGATGCCGGTACGGTCGACGCAGCCGAGGCGGATATGCCCGGCGACGAGCAGCGTGTCTCCACGCCACGCTTCCTGCGTGAATTCCACCGATGCGCGGCCGATGCGTCCGGGCCGGCTCGTGATCGCCAGTGCGTCATCGAGTCGCGCCGGTGCGCGGTAGTCGAGCGACGTGCTGCGGACGATGAAGATCGCGCCGGTGTCGTCGGCGAGCCGACGCTGGTCGATGCCGCACGCACGCAGCCATTCGGTGCGGGCGCGCTCGAAGAATTTCAGGTAGTTGGCATAGAAAACGATGCCGCCTGCATCGGTATCCTCGTAGTACACGCGCACCCGCCAGGTAAAGCCGGGGGGCGCATCCGGGGAGCGGGTAGGCTGAGTCATGGCGCGCATTCTACCGGAAGGGCGGGACCGGATTCGTAACCGATTCGTAACGGAATGTAGTACGCCGTATCACACCGCGGGCCCGCCTCTGGCAGGGCCCGCGGCGCATCCGGCGCGTCAGCCGCGATGGATCGTGAGACCCGCCGGCGCCTGCGCGACCGGCATCATCTCGATCGTGTTGATGTTGACGTGCGCGGGGCGCGTCGCGATCCAGTAGATCGTGTCGGCGATGTCCTCGGCCGTGAGCGGCTGGACGTTCTGGTAGACGTTTGCCGCTTTCGTATCGTCGCCGCGGAAGCGGACGTTCGAGAATTCCGTGCCGCCACAGAGGCCCGGCTCGATGTCGGTTACGCGCAACGGCGTGCCGATCAGGTCGGCGCGCAGGTTCAGGCTGAATTGTCTGACGAAAGCCTTGGTCGCGCCGTAGACGTTCCCGCCCGGATACGGATACATGCCGGCAACCGAGCCGAGATTGAAGATGTGACCGCGACCGCGGGCGATCATGCCGGGCAGCAGCGTGTGCGTGACGGTCACGAGGCCCGAGCAGTTCGTGTCGATCATGGTCTGCCACTCGTCGAGGCTGGCCTTCTGGGCCGGTTCGACGCCGAGCGCGAGACCGGCATTGTTGACCAGCACGTCGAGCGCCGCGAATTCGGCGGGAAGGGCTGCCAGCACGGCTTCGACGGCCGCGCGGTCGCGCACGTCGAGCTCGATCGGCAGCAGTGCGTTGCCGAGTTCTGCCGCGAGTGCATCGAGACGATCCTTGCGGCGCGCGGTTGCGACGACGCGATGGCCGCCCTTGACGAAAGCTCGGGCGATGGCGGCGCCGAAGCCGGCGGACGCGCCTGTGACGAACACGATCATTGCTGCTCCTGGTCGGTAACAAAGTGGCGGATAGTATCCCGCAAGCCTACTGAGATTGCCGCACCGCGGCAAGGCGGCGAAGCGCTCCCGCACGGGTGCGTAGAGTCTGGCCCTTATTATTTCGGGGTGGCTGCCGCGCGGTTGCCTATTCATGACGCATCCAATACACTAACGCGCTCATCATCCCTGCGTGACTGGCGATAGAACCCTTCGGGTTCAAGGTGGAGCATCCCACCGTGAAGCGCGGGGCATCGTTTTTGCCGTTCGCCTGGGCAGCCGTTGTGCGCCGTTGCGTGCATCGCCGGTGGCTGTCTTGCCTCGCGTCATACGGATTCTTCCGCCACGTCGAGCTGGTCCCGCCAGCAGCGCAATGTACTCGGCCGCCCCGGTCAACCTGTACACACTTAACGGAAACCGTATGTTTGACAGAGCCCAAAGCACCATTGCGAACGTCGATCCCGAACTCTTTGCAGCGATCGAGCAGGAAAACCGCCGGCAGGAAGATCACATCGAGCTGATCGCGTCGGAAAACTACACGAGCCCGGCCGTGATGGCCGCGCAGGG
>NZ_QTPY01000047.1:0-20419 GCF_003857765.1 Burkholderia sp. Bp9016
TCCCCGCGTTCATCGACCTGTTCATCCAGACCGGCGGCACCGCCGGCATCCAGTTCTCGTACGACAAGAGCTGATTCGCGACGGCGGATGCCGTTGCCTGCCGAGGCTGCATCCGTCCGTTCCGGCGCGGGTGCGGCCATGACGCCACGTTGCGTCGACGCCTTTCCTCCGACCGATACCGAATACGAACGCGTCATGGACGACTATCTGCTGTTCGCAGGCCGCTTCTTCATCGCACTGATGTTTGTGCTGAGCGGAATCAACAAATTCCTGTTCTTCCAGCACGGGCTCGACGAGGTCCGTGCGAAGAACCTGCCGCTGCCACGTGTCGCGCTCGCGAGCACGATCATCGTCCAGCTCGCCTGCGGCGTCGCGATCATGGTCGGCTTCCAGACGACCCTCGCGTCGCTGCTGCTCGCGGTCTTCACGCTCGCGACCGCGGTGGTGTTCTACGACTTCTGGAACCAGCAAGGCAACCAGCGCACGCTGATGCTGACCGGCTTTCTCGAACACATCAGCATCATCGGCGGTTTCATGATCCTGATCGCCGCCGGCCCCGGACGCCTGGCCGCGCATGCGTGAACCGATGCGTCCCCATCGCAGCCCTGTCCGCGCACGAAATCGAGGAAAACGAAGATGACGAGACCGCACACCGTCGCCGTGCTGTCCGCGAAGGCCAGCCACGAGGCGCGCCTGCGGACCCGGCTCGCGGAGCTCGTCGCGCCGTCCCGGCAAGAGCCCGGCATCGCGTTCCGGTTCCGTGACTGGAACGCCGTCGAGAAGGCCGACGCCTATCGCCTCACGCAGATCGCCTGACGCGCGCCGGCCAGCGCACCGCCGCCACGGCGGCGTGCATCGATCGTTCCACGCACGGAACACTGAGGACAATCCGGCCCGTCTATCGACACGTGACACCTTCCACTACGCTTGAAGCCATCCCGACTTCCCACGGCATCAGGCCCGCGTGAACCACCCCGCTCCCGAACCGCCCGATCGTGTTGCGGCCGCTGCCGCCGCACGCCGCGCTTTAGTCGCACGATTCGCACGCACCGGGACGACGGGGACCGCGGCCTTTTCCGTCGATCGCCGCCGGCAGCCCGGACGCACCGCGCGCGGCCGCGCCCGACTCACGCCCGACGACATTCGGACTGCATCATGAAATCCCTGAACATAGACGATATCCAGGCCTTCCTCTTCGCCGTCGAGCGGCAAAGCATCACCGAATCCGCGCGCCGGCTCGGCCTGTCGAAATCCGTCGTCAGCAAACGCATCAGCGACCTCGAGCGCACGCTCGGCGTCCAGTTGCTGATGCGCTCCACGCGCAACGTGACGCCGACCGAAGCCGGCTTGACCTTCTATCGCGCCGCGTCGGAATCGATGCGCCGGCTCGTCGACGTCGCCGAGGAAATCGCCGAACGCTCGCACGGGCTGTGCGGCGAACTGCGCATCACGTCGCCGGTGAGCCTCACGCGCCGCTGGCTCGGGCCGGCGATCGCCAAGTTCGCCGCCGCGCATCCGCAGTTGCGCGTCACGCTCGAGACTGACGATCGCACAGTGAACCTCGAAGTCGAGCGCTTCGACGTCGCGCTGCGCTCCGCACGGCTGCCCGACAGCACGCTCATCGCGCGCCGCGTCGCCGCGTGCGAACGCGTGGTCGTCTGCAGTCCAGGCTATCTCGCGGCGCACGGCGAACCGGCGTCGATCGACGCGCTGCTCGCGCACCGGTGCGTGAACTACAGCCACACGGCGCCGTCGGCCACCTGGACGTTCGCCACGCCGGGCGGGTTCGGCAAGCCGCGCACGATCAACCCGGGCAGCGTGTTCCTGTCGAACAACGGCGATACGCTGCGCGATGCCGCCGCGCAAGGCATCGGCATCGCGATGCTGCCGCGCTACATCGTCGACGAAGACCTGCGCGACGGACGGCTGGTACGCGTGCTCGCCGACGACCCGCCGCAGGACGAGGTGATCTATGCGGTCTATCCGCGCAATCCGTATGCGAGCAACAAGCTGAAACTGTTCATCGAGCACGTGCGCATCGCGCTGCTCGATCCGCCGTGGCCGGCCCGCCCGGACACCGCGCTGCATGCCGACACGCTGGCCGCGGATTCGGCCTGACGCGATGCACGTTTCCATCGTCGGAACCGCGTGTTTCCCGTGCGCCGACTACCGTTCCGGACGCGACTTTCGTACCGTCTTCCGACGGCGACCGGCCCGCGGCGCGGCGCCGCCGTGCGCATCGCGCGCCATCCCGTCGAACCCGTCCTGCCGGATCCGTCCGCCCGCCACGCCATGCCACCGACCAAACCCACGCTAACGAAGCCGTTCCGTGCGGCGCAGCTCGCGTACACGCTGCTCGACATGAGCCGCGAATACGGGCGCACCGACGGCGCACGTCTGATCCATGTCGCGAAGACAGTCGTCGCCGTCGTGCTCGCGATGGGCGTATCGATGCGGCTGGAACTGACGGCGCCGCGCACCGCGATGGTGACCGTCGTGATCCTGATGATGCATCAGCACAGCGGGATGGTGATGGCGCGCGGTTTCTACCGCGGCGTCGGCATGCTGGTCGGCAACCTCGCCGCGATCGTGGTGATCGGCGCATTCCCGCAGGAGCGCGTGCTGTTCCTCGGCGCGCTCGTGCTGTGGATCGGCTGCTGCACATGGGGCGCCGCGTACTTCCGGAACTATCAGTCGTACGGCTTCGTGCTCGCAGGCTACGCGACCTGCATCGCCGCAATCCCGTCGATCGACCGGCCTTACGACATCATCGCCAACGTCGTCACCGGACTCGGCGAAGTATCGATCGGCATCCTGTCGGCCGGCGTCGTCAGCGCGCTGATCCTGCCGCGCCACGTCCGCGCGATGCTGATGAAGACCGGCGAAGACCACTATGCGGACTTCATCGGCTTCGTGCGTGCCGCGCTCACACAGAACCTGCCGACCGACGAACAGAGCCGCCGCTACCTGCGGCTCCTCGCCGCGCGTGCGCAACTCGAGAATCTGCGCAGCGCGGCGGTATTCGAGGATCCCGACCTGCGCGCACGCAACGGCATCATGACGCGCATGGCCGGACAGTTACTCGATGCCGGCGCGCGCTTTCATGCGCTGCATCAGTATCGCGTACGCATCCAGCACGGCGACGATCGCCATGCCGCCGGCGTGCTGTCGGCCGCATGCGACGACGTCGCGCGGGTGCTGCCGCCGGACGATCCCGCACGCGCGTTCGATCTGCGGGCCGTCGAACAACTCGTCGACGCGCTCGATCAGGCCTTCGCCCGGCTGCCTGACAGCCGCGCGCCGGCACCTGCTCCTGATGCGCGCAACGCGCGCGAGGCGCTCACCGGCCTGTCGCTGCTTCGTCAGGCGCTCGACAGCTTGCGCGCTTACCTCGCGGACTTCGTCGCGATCCGGCGGCAGCCGGCTTCGGTCGCGGCTCCGGCCTCGGCCGACACGGAGCGAACCCGGACGCCCGTGCGAATCGCCACCTCCGCGAACCGCATGGTGTCAGCCGCCGCAGGGCTGCGTGCGATCGTCGCGGTGTCGGCGGTGTCGCTGTTCTGGATCGCATCGGGCTGGACCGGCGCGGCCGGTGCCGTGGTATCCGCAACGATCGCCAGCGCGCTCTACTCGATCATGCCGGCGCCGGCCGCGGCGACGCGCCAGGTCGCGCTCGGCTGCACGGTCGCGTGGCTCGCGAGCATCGCGTTCAATTTCCTGCTGTTGCCGGACATGGACGGTTTCGCGCCGCTAGCCGCCGCGTTCGCGCTATTCGTCGCGGTTGGCTCGTACCTGAATTCGTTTCCGAAGACGGCCGCATTCGGTCTCGGCTTCAACATCTACTTCTGCTTCCTGACCAACATCACCAATCCCGGTGTCTACGCCCCCGCCGCGACGCTCGATGCCGGCTTCTCGTCGATTCTCGGCATCGCGACTGCGTCGCTCGCCTTTTCGGTCGTCGCGCCATATGCGGGCAACTGGGCAACGGGCCGCTATCTCGACGCGCTGCGGCGCCTCGTGTCGGTCGATGCGTGTTTCGGCGAGCTCGACGGCCTGATGCCGCGCTTCGACGCCGGCATGCGCGACTTCATGCTGCAGATCGCCGCCCGCCCGGCGACCGGCCACCTCGGTCGGCAGGCGTTGTTCGCGTGGAGTTTCGCGTCGCTCGAGATCGGCCGCAACATCGTCGACCTTCGCACGGCCGGCGCCGCCGAACTGCCAGACAGCACGTGGCGCACGCATGAACGCGCGCTGTGTGCGTCGGTCTCGCGCCTGTTCGACTCGCCGTCGCCTGCCGCGCTGCACGATGCCGAACGCGCGGCCCGCGACGCGCTCACCGCCGCATCGCCGCTTGCTTCCGATGTGGCGCAGCGCCTCACCGACTGCGTCCGTTTCATTCTCGTATCGCTGCAATGCAACCTCGTCCCGCTGCAACGCGGGCCGGCTTCGTCCACGCCATCCATTGCGCCCAATGATGCCCGCGCGTAATCCCAAGCGCCGCGCCGCGGCAGGCTCGCTTCATCCCCGCGCCGCGCGCGGCATCGCGGCGCTCGCCGTGCTATGGCTCGGCGCGTGCGCACAAACCGGCGGCATCGCGCCGCGGGCAACGCTCGTCGATGCGGCCACGGTCGCAAGCGGGCTGCCAGCCTCCGCGTCGCAAGCATCGTGGCCGCACGACGACTGGTGGCGCGCGTGGCGCGATTCGCAGCTCGACACGCTCGTCGCCGATGCCGTGGCCGGCAGCCCCGCGCTGCGTGTCGCGCAGGCGCGTATCGATCGCTACGCCGAGCTCGCGCGCATCGCCGGCGCGTCGCGCTACCCGAGCGTGTCCGCGAGCGGCGATTTCGGCCGCACGCGCTTTGCGCGGTTCGCCAGTCCGAGCCCGCCCGGCGGCAACACGGTCTGGAACAACTCGGTCGGCACCGACCTCGGCTACCCGCTCGACCTTTGGGGCAAGCATCGCGCGGAACGCGAAGGCGCGCTCGACAGCACGCTGGCAGCCGCGGCCGATGCGCGCGTGGCACGCCTGACGCTCGAGACGGCGGTCGTGCGCACCTACGTCACGTTCGCGAAGACGTTCGACCAGCGAGACGTCGCGCTCGCGACGCGCAAGCGCCAGCAGGACGTCGTCGCCATCATCGAACACCGCTATCGGGCGGGGCTCGCGAGCCGCTTCGAGATCACGCAGGCGAATACGCAGGTCGCCACGACCCGCGCGCAGATCGAAGAGCTCGACCGGCAGATCGCGGTGCTGCGCAACGAACTGGCCGTCCTCACCGGACGCGGGCCTGGCGCCGGCGCGGCACCGACGCGCCCCGCGCTGCGGCTCGACGTGCCGGTGGCGCTGCCCGCGAACCTGCCGGCCGACCTCGTCGGCCATCGGCCCGACATCAGCGCCGCGCGCTGGCGCGTCGAAGCGATGGCCAAGGGGATTCACGCCGCGCACGCCGACTTCTATCCGAACATCGACCTGATCGCGAGCGCGGGGCTCGCGTCCGCGGCATTCGGCGGCTTCTTCACGTTCATCAACAACGATGCGATGACGCACGGCTTCGGCGCAGCCGTTTCGCTACCGATCTTCGACGGCGGCGCGCGCCAGGGCCGTTACGGCGTCGCGGTCGCCGACTACGACCTCGCGGTCGAGACCTACAACGAGGCCGTCCTCGCGGCGTTTCGCGACGTCGCCGACCAGGTCGTGTCGCTGCAGTCGCTCGCGCAACAGCAGGTCGACATTGCGGCCGCGAACGCGTCCGCGCAACGTGCGTTCGACTATGCGACACAGGGTTATCGCGCGGGGCTCACGGATTACCTGAACGTGCTGTCGACCCAAACGGAACTGCTGCAGGCGCAGCAGGCGCTAGCGAACGTACGCGCCGCGCGTCTCGACGCTTGGGCGCAACTGATGGCAGCGCTTGGCGGCGGTGTCGAACCGACGGGCGACGAAGTCGCCCGGCCGCCGCAAGGAGCGTCCGATGTTCGCTGAATTTCCGTTCGCTTCGTTGCTGGTGCCCGGACTTCTGCCCGTGCTCGTCGGCTGCGGCGTCGCATTCTGGATCGTCGACCGCGTATTCGCGCGCGCCGGACTCTACCGGCACGTGTGGCATCCGGCGTTGTTCCGCGTGTCCGTGTTCTTGTGCCTGTTCTGCGGCGTCGGCCTGCTGCTGGCCGGTTGATGGATCATCCCTTTCGTACCGAGTCAACATGCGTGCCCAAACCTCTTTCCGCGTGGCGGTCACCCTCCTGCTGTTCGTCGCTGCCGTGCTGCTCGCCCACGCGCTGTGGAATCGCTACATGTATGCGCCATGGACGCGCGATGGCCGCGTTCGCGCCAAGGTCATCAATATTGCGCCCGACGTATCGGGCATCGTGACCGACGTGCGGGTTGCCGACAATCAGCAGGTCCATCGCGGCGACGTGCTGTTTCGCATCGATGCCGAGCGCTTTCGCTATGCGCTCGCGCAATCCGACGCGCAGGTTGCCCTGCGCAAGGCCGAGCTCGACATGCGCCGGCAGCAGGCGTCGCGCCGCGCGCAGCTCGACAGCGCGGTGATCTCGGCCGAAGTGCGCGAGGACGCCGGGTCGGCCGCGCGGCAGGCGCAGGCCAACTACGATGCGGCGCTCGCCACGCGCGACGTCGCGCGCCTGAATCTCGCGCGCAGCGAAATCCGCGCGCCGGTCGACGGCTACATCACGAACCTGAACCTGTACCCGGGCGACTATGCGACCGCGGGTGTCGCGCGCCTCGCGCTGATCGACGCGCATTCGTACTGGGTTTACGGCTATTTCGAGGAAACCAAGCTGCCGCAGGTACACGTCGGCGATCCGGCGGAAATCCGGCTGCTCGCGGGTGGCCCGTCGCTGACCGGGCATGTCGAAAGCGTCGCGCGCGGCATCAGCGATCGCGACAATCCGGCCGGCTCCACGCTGCTCGCCGACGTCAACCCGATCTTCACGTGGGTACGGCTTGCGCAGCGCGTGCCGGTCCGCATCCGGCTGGACGGCGTGCCGCCCGACCGCTTCCTCGCGGCGGGGACGACCTGCACGGTCACGCTGCGTCCGGCGCGACACGCGGCGGCAAACAACGCGCCGCGGAATGCGCATCCGTGATGGTGCGGCCCCGCTCCCGCATGCACACGCACCAGTGTTCGATATCGGGCAACACCGTGTTCTGCGCGGCACGCCTTCCGGCCTCGAGGCCTGCGCTCTTACACTGGGCATTCCGGCAATCCGCGGCAATCGTTCATCTCGACGCCCGTCCGTCAGTGAAGCCCGCACCGGCCGCGTCATCGCGCGGCCCCGATCGATCCCGGCCGACGCGATCGTCGTTGGCCGGCAGGAGGCTCGCAATGACATTCAATATAACTAACGACTCCTGGTGTCTCGTCGGGCAGCCGACGCAGCACCGCTCGTCGCTGCGCGACGCGAACCGGTCCCGAACCGTTCACCCTTGAGGCCACCAATCATGCTGATTCTCTCTTCCGTCGGGATTGCGCCGCGTGCATCGGCACCCGGGCGCAGCGTGATTCAGGTCACGCTGCTCGAGTGGTCGCACGAATCGCTGCTCGTGCGCTGGGTCGAAAGTGGCCGCCTGCACTACGGCGAACAGAAATGGCGGCGTGCGCTCGCGCGGCGGGACGGCCGATGCGCGTATTCAGGTCGCGCAATCGCTCAGGGCGAAGCCGTGTTTCGTCCGACCGGGCGACCGCGGCCCGCGAATCACCTCGCGATGATCGCGGCCGATGCGGTCGCGGCCCTCGATGCGTGACGCAGCGTCGACCTGGCGGAACGGTGCTTGCTTCATGCGCCCGTTTTTTCGACAAGTCGTTCGTAGTCCGCACACACCGTCACCGGATTCGTTGCCCGACAAGCGACAGTGCGTCACGCGCTTGCCTGCTTATCGTCCGATGCAATCGCGGGTATCTTCAACACATGCTGTCCGATCCCGGCAGCTTCGTCGGCATCGTGTATCGACCGGCCGTTCGTGCCGTCACGATCGCCACCGCCCGAAAAGGAAACCGATCATGGAATTCGTACTGGACCACTCGCTCGATGACGAGACCGCCCGCGCGGTCGAACATGAAATCTGGCGCGTCGACCCTGACGCAAAGGTCGAGATCGATCGCGCCACGTCGCACGTGAAGATCGAATCGTGGCTGTTCCCCGAGGAATTCGTCGTCGCGTTCGAGGATGCCGGCTACAACGTCAGGATCAGGAATCACTGACGCGCGCGGATCGGCACGAACGCAGCCGGCAACCGCCGCTCACCCGCCGACCTTGAACGCCGGAAGCTGCTGCCCGAGCCTCGCGCCCATTTCGGCGCCAAGCGCCTGCAGCGCATTGAACGGGCGAATCATCACCTCGAACTCGACGATCCGCCCATCGTCGTCGAAGCGGATCATGTCGATGCCCTTCAGCCGCTTGTCGCCGACCGTCGCGCTGAATTCCAGCACGACGCTCGTGCCGCCATCGCCGGCGAACTGGCGGTGGTATTCAAAGTTCTCGAGGATCGTGATCACCGTGCGCAGCGCCAGCAGCAGCGCGGGTGCCGGCCCATACGGCTTGAATGCCATCGGCGAGCGGAACACGGCGTCCGGATGAACGATCGTGTGCAACGCGCCGAAGTCCTTGTGTTCGATCATCGCGTGCCACGCATCGAGCGATTTCGCGGCGGCAGGTTGCAGATGCGATAGTGGTTGCATGCTCAACGACTCCGATAACGTCACGCAAAAAACACCGAACGGCGACGGCAAGCCGTCAGACTGCCGCCGCGCGCCTGATCCGGCGCGAATCACGCGTCCGGCAGAATCACCACCTTGCCCTTGACCCGTCGGTTCGCGATCCGCGCGATCGCATCGGCCGCGCCGGCGAGCGGCACGCGCTCGGTGATCGCGGGCCGTACCTTGCCGGCAGCGAACCATTGCGCGAGCTGCCGCATGTTCGCCACGTGCTGCGCCGGGTCGCGACGCACCGCGTCGCCCCAGAACACACCGAGAATGTCACGCTCCTTGAGCAGCACGAGGTTCAGCGCGATCTTCGGAATCTCGCCGGCAGCAAAACCGACCACGAGGAACCGGCCGCGCCATGCGGTCGCGCGCAGCGCCGCCTCGCTGTACGCGCCGCCAACCGGATCGTAGACGACATCCGCGCCGCGTCCGCCGGTCAGTTCGTCGACGCGGCGCCGCAGGTCTTCCGTCGCATAGTCGATCGTGTCGTCGGCGCCGGCCTCGCGGCACAGCGCGAGTTTCTCCGCGCTCGATGCGGCCGCGATCACGCGCGCACCCAGCGCCTTCGCGATCTCGATCGCGGCCAGCCCGACGCCGCCCGCCGCACCCAGCACGAGCAGCGTCTCGCCCTGCTGCAGGCGCGCACGCTGCTGCAGCGCATGCAGCGACGTGCCGTAGGCCAGCACGAGTGCCGCACCCTGCTCGAAGGTCATCCCTGGCGGCAGCGCCGCGATCTGGTGCACGTCGGCCACGCATTGCTCGGCGAAGCCGCCGTGGCCCGTGAATGCAACCACTTCGTCTCCGGGTCGCCACTGGCCCACGCCGTCGCCGACCGCGTCGATCACGCCCGCGAATTCCGCACCGGGCGAGAATGGCAGCGCCGGCTTCACCTGGTACAGCCCCTGCACGATCAGCGCATCGGGAAAATTCAGCGACGCCGCCTTCACGCGAATCCGCACCTGGCCCGCAGCCGGCTCGGGAATCGCGACATCGTCGATACGCAGGCGGTCGATCGGGCCGAATGCGGTACACAAAAGGGCTTTCATGTTCTCGTCTCTCCTCGCGCGGCGTGGCCGCGCATCGATATGGCTGCGGGACGCACCCGCGCGATCGGTTCGCAACGCCGGCACCGCGGCCTGCATCGCGGCACCGTCATCCGTGCATCGCGACGCTCAGAACCACGCGTCGCGCATGTCGAGCGTCGTCGTATCGACGCTCGCCAGCAGATCGAGCTGCGCATCCACCTTCGGCAGCTCCCAGCGAAAGAAATAGCGTGCGGCCGCACGCTTGCCATCGTGGAAATCGTCGTCGCGCCCGTGCGCGGCAAGCGTCACGTCGAGCCACAGCCACGCAACGACGAGATGACCGAACGCCTCGAGATAGACGCTCGCGTTCGCCAGCCGTACCTGCGGATCGCCGAGCGCAGCCAATGCACGCGTGACGTCGACGAGCCGCGTCCAGCGCTGCGCGAGCGCATCGGCCTGTGTGCGCATCTCGCCGCCCGTGGCCCGCGCGCGTTCGACGGTCATGCCGATGCGCTCGTCGAGCGCCTGCAGCAGCGCCCCGTCGTCCTGCACGACCTTGCGGCCCAGCAGGTCGAGCGCCTGGATGCCGTGCGTGCCTTCGTGGATCGGGTTGAGACGATTGTCGCGATAGAACCGCTCGACCGGATAGTCGCGCGTGTAGCCATAGCCGCCGTGCACCTGGATCGCAAGATCGTTGGCCGCGACGCACCACTGCGACGGCCAGCTTTTCGCGATCGGCGTCAGGATGTCGAGCAGCCGCGCGGCATCGGCGCGCACTGCCGCGTCGGCATGTGCACGCGCTTCGTCGACCAGCCGCGCGCAGTACAGGATCAGCGCGAGCCCGCCCTCGACGTATGCCTTCTGCGCGAGCAGCATGCGCCGCACGTCCGGATGCGCGACGATCGGCGCCTGCGGCGCGGCCGCGTCCTTGCCGGACGGTCCGAGCGGACGGCCCTGCGGCCGGTTGCGCGCATAGTCGAGCGCGTGCAGGTAACCGGTGTAGCCGAGCGCCACCGCGCCCGCGCCGACGCCGATGCGCGCCTCGTTCATCATGTGGAACATGCAGGCGAGACCGTGATTCGGCTTGCCGACCAGATAGCCGATCGCACCGGCGCGCCCCTGCGGACGATGGCGCGTGCCTTCGCCGAAGTTCAGCAGACAGTTGGTCGTGCCGCGATAACCCATCTTGTGGTTCAACCCGGCGAGCACCACGTCGTTGTGCTCGCCGCGAGCGGCGCCGTCGTCGCCCGGCAAATACTTGGGGACGATGAACAGCGAAATGCCGCGCGTGCCAGGCTGGAGTTTGCCGTGTTCGTCGGGAATCTTCGCGAGCACGAGGTGAACGATGTTCTCCGCCAGTTCGTGCTCGCCGCCGGAAATCCACATCTTGTTGCCGGTGATCCGGTAGCGTGGGCCGAGCGGAGCGTCGCATTCGAAATCCGCACGCGTGACGATGTCGGACAACGACGAGCCAGCTTGCGGTTCGGACAGGCACATCGTGCCGAAGAAGCGCCCTTCCAGCTCGGGACGCGCGAACGCGTCGATCTGCTCGGGGCTGCCGTGCGCGAGCAGCAGGTTCGCATTCGCGACGGTGAGGAACGGATACGCGGCGGTCGCGATGTTAGCGGCCTGAAAGAACAGGAACGACGCGGCTTCGACGAGCTTCGGCAACCGCATCCCGCCGAAGGCTTCGTCCTGGCCGGCCGCGATCAGGCCGGCATCCGCGAAAGCCCGCACGGCCGGCGCGACTTCGGGAATCAGTGTCACGCGCTCGCCGTCGAACCGCGGCTCCTCGCGATCGCCGCGCGCCGCATGCGGCGCGAACAGGTCGGCAGCGATTCGCTCGCTCGTGTCGAGCACTGCATCGAACGTCTCGCGGCTGTGCTCCGCATAGCGCGGCAGCGCGGCGAGCGCTCCGGCATCGAGCCAGTCGTACAGCAGAAACGCGAGATCCCGACGCGACATCAACAGGCTCATCGTGACGCCCTCCGCGTGGCCCGCATTGCCGACGGCCGCCCATGCTCCGTCCGGTCGATCCGCGTGCGCTTGATCGATGCATGCTCCATCACGTCTGTCTCCTGTCGGGCGGTGCGCCGGCGCACCCGTTGGCTACGGTTGCCGGAACCGGATGATTGGGTCGGTGACTGCAAGTGCTGGCGGAAATTTAGCACGGTCGTTCTAAAACGACAATGCGTGAACCTTCGCATCGATCGACGCGCGGCGCGCGAGCGCCGGAATCCGTTGCGTGCGCCGGACCGTTGCAGTCCGGCGCACGATCGCGCCTCAACCGGCTTTCGACTTCGAAAGCTGGTCCGCGACCGGCAGGCTGCGGATGCGCGTGCCGGTGGCCGCGAAGATGGCGTTGGTCAGCGCCGGCGCGATCGGCGGCAGGCCCGGCTCGCCCACGCCGCCGAGCGGCGTTGCGTAGTCGTCCGGCGCGACCAGGTGCACGCGGATTTCACGCGGCGCCTCGTTCATTCGGAGCACCTGGAAGCCGTTGAAGTTGCTCTGCTCCGGCTGTCCGTCCTTGAACGTGATCTCGCCGTGCAGCGCGAGGCCGAGCCCCATCACCACCGCACCTTCGAGCTGCGAGCACACGCGCTCCGGGTTGACCTGCGGCCCGCAGTCGATCGCAATGTCGACGCGCGGCACGAAAATCGCGCCGGCCGCGCCGACCTGCACTTCGCACACGGCCGCCGTGTACGACGCGAAGCTGCGGTGCGCGGCGAGCCCGAGCCCGTGCCCTTCGGGCAACTTGCGTCCCCAGCCGGCTTCGCGCGCGACCGTTTCAATCACGCGTCGCAACCGCCCGGTATCGACCGGATACAGCGCCGGGTCCTCGCCATAGTTCACGTTCTTCACCGTGATGTGCGGCTCGAAACGTCGCGCGGGGCCGATCAGTTCGAGCAGAAAATCCTTCGGGTCGCGACCGGCCGCGTGCGCGAGTTCCGACACGAAGCTCTGAATCCCGAACGCGTGCGGAATGTTGTACACCGAACGAAACCAGCCGATCCGTGTGTGCGCTTCCGCGGCCGGGTTCTCGATCCGTACGTTCGGGATGGCAAACGGCAGGTCCGCGACGCCTTGCGCGAGTTCGCCCGGCTGCTCGTGCACGACGCCGGCCCTGAACGTCGACTGGATCGACGGCGCGACCGTGCGATGCTGCCACGCGACCACCTTCCCCGCCGCATCGAGGCCGCCGTCGAACACCTCCAGCGACACAGCATGGAAATAGTCGTGCGCGATGTCGTCCTCGCGCGTGAACGTCAGCTTGACCGGCGCACCCGCCGCCTTCGACAACAACGCCGCTTCCACCACGTAGTCCGGCTTCGACTTGCGACCGAAGCCGCCGCCGAGCAGCGTCACGTTGACCGTCACGTACTCGGTCGACAGGCCAAGCGCCTTCGCGATCTCGTCGCGTGTGGTCTGCGGCGCCTGCGTGCAGGTCCATACTTCGCAGCGCCCGCCGGCCACGCGCGCGACGGCGGCCGGCGGCTCCATCGTCGCGTGGGCGAGATGTGGAATGTAGTACGTCGCGCGCACCCGTTTTGTGGCGCTCGCGAGCGCCGTAGCGGCATTGCCATCGTTGCGGATTACGTCGCCCGGCTGCGCGGCGGCCGCCTCGAGCGTCTTGCGGTATGCGACCGAGTCGTAGCCCGCGTTCGGCCCGCGCTTCCAGTCGATCTTCAGTTGCGCGCGCGCCTGAATGGCCGTCCACGTGTCGCGCGCGACCACGGCCACGCCGCCGAGCGGCTGGAAACCGGACGGCAGCGGCGTCGACGCGAGCTGCACGACCTTGACGACACCCGGCAGCTTCTCGGCGGCCGACGCATCGAACGACGCAACCGTATCGCCATACGCGGGCGGGCGCGCGACGACCGCGTACAGCATGCCGTCGAGCCGCGTGTCGATGCCGTAGTGCGCGCGGCCGCCGACGATGTCGCGGCCGTCGATCAATGCCGTCTCGCCCTTGCCGATGTAGCGGAATTCGGCCGGCGCTTTCAATGGCACGGTTTTCGGATCGGGCACCGGCAGTGCGGCGGCTTTCGCGGCCAGTTCGCCGAAACCCAGTGTGCGCCCGCTCTGCGTATCGACGACCTCGTGCACCGTCGCCTTCACCTGACGCGCGTCGACGCCCCACGTCGCCGCGGCAGCCTGCTCGAGCATCGTGCGCGCCGCCGCGCCCGCGCGGCGCAGCGCGGCGAAACTCTGACGCAGGCTGCGCGAACCGTCGGTGTTCTGATTGCCGTAGCGCGGCTCGTCGCCGACTGCCTGCGCGACCCTCACGCGCGCCCAGTCCGCGCCCAGTTCATCGGCGACCACGAGCGCGACGCTCGTGCGCACGCCCTGCCCCATCTCGGAGCGGATGCAGGTCACCGTCACAGTGCCGTCCGGTGCGATCGCAACGAACAGGTGCGGATCGTCGCGCAATCCGTGCGGCATGCCCGTGCCGCCGTACTGCGGATTCGGGCTGACCGGCGGCTGAACCGGTGCGGCCGCTTGCGTGAGCGACGGCACGCCGAAGGCTAGCAACAGCCCGCCGGATGCGAAGCCGAGCAGCAACGCGCGGCGGCTTTCGTTGTGAACCGAGAGTTCCGGTGCGTTCATGCGGCACCTCCACGGCGCACCGCCAGCCGGATCGCCGCGCGGATCCGCGTATAGGTGCCGCAGCGGCAGATGTTGCCGGACATCGCGTCGTCGATGTCGGCGTCGCTCGGATGAGGATTCGTTTTCAGCAGCGACGCGGCCTGCATGATCTGGCCGGACTGACAGTAGCCGCATTGCGCGACGTTCAGCTCCTGCCACGCTTGCTGCAGCGGATGGGTGAGATCGGTCGACAACCCTTCGATCGTCGTCACGCGCTTGCCGGATGCGACCGCGACCGGCGTGATGCACGAGCGGATCGCCACGCCGTCGAGGTGCACCGTGCACGCGCCGCACAGCGCCATCCCGCAGCCGAACTTGGTGCCCGTGTTGCCGAGCACGTCGCGCAGATACCAGAGCAACGGCATGTCGGGATTGCCGTCGAAATGCTGTTCGCTACCGTTGACGGTCAGCGTGATCATCGTTCATCTCCTGTTTGCGGCGCCGCGTTGCGCGGGCGTCCGGTGGGGATTTGAACGGCGCTGGGCACATTCCGAACGACTAGGGGGGCCTGACGCCGTTTCGTTGCCCGATCGTGAAGGCTCACGATACGATCGGGGCGATGGCGTGAACGGATTCCGCCATCCGGTTACCGGTGCAACGGTTCGGCGCAATGCCCGCAGATTGCACGGCTCGTTCGCGTGGATCGCCGATCGCATTATCAGACGAATTCCGGTTTGTCGTCCGGTCGGGAGGATTCGTGGTTTGGACGATCAGTGCACCGGTTCGCTCGAACCTGTTTGAAGCCGGGCGACGCAGGGATGCTCCGCCCAGGTCGACGGGCAGGCAACCTTTTCGGCGCATGTGTGCCTATGTCCCGGCCGCAATGACGTCCTTTGCACTAGCCATCCTGTCTCGCCAGCGCTGGCGGCAAAACCTCGACTCGATGGATGCGCGACGGGAAAGCATGCAAAGGGGTGACGCTCCGGCGAGCGTTCGGCGTATCCCGTCCAGATGCAGAGTTTCCGCCGATTGGCGGGCATCGTGACTTCCAGCCCTCTGCCTCGCGCCCATCCGCCTCGTTCTCCGGGCAGCTCGTCTCATAGTCCAAGACCGAGAACAAGCACGACGTGCGGCCTGACTTCGCATATCACTTCGTTGAATGCGGCGAGAGACTGTGTGAATTGCATCGGTGTCGGGCGTGCCGTCGAGTCCGGCGAACTGTTGCGCACGAAATTGTAGAAAGATCATCGGCTGATGGAGCCGCTCGGCTATATCCCGGCCGCCGGGGCTGAGGCAAACCACTACAGGCAACTCGGAAATACCGCTGACGAGCCTGCATTAACTTAAACCAACCAGCCTCCACGATTCCCGGCGCGGTTCGGTTCAACCGCCTCGCCACGAACGGCGGGACGCGCCCTTTGCCGACCTTCGGCTCGCGCGAATGCTACGGCAACTTCCCGCCTTGAACGGCCATTCGATGAGCGGTATCGCCTAACAGATAGCATATCGGTGGCCGTGTTGACGTCTTGCAAGTCCAGAAGCTGCCGACACTGGTGAAGTCCTTCTTTCGCCAGCCCGAATGTCAGCATGCCTCTATGTGACATTTCCTTCGGAAATCTTAGTATTTTCCGGCAGTTCGGCAATGCACCGGGCTGCTCCGTAGATTGCTATTGCAGCATGGATCGAAGCCCTCGGTCGAAATCGCTTGACGTACTCCTTGACAGCGCGTAACTTGGGTCGAAGAAGTATTCAAGAAGCGCGATTGCTGCTCATCATCGACCGCGACCCGCGGTATTCGTTGTCCTCTCCCCTCCTTGATTCCTTTCCCCGCGTCCGTTGCGGCGCATATGCACGTTCATTTTCAGGAGATTTAACATGGATACCGGTACCGTCAAATGGTTCAACGACAGCAAAGGCTTCGGCTTTATCACACCCGACAAGGGTGGCGACGACCTGTTCGCTCATTTCTCGGAGATTCGCGGCGACGGCTTCAAGACGCTCGCCGAGGGTCAGAAGGTCAGCTACGAAACCAAGAGCGGCCCCAAGGGTCTGCAGGCTTCGAACATCACCTCGCTTTGAGCGTCGCCAGCCGTCGGCATCCGTCGACGACTGGCAGCCGCAGCGCTTCGAACCACCGCACCAGGTTGTCGTTTCAATCTGAGGCGGTCCCGTCCGTTTGGCATCCGGACGTTGGCTATGCGTGCGTCCGATACGACGCGCGCATGCAATCGCTCGCGATCATCGTTTGAATTGCACGAGGCCCATTCGCAGCATCGCTCTACAGCAGGAGAACCTGCATGACCCGAATTCAACTCCGCGGCAACCAACCCAAGGCGCCCTCCAAAAAAAGCGCCCTGGTGCTGCCGAAGCTCGGCACCGCATTGAACTGGGTGCCGCCCAAGGCGCCGCTTCTCGCGGAGTCTCGCGAGAAGCGACGCTCACCCGTGCCGCAATAGCGAACCGGATGGCCGTCACGCGCGCCGGCAACGGCACCCCTATCGGGTAACGCGATCTCGACACATCGCTACACAGCCGGAATTGAGATGGGCATCCGATGAGCGATTGGCGTATGATCGTCTTGTCCGGGCAGGTATCGATCTTCCGCCTCCTCGCCCTCCATCTGCCCCACTCGCTGCGCCACCCCTTCTCCCGCGCGCGGTTGTTCCCCTCACCCCTCGTCGCGCCACGCAACGGCGATACAGACGGAATGCACTCGTCCACGCGATTCGTGGCAGCCGAATACCAGGAGCTCATCATGAGCCTATGTACCTACCGTGGATTCGAAATCTATCCACTGATTTACCCTCACGTGGCGGTGCCGAACGGCAGCGCGCATAACTACGATGGAGGCTTCGACGCAGCAGTCAAGATTTGTCGTCGCGGAACCGGTGACACGCTGACGCAGAGCAAGACTTTCCGGCTTCACGATGGCACGCCGTTCGATACCTCCGGAGACGCACGTCGCGCATCGCTGCGCTATGCCGAGGCCATCATCGACGACAATCGCGAAACACACGGATTCTTTTCGAACGCACTCTGACGCGACTCGCCGTGGCTGTGCGACGTATCGGAAATTTGGAGGGCAAAATGATCATCGACGAGATTCTCGATCTGGTCAGACGATGCAAGGTCACCCCGGACGACACCATCCTGCCCGCTGGAATGGCCGATTCGGCGCTAAGCCATCAACACGAGTTGCAGATGTTCGCGGCGGTTCGCGCGCTTTCGATCCGGGCCGGATATTCGGAGTTCGAGTCCGATGAGATAGCGAGCGCCGTCATGACACGGCTCGGCTAACTTTCTACCCACACGTTCCCAAACAGGATCTACATGACAACTGTCACGCTCAAGGCCAACGAACCGATCGATGTCGCACTCCGTCGATTCCGGCGAGACATCGAAAAAACCGGCCTGATCCGGGAGTTGCGCAGTCGTACCAGCTATGAAAAACCCACGACGGAGCGAAAGCGAAAGAAAGCCAGTGCCGTTGCCCGCCAACGCCTGCGGACGAAACGCCTGATGCCGCCCCGCAAGATGTACTAGGAGGATGCCGTGTACGCCATGCAGACCGAGGAATCTCCGTTTTTCCCGCTGACGAAATGCGAAGTCGATTTCGATCAGCAAAAGAATATGGTGACGCTGCGGCCGAGCTTTTATGCTTTCGGATGCGAGTACACCAGCCGCGGTCTTCTGATCGGACGGGACGATGCCTTCAAGCTGATCGCCGCGATCGAAAAAGCGCTCAGCATCCGGGATTGATCCGAAGGCAGACATACCTGGACATCGACGAGCGGAAGAGACATGCGCATCCAGACAAAGTACGTGGACTTGCTCTATTTCCTCGTTGTCCTGCAACTCGTCAAGAAAAGGCAGACTCTCGAGTGGCTGTCACCGTTTCAGCTCGTCGAATCGCTTCAAGCATGGCTTGCCATCCATCGCGCGAAATGCGAGTGGCGCGACCGGATATGGATAGGTGAGGCCTCGCTTCAGATCGCGAAATCAGTCCGTCCGGTCGGCGCCGCTGCGTGTTCAGAACCACTCGTTGGCATGTCGAAAGCACGCGCGCCACGAGACGCACTCGCTAATCGGGCCAGTCTCCGGATGACGTGCATCCGCTACCTTCGGGAGCATGTCTGACCGCGCTCGCGCAAGCGGCATACGTCCGCGCAGCATGAGCGGTCCTTATCATCGCTCGTGCTTCGCGCCGTACCTGGACAGCCCACGATCAGGAACTCGAACCACGCGCGACAACGAACGCGTCGACCCTCTTCTCAGGACCCCGACCGTCTGCGCCCCGAAAGCGACAGACGACGGTCAGACGATGCGGATCCCACGCTGCGCAGCGCTTCACAGTCGCGGCTAAATTAGGTCGCTACGCAATGGTGGATGCGCGTATGATGGGTTCGTCCGAGCGCATGTTAGCCGTTTGATTGCTCGCCTTACCTCCGCCCCCCCGCTCCCGCACGTATCGCCGCCCCTTTCACGTCACTTGCCCCGCATCTGCGATTGGAAGGGATGAGGCCGCCTTACGATTCGTCGCCACGCGAGTCAGGAATTCGCCACGCGCTCTCGCAGCACAGAGAACCGGGATTTCAAATCATAAATGGAAGGTGGTAATCATGAGCTGGTACTGCAACGTCGAGCTCGAGCTGGCCCATATCAGGAGAGCGATTGGACTGCTTGAGCAAACGCAACATGCCTTCGTCAACAGATCGTCAGTGAACGATCCGGCGTATTGGCGGGCTAGGCTCAAGAAACTGCGTACACAATTCGAGCGAAATCGGGTGCTCGAACTCCAAATGAATGAACTTTTGACTCGCCTGGAGCGAATCCGAGATTCGAGCTTCCGCAGCTAGAAATTTGTTGCGCACGTCCGGGCATTCGATTGCGCGTCAGTGCAGCGATCAGGATCTGCGCTGGCGGCACTAACCTCGCATGACTTGGGAGCAACATCATGATCGACGCTAACCCGAACAGCACCTTTCGGCACCTTCCGCTCACGCTCGAACAGGATTCGGAAATCCGTCACTACATAAAGAGGAAAATGCAAAAAGGCGAACTATGGGACACCGTGGAGCTCACGACGATGCTCCGGGACATGCTCGACCCTCCTCCCAACGACGATGAAGAGCCGGAGGCTGACGTCGAAGAAGCAAAACTGGCCTGCGAGTACGCATTGGCCTCGGTCGACGAAGCGATGGAATCCGTATCCGCAAGTGAAGAGCGACATGCGGCGATGGAGGCCCAGGAGATGAAGCACCTGAGACGGTAACGCTGCGCGATGTTCCGGGTTCATGCCGAAGGCTGCGCTACCGATCTTTTTCCATCAGCCGAACTGAGCAGTCAGCCACACTTCGGGCCATCTGGTCGCATATGCAACCGCGTCGTCACGCGCATCGAAACCGGCGAGATCGTCGCTGGCGCGTAACTCTCACGTTCGCCCACAAGAAACGTGATGATCCTCGCATGAGCGATGTACTCTCCATCAGCCCTGCGTGGTGTTGGATCGATTCGGAACCGTATCGTATTGAAGCGCATTTGAGCCTCACTGTCCGGCTGTCGCCAGCCTGGCTGACACCCGGCACGCTGGCATCGAAAAATTGACCGCATGGCGACGATCACGGACGAAACAGCACCGCTCATGAAAATCAATCGCAGCTCGATACCGTATTACCTGGTCCTTCGCGGCGGCTGGTCACCCTATGTGTTGAATGTGGAACGTCTAGTTCTTCGTCGTGACGCCAGTCCGCTGCTGCGTGCTTTTGCGCGGACGCACGGAAATTTTGCAAGTATTGAAGGCGTCGTATGGAATGTCTTCTCCACCGCCGAAGGTCTTTCAGCGATCGAGCGTCGGGAGACGCGATTCTATGCACTAGTCAAAGGCACTGAGACCGAGCACCAGTTGCAATTGCTGATGACGCTCTGACGTCAATCCGCACCCCCTTCGCACTGAATTCGATGATGCCTGTGGCGTCTTCTGTTGCGTCGCCCCTCACCCCGCTCTGTTTGTAGCGTCGCGCGCGCTTTGGCACCGTTTCGCGACCGTTTTAACACTCCACCGCAACGGCCGTTCGCGCCGGTATT
>NZ_QTPY01000048.1:0-20268 GCF_003857765.1 Burkholderia sp. Bp9016
TCGAACGGGTTCATCGACATCTTCACGTTCGCGATATCCACACCCGTGTTGTCCGACTTCACGCGGACCTTCACGTTCGCATCGACCACGCGCTTGACCGCGACCAGCAATTTCATGTGCGTCTCCTCTTCATTGAATGGAATCCCGACCCGTTTTCCGTCATGCGGCGATCTCGATCGCGATCTTGCCGAACTGCGCACCGGATGCCAGCCGGTCGAGCGCCGAATGCACGTCGTCCAGCGCATGGCGCGAATCGATCACCGGGCGTAGCCCGCCGCGCGCCGCCAGCGCGAGCAAATCGCGATATTCGTCAAGCGTGCCCAGGGTCGAGCCGAATATCTGCAACTGCCGGATGAAGATTCGGCGCAGATCCGCAGCGGGCTGATCGCCAGTCGTCGCGCCGCAGGTCACGATTCGGCCGCCTCGCGCGACGGACTTCAACGCGCTCGACCACACCGCGGCGCCGACGTTCTCGATCACGACATCCACACCGCGTCCGTCCGTCAGTGCCATGATCGTCTTGACGACATCCTGCGTCGAACCGTTGATCGCATGGTCGGCGCCCATCGACAACGCGCGTTGCAGTTTCGTATCGTCGCGCGACGTGACGATCGCGCGGCTGCCGGCCAGCTTCGCCAGTTGCAGTGCTGCCAGCGACACGCCGCCGCCGACCCCGAAGATCAGCACCGTTTCCCATGGCTTGAGCGCCGCTTTCGTGAAAAGCATCCGCCACGCCGTCAGGTGAACGACGCCCAGCGCCGCCGCTTCCGCAAAGTCCAGCATCGCGGGCATCGGAAACACGTTCGTCGCCGGCACACTGACGTATTGGGCCAGCGTACCGTCGCGGTGTTCGCCGAGATACCGGATCGACGTGCACAACACCGACTCCCCGCGCAGACAATATTCACAGCGCCCGCACCCGATACCGGGGTGCACGACGACGCGCTGCCCCGGCGACAGCCGGGTTTCCGATTCATCGGCCTCCTCGACCGTCCCGGCGCCGTCGATCCCCATGATCTGGGGGAGGCGATGCGTGATACCCGCGCCGCTGTCGCGCATGTAAAGATCGACCCGATTGAGCGTCGCGGCCTTCAGGCTGATCAGCACGTTGCCGGCGCTTCGCACCGGCCGTGGCCGCTCGCCGATCTCGACCACCTCGTTGCCGCCATGCCCTGTGAGGAACGCTGCCTTCACGTACTTTCTCCCGTGGATGATGAAGCGGCCGCGTAGGCAAGATCAGAACGCGGCGATGCCGGTGATCGCGCGGCCGAGAATGAGAGCATGCACGTCATGCGTCCCTTCGTAGGTGTTCACGACCTCGAGGTTCACGAGATGACGTGCGATGCCGAACTCGTCGCTGATGCCGTTGCCGCCGAGCATGTCGCGCGCCGTGCGGGCAATATCCAGCGCCTTGCCGCAGTTGTTGCGCTTCATGATCGACGTGATCTCGACGGCCGCCGGGCCATCGTCCTTCATGCGGCCCAGACGGAGACAACCCTGCAGACCGAGCGCGATCTCCGACATCATGTCGGCCAGCTTCTTCTGGATCAGCTGGTTCGCCGCAAGCGGCCTGCCGAACTGGATGCGATCGATCACGTATTGGCGTGCGCGGTGGAAGCAGTCTTCGGCAGCGCCCAGCGCCCCCCATGCGATCCCGTAGCGCGCGGAATTCAGACAGGTGAATGGCCCCTTCAGGCCCCTGACATCCGGGAACGCGTTTTCTTCCGGGCAGAACACCTCGTCCATCACAATCTCGCCGGTCACGCTCGCGCGCAACCCGACCTTGCCGTGGATGGCTGGCGCCGAAAGCCCCTTCCAGCCTTTTTCCAGCACGAAACCGCGAATGAGGCCTTCGTCGTCCTTGGCCCACACGACGAATACGTCGGCGATCGGGCTGTTGGTGATCCACATCTTCGCGCCGGTCAGCGAATAGCCGCCTGCCACCTTCTTCGCGCGCGTGATCATGCTGCCCGGATCCGATCCGTGATTCGGCTCCGTCAGGCCGAAGCACCCGATCAATTCGCCGCGCGCGAGCCCGGGCAGATACTTTTGCCTGGTCGCTTCGCTGCCGAACACGTGGATCGGCACCATCACGAGCGAGCTCTGCACGCTCATCATCGACCGATAACCGGAGTCGACCATTTCGACTTCGCGCGCCACCAGGCCGTAGCAGACGTAGTTCAAACCCGCGCCGCCATAGGTCTCGGGGATCGTCGAACCCAGCAAGCCGAGCGCCCCCATCTCCCGAAAGATCGACGGATCGGTCTGCTCGTGGCGAAACGCCTGCAATACGCGCGGCGCAAGCTGCTCCTGACAATAGGCACGCGCGGCATCGCGTACCTGCCGCTCGTCCTCGTCGAGCTGCTGGTCGAGCAAAAACGGATCACTCCACTGAAACGCAGGATGCTGGGTGGCTGAATTCATGATGATTTTCCAATCGACTGACGGAGCGGGAAGGGGATCGTCAGCCGGCACGCATCAGCGCCCGACCGATGATGAGCTGCTGGATCTGCGTCGTACCTTCATAAAGACGCAGCAAACGCACGTCGCGATAGAGACGCTCGACCTTGTATTCCGCGATATAGCCGGCACCGCCGTGAATCTGAACGCCGCGATCCGCCACGCGGCCCGCCATCTCGCTGCAAAACAGCTTGGCGCATGACGCGCGCATGCTGACGTCCGGATCGCTCTGACCCGACGGTTTCAGGTCGTAGCGTTGCGCACAGTCCTGCACCATCGACCAGCCCGCATACAGTTCGGCCTGACTGTCGGCCAGCATCGCCTGAATCAGCTGGAAATCGCCGATGCGCTGTCCAAACTGCCTGCGATCCCGCGCATACCCGACGGATTCGTTCAGCACCCGCTGCGCGACGCCACACGCGAGGGCCGACAGGTGCAAACGCCCGCGATCGAGCACCTTCATCGCCGTCTTGAAACCCATGCCCGGCATACCGCCGATGATGTTGCCGGCCGGCACCCGCACGTTTTCAAGAATGACGTCGCACGTTTTGGTACCGCGCTGCCCCATTTTCCGGTCCGGCTTGCCCAGGCTGATGCCGGCCAGGTGCGACGGCACGACGAATGCCGAGATGCCGTTCGCCCCATCGTCACCGGTGCGCGCCATCAACGTGAAGGCGCCGGCGCGTGGCGCGTTGGTGATGAAGCGCTTGGAACCATTGAGGACGTAGCAGTCTCCGCCCTTGTCGAATTCCGCGCGGGTCCGGAGCGCCGCTGCGTCCGAGCCGGCATCAGGTTCCGTCAATGCAAACGACATGATCAATTCCCCGCTAGCGACACGCGGCAGAATCTCGCGCCTTTGGGCTTCGGTACCATCCATCAGGATGCCTTGCGCCCCGATCCCGACGTTGGTGCCGAACACCGAGCGGAAAGCAAGGGCCGTCTGGCCGAGTTCGTAAGCCACCGCGCACTCCTGTGCCATCGACAGGCCGATGCCGCCGTATTCCTCCGGAATCGACAAGCCGAACAGCCCCATTCGTTTCATGTCGTCGACGATATCGACCGGTACGTCGTCGAGTTCCTCGACGAGATCTTCCGCCGGCACCAGCCGCTCGGCAATGAAGCGCTGGACCGATGCCAGCAGCAGATCGAACGACTCCTGATCAAGCGCCATTCAAGTTCTCCGGTATATCAATCGCAAAAATTCCCGTTCAACGGTGCCCGAAGGCCGGTTTGCGCTTGTCGAGAAACGCCCTGATCCCTTCCCGGGCATCCTGACTGGCGAAGCGCGCATGCAATTGCCTGCGTTCGAACAGCACGCCTTCCGACAGCGCGCTTTCGTATGCGCGATTGATCGACTCCTTGATCGCCATCAACGCCGGCGAGGAGTAACCGGCGACTGTCGTCGCAAGCGCGATGCTTTCGTCACGCAGCACATCGGCCGCAACGATGCGCGAGACGAGGCCGCTGCGTTCCGCTTCGGATGCGCTCATCAGGCGTCCGCTCAGGCACATGTCCATCGCCTTGGCCTTGCCGACCGCACGCGGCAGGCGCTGCGTTCCGCCCGCGCCCGGCAGGAGCGCCAGCTTGATTTCCGGCAAGCCGAACCTTGCATCGTCGGCCGCGATCACGATGTCGCATGCCAGCGCCAACTCGCAGCCGCCACCGAGCGCCACGCCGGCCACCGACGCGATGACCGGCTTGCGCACGCGGCGAATGGTTTCCCAATTGCGGGTAATGAAGTCGCCGCGGAACACATCCATGTAGTCCCAGTCCGCCATCGCGGCAATGTCGGCGCCCGCCGCGAAAGCCTGTGCGTTACCTGTCACGACGATTGCGCCGATGTCGTCGTTGCCGTCGAAAGACAGCAATGCGTCGCCAAGCGCATCCATCAGCGCATCGTTCAGCGCATTCATCTGCCTCGGCCGGTTCAGCGTGATGATGCCGACCCGTCCCACGGTTTCGGTCAAGACCGGTTGCTCGTTCATGGCTTGCATATCCTGTTCCGTTTCGATCGGTGCCGTGCGTGACACCGCGTCAGTTCGACTTCCCGGCTTCCCGCAACGCGTCGCGCAGCCTGAATTTCTGGATCTTTCCGGCCGGCGTGACGGGCATCGCGTCCAGCACCAGCAAGCGCTCGGGAATGTAGTGCATCGCGACCCTGTGCGATTTCAGGAAATCGACGATGCCCGGCAGATCGACGCACTCGCCTTCCCGCGGCACGACCACCGCACAGGCCCGCTCGCCGAGACGTTCGTCGGGATAGGCCACGATCGCCGCCGCCGCGATCGCCGGATGGAGGTACAGCAGCGCCTCGATTTCGACCACCGGAATGTTCTCGCCACCGCGGATGATCACGTCTTTGCTGCGTCCATCGATGCGGATGTAGCCGCGCGCATCGGCGTGTGCGAGATCGCCCGTCTCGAACCAGCCATCGGCGTCGGTTGCATTGAACTCCGGGCGGCCCAGATAGCCGGCGAAATTCGAACAGGAACGCGCCATGAGCCGACCCACCGTATCGGCAGGTAGCTGCACGCCGTTTTCGTCGACGATCCGCACTTCGACTCCGGGCAGCGGACGGCCGTCGGTCGATATCGACCGTTCGTCTTCGTCGTCGAGCCGCGTCAGCGTGACGGCTCCCATCTCGGTCATACCCCAGGCCGACACGATCTTCACGTCGAGCGCCTTGCGCGCGCGTTCGACCAACGGCCCCGGGATCGGCGCACCGGCGCACAGGAACGTGCGGAGCGTCGGCACCGTTTCGCCGGTTTCGTTCGCCGTATTGGCGAGGTCGGTCAGGAACACCGTCGACGCCATCATGAAGGTCGCATGTTCGGCGCGAATGACTTCGAGGGCCTTCTTCGGTTGCCATACATCCTGCAGGACAGCCGTCGCATGCAACGCGATCGGCATCATCAGGCCGTACATGAAGCCCGTCTGATGGGCCATCGGCGAAGCCATCATCACGACGTCCCGGTCATCGAGCGCCATCGCTTCGGCATACGGAACGATATTGGACAGCAACGTGTTGGCCGTATGCATGACGCCCTTCGGCTCGCCCGTCGTGCCGGACGTATACAGCAGTTGCGTGACCTCGTCGGCCCCGGGCCGATGGTGGTTCAGGATCGCTCCCGCATCCGCGTCCTGCTCCCACCGGGGAACGCAGAGCAAGGCTTCGAAGCTGTTCCCGCCCGGCTGCCCACCCGTCTCGGCGCCAACCACCACCACATGCCGCAGGTGCGGCAGATCGCCTTGCAGGCCGAGCATCATCCGCTCGAAATCGAAGCCGCGAAACAACTTCGGCACGATCATGACCTTGCTGCGGCTATGGTTCAGCATGAACGACAGCTCACGCTCGCGGAAGATGTGCATCAACGGATTCATGACGGCACCGATGCGCGAGCAGGCGAGATACGTCAGCGTGAACTGCCACCAGTTCGGCAGCTGCACAGACACGACATCGTTGCGGCCAACGCCGAGGCGGGCGAGCCCGACCGCAATCCGGTCCGCCATCGTGGCCATTTCCCGATAGGTGAAGCGGGTCGTCGCGCCATCCTCGACGGAAGTCGCAACGAGCGCGATCTTGTCCGGGCACGCGGCAACACATGCGTCAAGCTCGTCGTTGATGGTCCTGTCGCGCCACCATCCGCGGGCGATGCTCGTCGATCGTCGCGGGGGGATCAGAACGGCGTCGAACTCCATGTCGTGTCTCCGAAATTGTCTTGCGCGTCGGTTCCGTGCTTATGCCGGCACCGCATCGCGTCCGGCCCGCGTGCGGGCGATGATCGTCTTCATGATCTGGGCCGTGCCGTCGCCGATCTGAAAACCCAGCACGTCGCGCAGGCGCTGCTCCATCGGCCCGCGGTCGTAGCCACCGTGGCCGAACGACAAGAGACACTGGTGCACCACGTCGTAGGCCAGCTTCGGGCCCCACCACTTGCACATCGCCGCCTCGGCCGTATGCGGCAGGCCGCGGTCCTTCAGCCAGAGCGTCTGCAGGCACAGCAGGCGGGCGGCCGCCACCTGGGTCTCGAAATCGGCCAGCGGATGAGATACCCCCTGGAATGCGGCGAGCGGCTTGCCGAACGCTTCGCGCTGCGCGACGTACTCCCACGTCTCCTCGAGACTGACCTTCGCCACCGCCAGCACCTGCAGGCCGATCAGCGCGCGCGAGAAATCGAAGCCCTGCATCACCTGCACGAAGCCGTTTCCTTCGTCGCCCAACAGATGATCGGCGGGCACTCGCACGTTCTCGAAGAAGATCGACCCGCGACCGATCGCGCGCTGACCGTGGCAATCGAAGCGGCTGCGCGTGATCCCCGGCAGGTCCATCGGCACCAGCATCGCGGATACCCCGCGCGCGCCCGCCTCGACCGTGCCCGTTCGGGCGAACACCACGGCCGCGTCCGCCTGATCCGCGGCCGAGATCGAGGTCTTTTCGCCGTTCAGCACGTAGTGATCGCCGACCCGCTCCATGCGCAGGCGCAGGTTCGCGGCATCGGAGCCGCCGCGTGGCTCCGTCAATGCGATCGCCAGCAGCGCCTTGCCTTGGGTCAATCGCTCCAGCCACGGCCCGGCAACCTCCGGCACGGCGTGCTGCGCGAGAATCTGTCCGTTCAGCGACGCCAGGAGGTTGATGTAGGACAGACTCAAATCTGCCCGCGCGATCTCCTCGTGGATGACACCCGCCGCAATGCAACCGAGGCCCTGACCGCCATACTGCTCCGGCATTTCCGGCGCAATGAACCCCATCCGCCCCATCTCGAGCATCAGCGCCCGGTCGAGCACGCGGGAGCGGTCGCGCTCCAGAAAGCCTGGGGCGATGCGCCCTTGCGCAAAGCGTCGCGCATGTTCGCCGAGCGCAACGAGGTCTTCATCGAGATAGGGATTCATGTTGTCTCCGGTGATCGGGCCGGCCCGCGCAACCCGCAATGCGCAGGCGCGGGCCGTGCCGTCGGGGCTGCGAGGTTATTTCGCGTACTTGCGGAACTCGGGCTTGCGCTTCTCCTGGAAGGCCTTTACGCCTTCGCGCGACTCTTCGGTGTCGTAGTAGAGTTTCAGCGCATACATGCCCATCCCTGCGATGCCTGCCTGGTGTGCCGTGTCCATGTTGAACGAGCGCTTCGCGATCGCGAGCGCGGTCGGGCTCTTCTCCATGATCTCGTCGCACCACTTCTGCACCTCCGCGTCGAGCTGGTCATGCGGCACGACCGCATTCACGAGACCCATCGCGAGCGCCTCCGATGCGGGGTAGCGACGGCACAGGTACCAGATCTCGCGCGCCTTCTTCTCGCCGACCACGCGCGCCAGAAACGCCGTCCCGTAGCCCGGATCGACCGATCCGACCTTCGGCCCCGCCTGCGCGAAGATCGCCTTCTCCGACGCGATCGTGAAATCGCAAATCGTGCACAGCACGTTGCCACCGCCGACCGCATAGCCCTGTACACGGGCGATCACCGGTTTCGGCACGTCACGAATCGCGTTGTGCAGTTCCTCCATCGGCAGGCCGATCGTTCCGCGACCGTCGTACTGCCCTTCGTGGGCCGACTGGTCCCCGCCGGTGCAGAACGCCTTGTCGCCCGCCCCCGCGAGCACGATCACGCCGATCTCTCGCGAGTAGCCCGCCTTGTTGATCGCATGGATCAGCTCGTCGCAGGTGCGGCCGCGAAATGCGTTCATCTTGTCGGGCCGGTTGATCGTGATCCATGCCGCACCGTTTCGGACTTCGAACAGAATGTCTTCGTAGTTCATGATTGATTCCTTGCAGAAAGCGGGATCAGCCCGCCATGGTCAGGCCGCCGGACACGCTCAGTACCTGTCCCGTGATGAAGCCGGCGTCGCCGCTGGCGAAGAAGAGGATCGCGCCCGGCAGATCGTCGGGCTGGCCGATCCGCCCTAGCGGAATCGAGCGCTGGAAGGCCTCCATCAGCTTTTCCGGATTGCCCGCCCCTTCCTTGTATTCGGCAAACAGCGCCGTGTCGGTCGGGCCCGGGCAGACGACGTTCACCGTGATGCCGTGACGCGCATGCTCACGTGCGATCGTCTTGGAGAACGACACCAGTCCGCCCTTGCATGCCGCGTACACCGCTTCGCCGGACGAGCCGACACGCGCGGCGTCCGATGCGATGTTGACGATACGGCCGCTCTTGCGCCGCACCATGCCCGGCAGCACCGCATGGTGCAGGTGAAGCGCGCCCGTCAGGTTGATGGCGATCAGGCGCGCCCATTCCGCCGGCTCCGTCTTCGTGAACGGCTTGAATACGTCCCAGCCTGCGTTGTTGACCAGCACGTCGACAGGACCGAGCTCGGCCTCGGTAGCGGCCAGCGCCTCGTCCACGTCATTGCGCTCGGTGATGTCGCAGCGGACCGCCCGGGCAATACCGCCAGCCGCGCGAATCCCGTCGGCCACGTTTCCGGCCGCCTCGATCGATAGATCCAGCACGGCCACCCGTGCCCCTTCCGCCGCGAAGCGACGGCACGTCGCGCCACCGATACCTCCGCCGCCACCGGTCACGATGACCGTCTTGCCTTCGAGTCTCTGCACAATCGTCTCCATCGGTTGCAAGCGTTACCATTGCCCTTTTTCACGTACCGCCTCAAGGACCCATATACGTCAATATGTTGACGTATACTAGGCGGACACCGCTGCGGAAACAAGAACGGCGACACTAGGAGAATCCCTTGGTTAACGCGGAAAATACTGGCGAAAACGCACGAATCGAGCTCGCGAACCGGCTATTCTTTCGCCTCTATCAATGTGCAAACATGTTGCACAAAACAGGGACGCGAGCGGTCGAGGCCGAGGGGCTGACGACACAGCAGTGGGCAGTCCTCGGCGCGCTGTCCCGCTCGCAGGTCGAACAGGGGATGAGCGTGGGAGACCTTGCCCGCTATCTGATGGTGAGCCGGCAGAATTTGTCTGGATTAATCAGCCGCATGGAACGTGACGGGCACGTGATCGGGGTGGCCAGCAGTCAGGACCGTCGCTCGCGACTCATCACGATGACGCCGTCCGGCCGAGAGCTGTGGCTGCACCAGGTGACGCCGAAAATTCACAACTATTACGAGCAGGTTCTGCACGATTTTTCGACCGACGACGTTACCCATGCGCTGCACTACCTGCTGAAACTGCTCGAGAACATGAAACAGCTGGACGAAGCGGTTCGCGCGGGGAACGACGAAGACGACTGAGGCGCCGGCGCGGCCGGCGTTCCCGGCGGATATCGATGCCGGTGTCACGAATGAGGGGGGGCCGCGTGAAAGGGACGACGAAGAAGCATTGAGCGGCGTCCCGCCTCCGAAGCTATCGTAGGTTCTCGGAAAATGGGCTTTGAGACCCTCGAAAAATCAGGAGTCGGTCCGGTTTCCGATACGGCAGCATGACGCTTGCCTCGAAAAAGATGTCCTTGGGCACGGGGGAATTCCCGGAAATCCCATCGAAGAACACCACTGGATACATCGGCTCAAGCGGACGGTTTTGCCAGCTCAGCGCTTCGGTCATCACCTCGTCGGTGACCGATCTGATGAAGTCGTGCGAAACCTAGGTGCCACAGTGCTCGGCCGGAAATCCCCGAATCTCGCGCACGCTCATGCCGCGGGCGTACATCGCGCCGATCAGACGACGAAGCAGCGCAGTCGGGCCTGTATATTTCGAATCGCTTGTGAAGCGACTACAATACGGGCGCCATGATCCGCTTACGTCAACTGCTTGCGCAGCGTTTGACGCATCCCGCCGTTGCCTCGTTGCTACTGCTGGTCGTCGCGTTCCGCCTGCTACTACCGCCCGGTTTGATGCTCTCCCCGAGCACGAGTGCGAACATTGGCGATCTCGTGATCTGCAGCGGCCACGGAGCGCTGCTCGACGACACCGTGGCAATAAGCGCCGCTCCCGCGGCAACGGTTGCCGCATCCGACCTGGCCAATGCACTCGGGAGTGCCGAATCGCATGCGGATCATTCGCATTCTGGCGACATCTGCCCCTTCAGTGCGACGCTGGCCATTAGCGTTGCCGTCACCGTGCTCGTCACGGCATACTGGCTGCAAAGTATCACCAGCACGCGGGTCCCACGCCCAGCCAACGACGCATGTCCTGCCGTCACAGCGACGTTCGGCCCGTTCGGCGCTCGTGCGCCACCCTTCACTGCGCTTTCCTAGTCGAATCATTTGATCCGTGAGCGTTCTGCAATGTCGCGCACTCGCGCGGCGTTTCAGCTCGTCCATTCCAAATAACCTCGCGCCACTAATCAGACGCGAGTAGATCTGCCGTTCCTCCTCGCTCATTAACTGACGTGGCTCGTGATTGCACGGGAGGTTCACATGTGCATGGCAATCGACATTCCAGCGACTTCCAGCCACATGTCGGCGATCGCATGACCAAGCGCACACATTCCTATCATGCTAGATCTGAAATTGGTCACGACCGCCTCGCTAGCAGCTTTCTCGCTCGCGGGGCATGCACAATCCATCGCCTCGAATTCATCGCCATTGCCCCAACAGCCAATACCCGCTGTCGGTACGCAGATCGACATCCAGTCTGGACCGTCGGCCGACATCGAGTTACCTGCCATCAGCGTCACAAGCCATCGTTACCGCTTCACTACAACGGATACGGCACTCGACAGCGAATCCGCGACGCGCACCGATACGCCCCTGATCAACGTGCCGCAATCGGTGCAGGTGGTGCCGCGAAAACTGATCGAGGAACAGGACGCCCGCACGCTGGCCGACGCACTTGCGAACGTGTCGGGCGTGATGCCGAGCCAACCTGCGGAAAATGGTCTGACCGCGAATATCGTGCGCGGCTTTCCGGCCGAGATCTACCTTGACGGTTTGCCGATGTACGGCATGAGTGCCGCTAACAGCCCCGCGAGCCTCGTCGGCATCCAGCAGATCGATGTACTCAAGGGGCCATCGTCGACTTTGTATGGTGGCGGGCTTGGCTCCCCGTTGGGCGGCCTGATCAATATCCAGTCGGAACTGCCGCAGACCAAGCGCAGCGGTTACGTGGCGATGCGCACGGGAAGTTATGGCACCGTCAATCCGTATTTCGACCTGACGGGCGCGCTGACGTCTTCAATCGACGCACGCATCGCAGGCGAGTACGAGCACGCCGGAAGCTGGATCGATCAGGTCAAGAGCGACAAGTGGTCGATCAAGCCGAGCGTGCTGTTCAAGCTCGACCCGCGCACCACCCTGCTCGTACAAGGGCAGTTTAACCACAGCAGCCAGCTCGAATACTCGGGCCTGCCGGCGTCGCAGGCTCTGGCCGGCCAACTCGATCGGTACGCGTTCCCAGGTGCACCGATCGGGCAGCAGCGGACCACATTCGACAGCCAGATCGCAACGGTTCAGCTTCAACACGAGTTCAATGACAACCTGAAGCTGAGTGTCAGCGGACGCTATTACCACAACAGCATTCCCGAATACGGCAGCTTCGTCTACCCGAGCCTCTACGCGCCCGATCCGGCCACACCGACCACGTACCCGATCCTGCCGCTCAACATGCAGACGAGCACCAGCGAAGCGACCTTCGATGCCAATCTGCAGACGAAGGTCAATGCGCTGGGCGGGCGCCACGAACTGCTCGTCGGCATCAACTACGACCACACCGACTTCTCGTCGGACATGGGCTTCACGGGCGTGCCAGTCGGCTCGCAGAATCTCGCACGACCGGCCTACGATCTCGCCTTCGGCCCACTCGCCCCGCTCACGTTGACGCAGACCGACCGCTACGAGACGATCGCCGCGTATGTGCAGGATCAGGCCACCTACGGTCGGTTTCATCTGACCGGCTCGCTGCGCTTCACGCAACTCAGATTCCACGAGACGGAACAGGGCACCAACGATACCTACCATCACGTCTCGCCGCGCATCGGCGCGAGTTTCGATCTGACGCAGGGCATAGCCGTGTACGCCGCATATTCGACGGCCTTCCGGGCTGCATTCGGCTACGTCGGGCTCGGTTCACCGAAACCGGAAACGTCCCGCAACGTCGAGGCCGGGCTGAAACTGGCGCGGACCGACATCGGCCTGTCCGGCACGCTTGCCGTGTTCCAGCAGACCCGCGAAAACGTCGCCACCCCCGATCCGAACAATCCCCTTTACTCGATTCAGGCGGGCCAGCAGCGCGCACGCGGATTCGAGACCGACCTGGTATGGGAACCCACATCCGCGTTTTCGATGCTGATGACCTACGCCTACACGCGCGCCACGGTGACCGAGGACAATGCGATCCCGGTCGGCGACACGCTTGCGCGCGTGCCGAAGCAGAGCGGGCGTATCGCGCTGCGTTATCGCGTCTTGAACGGTACCGCGCGCGGCCTGTCGTTCGGTGCCGGCATAACCGCATTCGGCGCCCGCGAGGTGACGTTGCCGAACACCGTCTCCGTACCCGGCTACGCGTTGTTCGACGCGCAAGCGGAATACAGCTTCGGGCGCTATACGATCGGCGTATCGGCCGTGAACCTGGCCAATCGTCATGTGTACGCGCCCTACGAATATCTCTCCTTCCCGGTAGTCATGCCGGTTCAACCGCGTTCCGTCTACCTGACACTTAAGGCAAGCATCTGAGGAAACCGAAATGACAGACATTAACCGCCGGAATATCGTGCTCATGACGCTGCTCGCGCCATTCGCAATGAATGCCGCTGCCCAGGATCCGCAACCCGAGCACACGATGACGATGCCCGACATGGGCCCGGAGATGAACAAGGTCCACTGGGAAGGCCACGAGCAAATCGCGATGCTGATGTATCCAGGGATGACCGTGATGGATCTGATCGGGCCGCAAAGCATGTTCGGTGCGCTGATGGGGGCCAAGATTCACCTGGTCGCCAAGACGCTGGAGCCGGTGACGAGCGACGCCGGTGTGACCATCGTGCCGACCGCTACGTTCGATACCTGCCCGCGTGACCTCACCGTGCTGTTTACGCCGGGCGGCACCGACGGCACGCTGGTGGCGGCCAGCGATCCCGTAACGCTGGCGTTCATGCGCGATCGCGGTGCGCGCGCGAAGTACGTCACCAGCGTCTGCTCCGGTTCACTGATCCTGGGTGCGGCGGGTCTGCTGCAGGGCTACAAGGCGACGTCACATTGGTCGGTGCGCCATGTGTTGGCCGACTATGGCGCAATTCCGACCGACGCTCGCGTGGTACGCGACCGCAATCGGGTCACCGGAGCGGGCGTCACGGCCGGACTCGATTTCGGATTGACGATGCTCGCCGAATTGCGCGACCGGACCTACGCTGAATGCACACAGTTGGTCAGCGAATACGATCCCGAGCCGCCCTTCAATGCCGGCTCGCTGAAGACTGCTCCGCCACCCGTGGTGAAAGCCATGGAGGACTTGCTAGCCGGCTTCACGAAGCAGGCCGAGACGCTTGCCGCGGCTCAGGCTCATCCTCTGCGCGCCGTACGACAGCTTGACGAGTAAATCGACGAATAGCGCCGCAAACGGTGCGCGCTGTGCGCACCGCGCCGGTCCGCCAGCCAGTACCGCTAATCCAGGCTGCCTTTTTGATATGCCAGTCTAGATGGGCCAGCCCGGACGTGCCCGATCGGCCGGGCTGGCGATCGTCGTCTTGCCACAATGACTGAACGGGTTATCGCACTGCCTGGCGTGCCACAAGCGCTCAAAGCGCCACTCGCTTGGCCTCCATGGGGCAACCTTTTGAACAACTGACGCGACGAAATCGCTCAGCGTGCCGGTGCTTTGCAGAAGCTTGGGAGTGACACCCATAGCAAGCCCCACGGCAGCCAAAACAAGACCGGCAGTCACGCCCCGGATGGGCCCGGCGCCCTCGGTGTTCGCGATCTTCATTTAATGCACGTCCGATGGTCCATCCTCGAGACGTTTTGAAATCAGAGGCAGGGCGTCAGCAAAGCTGACTTGATGGAGCATTCATCCGAATCGCGCGGAAAATGGCGCTTTGATCAAGAAAGTGTTTATTGATCAGTGCATTGCACGATCTACGTTGGCGCATACGCTATGCCATCGCGCGGCCTTACTTGGAGCGCCGCGACAGGCAGCCACTGCAAGATCCTGCACAATCCGGACGAATACGCCTTCAATGAAGGGCAGTTCGCCGCCAAACAGGGGGCAAGGAAAGCGTGCCTTCAGCCTTGGCGATATCGGCACACCTGATGCACCTGTCGGCGTCCGAGAAGGCAGCAGGGATCCGACTCCCCGCCGCACTTCGATACCGCTCAGGCGAGTTCCACCGAACCGTGGTCGTCGCAATGATCGCCATGCGGGTGATGAAGACGGCCGTTGACCAGGTAGTCGACGTGATCGCCATGCGGCACCCGCTCGTGCCCACAGCCGGGGCCGTGGACGTGGCCCGGTTCATGGCCGCCGCAGCCCGGCGTGCACTGGTCCGGATTGTTTGTACTGACCTCGACCTTGTGTTCGTCGACATGATCGCCATGCGGATGATGTAAATGGCCATCGTGCAGATAGTCAACGTGGTCGCCGTGCTTGATTGCGGTGTGTCCGCAGCCCGGGCCATGCTGATGGTCATGGTGAGCATGATGAGGTTCGTTGCATGGGCTCATGCTTGTCTCCTTTGTCCGCACGGGAACATTCGACGACTATCTGTCGATACCCCATCGAAAGATGGCCTTGACGAGGAAACCTGCCTGGCGCAGATCTGCGCCATCAGGAAACGAAACCGGAACGCGTGGCACGCCTCCTAACAATACTCCCGACCGACCATGAGGGCCAGTCGGCATGGCTGCGCCGAGCGAAACTCACCGACCTGCAACAAACAGGGACATTGTGCACACAGAATGCAATGTTATATCATCTCGACCTTGGCGTGACGCGCGCATCCTGTTTGCTCATGCCGGCAAGAGGTTTCCCGTAGACGAGAAATGGCGCCCCAGAAATGATATGTTATAACGTATCCAGTCATTTCGATGTGCCTTTCAGCGTGCTCTCGCGGGAAAAAATGACCCCATCCCCCGATACGCACAATGAAAATCAACCGCCTGCTACTGTCTCAGGCCGCCATTCTGGCGTTCGCCGCGTTCCTCCAGGCTGAAGCCTTCGCCGCCGATGCCGGCGCGACCCTTGCCGGCACCGTCGCCGACAAGCAAGGTCACGCGCTCGCACACGCCCGGATCACGCTCCAGGATGCTGACGGCCATGCGGTCGCACACGCGCAGTCCGGCGCCGAGGGCCACTTCCGGTTCGACAATGTCGCGCCCGGCACCTATGCGGCGGTCGTCGACGCGCCTGGATACGCGACCGGCACGAGCATTTCGACAGTCGCACAAGGCAAGGCACCTGCCCCGGTCGACGTAACGCTCGGCAAGGACGCTGGCACGCTGGACGTGACGGTGAACGCGAAACGGCTCGATCGCGCGCGCAACGGGCTGCTGCCGGAAGTCGGCGCCAGCGTCTACCGGTTCTCGCGGGCCGACATCGAGACACTGCCTCAAGGCGAGAACACACCGCTCAATCAGGTGCTGCTGCAAGCGCCGGGCGTTGCCTACGATTCGTTCGGGCAACTGCATGTGCGTGGCGATCACGCGAACCTGCAGTACCGGCTGAACGGCATCATCATTCCCGAGCCGATCAGCGGCTTCGGCCAGTCGCTCGACTCGCGGATCATCGACCAGGTGAACCTCGTCACCGGCGCGCTGCCCGCACAATACGGCTACCGGACGGCCGGCGTCGTCGACATTCGCACGAAATCCGGCGACACCGGCAACGGCGGCACGATCGACGTCTACGGCGGCAGTCACCAGACGATTCAGACGAGCGCCGACGTATTCGGTTCGAACGGCCCGTTCAGCTATTACTTTTCCGGCACGCTCGGCGAAAACAATCTCGGCATCGAGGCGCCGACGTCGAATGGAAATCCGCTGCACGACCACACGCGGCAAGGCAACGCGTTCGGCTACATGTCGTATCTGCTGAATCCACTCACGCGCGCGAGCCTGATGTTCGGCACTACGAGCAATCGCTTCGAGATCCCGAATACCCCCGGCATCGCGCCGGCGTTCACGCTCAACGGGAACTCGACATTCGACTCGGCCGCGCTCAACGAAACGCAGGCGGAACTGAACAACTTTTCCGTGCTCGCCTTGCAAGGCACGAACGGCGGTGCGCTCGACTACCAGGTTGCGCTCTTCACGCGCTACACACGCACGAAATTCAATCCCGATCCGGTCGGCGATCTGATCTTCAACGGCGTCGCGTCCGACGACTTCCACAGCAACCGCGCGAACGGTGTCCAGGCGGACTTCACGTATCGACTGAACGACAGCCATACACTGCGTGCCGGCCTGATGTTCGAGCGCGAGCATGCGGTCTTCACCAACAACGTCGCAGTATTTCCTGTTGACGCAAATGGCAATCAGCTGTCGGATCAGCCGACCACGATTTCGGATTCGAACGACAAGTCGGGCTATCTATATAGCCTCTACGCGCAGGACGAGTGGAAGATCACGCCAAAGCTGACGCTGAATTACGGCCTGCGTATCGATCGCATGAACGAATACGTGCAGGCCGGCCAGTTGAGTCCGCGTATCGGCCTTGTCTATCAGCCAACCGAATCGACGACGCTGCACGCAGGCTACGCGCGCTATTTCACGCCTCCGGCGTTCGAACTCGTGTCCGATTCGACCATCGGCACCTTCAATGGAACGACGAACCAGAGCCCGAGCCCGCAGAACGATCCTGTGAAACCCGAGCGCAGCCACTATTTCGACGTCGGCATCACGCAGCGGCTCACACCCGCGCTCACGGTCGGGCTCGACGCATACTACAAGAAGGTGTCCGATCTGCTCGACGAAGGCCAGTTCGGCACCGCACTGATCTTCACGCCGTTCAACTACCAGTACGGTCGCGTATACGGTCTCGAATTCACGTCGAGCTACAAGCAGGGCAACGTTTCCGCGTATATGAACGTCGCGTATAGCCGCGCACAGGGCAAGAACATCGAGTCCGCGCAATTCAACTTCGGCGCCGACGAGCTCGCCTACATCGCGAACAATTGGGTGTATCTCGATCACGATCAGCGCATCACGGCGTCGTTCGGTGGTGCGTATACGCTCGGCAAAACGACCTTCAGCGCCGACGGCATCGTTGGAAGCGGCCTGCGGAGCGGCTTTGCGAATACCGATCGCTTGCCATGGTACGCACAGGTCAATCTCGGCGTGCTCGAGCACTTCGAGGAACCGATCGTCGGTAAATTCGACGCGCGCGTCTCGCTCATCAATACGTTCGGCCGCGTCTATGAACTGCGGGACGGCTCGGGCATCGGCGTCGGCGCGCCGCAGTTCGGGCCTCGGCGCGCGATCTATGCCGGCCTGACCAAACACTTCTGAGTTCCGGCTCACACGAGGTAACACACGATGAATGAATGGGCAGGTTTCACGGATGCGTTGCGCATCGGCGGCTGGGTCGTTTATCCGCTCAGCGCGCTCGCGATCATCGCACTTGCGATCACGCTCGACCGTGCATACGTGTTCTGGCGCTTCACGAGCGGGCGCGGCAGCGCTGCTCGCGCACTGCCGGAGAGACACGTGACGCGTCGATTCGCTGCGATCTTCGATCAAGGTACGACGCCGCTCTGGCACGTCGAAGCGAAGCTCGATGCCGCCGCGCAGCAGGTCGAACGCGACATGAGCCGCGGCCTCTGGCTGCTCGAAACGATCGTCACGGCCGCACCGCTGCTCGGCCTGCTCGGCACTATTGTCGGGATGATGCACTCGTTCCGGCTTATTGGCGGCGACGGGCTCGTGAGTCCCGCCGGCGTGTCGGGCGGCATCGCACAAGCACTCGTCGCGACTGCGATCGGCCTTGTCATCGCGCTAGTGTCGCTGTTCGCATTCAACTATTTTTCGCGACGCGTCGACAGATTGATGGACGATCTTGAATCGTTCGCGAACGAACAACTCGCCGAAATGCGGCTGGCGCGCGAGCAGGCGGGGACGTCGTCATGAAATTGCGCCGCTCGCGCACATCGAGGCGCGGCCGTATAGAGATCATTCCAATGATCGACGTGATGTTTTTCCTGCTTGCGACATTCATGCTGACCTCGCTCGCGATGCAACGTCTCGACGCGGTCGGAATCAATCTGCCGCGTGGACACGCGCAGCAGCTGCAGGCGGATCGGCCATTGACGCTGGCGATAAGCCGGACAAACCAGATCTTCGTCAATCGGCAACCGGTGTCGCTCGACCGCGTGAACGGTACCGTCGCACATCTGCTCGGCCGGAATCACGATATTGTGATCGCGGCGGACGACGGCGCAACGCATGGCTTTGTCGTGCAGGTGATGCTTGAAGCCCGGCGGGCCGGGGCCGAGCATTTTCTCATCGCGGTTCATCGTGACTAGGAACGCGCTCGAATCAGGTTCGCCGCCCGATCGTTACGGGCGTCGGTTTGCGGGAACGATCGCGCTCGCCAGCGTGATCTGGGGCGCATTTCTTGTGAGTTCGACGCGGCTATTCTCCGGCGACGAACCGGCTCCGTACGCCCCGGATTCAATTCAGATGCAGGTGGTCGAACTGCCGCCAAGTGCGCCACCCACCACGCATGCGAAATCGAAAGCGGCACCGATCGAAAACACCGTATCGAAACCTGTGCCGCTGCGGCCAGCGCAGGCGCTCGCGCCGGTTCGGCCTGCTGCCGCCGCGAAGCGGTTCGATCCGGCTTCATCGCACGACGCGCTGCTGACGCAACAACCGACTGCGTCACCAGAGACACAAACCGCGCATGCGACACTCGACGATGCGCGATCTGCCTCTACGACGAAAGCGGACTCCGCCACGACTCATTCAGCCTCGGCGGGCAATGCGCAGGCACGTTTGATTTCGCAGCCGCTGCCCGAACTACCCGACGATTTGCGCGAGCAGGGATATCAGGCAATGGCGGTCGCACGCTTTTTTGTCCACGCAGACGGCACGTTCGACATCGATCTTGTCAAACCGACGCAGAATCCTCGACTCAATCAAATCCTGCTTGAGACCCTGCGTCGATGGCGCTTTTTCCCTGCGATGGAAAACGGGCATCCTGTCGAGAGTCAACAGGACGTGCGCGTGCATTTCAACGTGAACTGAGCGACTTGGGTTGCCCGCGCGAAGCAGGGGTACGCGCAAGCCCTCGCAGCAATGGCACTGCGCCGCGCGTTGTCGCGGCGATCCGAGCCGACAGTCGATATCGAGTGTGAATCCTGTCGGCTCCGGCCGCCAGCAGGGAATTGAGCCGCCCCGAGAGAATGCCGAGAGCCTGACGACGGGCGTACTCGGCAAGTGGTTCGGCAAAAGACCGTTGCAAGCGCGGCCGAGCCGCCGGACATCGATGTTGATGTCGTGAGCGGCGCCGCCTTCCAGGCATTTCGCCGCCGAGGAACTATCTTGTATCTCGTGCTCGCATGACCGGCAGTACCAAGAGGATTATGTGAGCGCGAGGCCTGCGTGAACCGTGAGCACCACGCCGAAGATCAGCGTTTTTACAGGGTGAACGTCAAAGGGCTGAACCACGCCGGATTTTGTGGCCTCGACTCTCGAGACAATTGAGCCATGAGCAAGAAGGCAACCAGGTTTTCCCCGGAAGTTCGGGAGCGTGCGGTAGCCAATTATTCAAAGACAACATATTGAGACCGCAGACATCTTTTCTGAGAAACAACAGATAACAAGTGTAGGCTCTCAGAAAAGGTGTCTTTGGCCCCCTAGCAGGCCGTTGAAATCCCCCCGCCGATCCGTCACGATGTAGCGAACCCGATCCCAAGGCACGAAGGCAGCATGCGAGGCACCGACAGCTACAACGAATCCCTGTTCAGTACAGTCAGACTGGAGGAG
>NZ_QTPY01000049.1:0-19974 GCF_003857765.1 Burkholderia sp. Bp9016
GTCCGCTTATTCGTTAGGTGGACACGATACTCCCAAGAGCTTTACCCCAACTCAAGACGGGTTGCCCGGCCGCTTACGATGACGTCGCCGACGTTGGTGATTGCGATGACCTTGCTATTCGGAAGATGCCAGCGACTCGTGAAACTACTGAGTGAGTGTGTGACCGAATCGGTTGAACTGAGGAGGTGAGCTTATATTCGCGATAATGTCGGGGATATTAGCTTGCTGATTCCAGCGGCTGCCGAGCTGATTGGGCAGCGCGCTGGGCTTTGTTTTTACGAGAAATTCAATCTCAGCGAGCGTTGTCAGTCGCGTGGCGATGGAGCCTGGCGATAGAGTCTTTCACTTCATTTAGCGTTCCTACGGCGAAAGTGCACTTGTAGCTAAATTTTTGCCCGGCAGAAATATCTTTTTCGCGGAAAACACAGTTAATTTTCTGTGTATTTGAATAAGTGAAAGTCCCATATCCGCGCTTGTCTTGAGGCAACTTTTCGGAGAAGACGCCTATGGCACTACTTCCATCCTCTGTAGCAAGAATTACCGGTTGTGACTGTTCGCCAAAGAAATTAGTGGGTGAGATATCGCCGGTATCTGGATTAAATACATAGCGTTTTGAGAAGTTGACCGGGGTGTAGACGGTTGCTGCTTCGAACGTACCGAATCTATGTGCTTCCGGTACTACGTAAGTTACTCGATCGACCACGACATTAGGAACAACTGGCGTTCCTATGGAAATGCGTTTATCGAGAATGTAGCCGCCACGGATGTGTGTGTTTACGGCTCGAGTTACCGCTGGATAATCACCGTCTCCACACTTGCGCTTGTAATTGTATCCAGGTGGTAGCCAGAATGCCATATCGGCTTTAGTGGCAATCCAATCACTGCCCACTTCTGCCGCAATCACCTTGGTGCTCGTCGTTGAAAGTTTTTTGTCTGCTGAACTGCCTGCCTCAGTGGGATTGAAGCACTCTCCTAGTCGATCGAACGAGGCAGCGCTCTGAAGCTCGCGGCCATGATCCCATGTGTCCACATACTGTACTCCTCGAAAAATCAGCGACGAGACAGCTCCGCCAAATCGTGCGGATGTTTCTACGCGAATTGTGGAATCTTCAACGCGTTTTTCGATAACTCCGTCTCCCAGCGCTGCAAATACATGCGTAGACGTCGCAAAAAGTATGGGAATGGCTAAAAATTTCAATGAATTGGACATGGTTTTTATTCCAAATAGTGTTGTATATAAATCATGTGCTCGAAGTAAAGATCATGGAAGTCATGGGTATAAAGTAATCGAAAAAATCATGATTTCCATATCTGATCTAGGATTTATTTATTCGTGATTCTATCGTTTAAGTTTGCACTGTGGCTGCTATGCTATGTAGTCGAGCGAGCATAAGATCCAAGTCTTGGTGTGTGCACGGCAATGCGTCTTTGCGTTCCAGTATGTCATCCGGTACGACCGCCTCTGCTGACCATGTAGCCACGATTTCGTCATATTGATCGTGAAGTGTGGTGTTGGTCCGATCTAGGCCGCTAATGCACAGCAGACCCGTAGGAAACGCGTCCAATAATATCAGCGAAAGATCGGGGCGGTGCCGCTGCAAAGTCACCAGTAATTTCCATACGTCGCCCGTCCAGGAGCGAGTGCGGCGATCCCGCGCGGCCTGGGCTGGATGGCAGGGAAGAATGTCGTCAATTACCACCAAGGTTTGCTCTCCGGCATAGCGCTCGATATTGATGAAGTCACGCAATGCGTACTCGAACAAATGCATGCCATCGATGAAGGCCATGCCAACAGGTTCTTTGAGAAGGCTCGATGCAAAGTCAGAAAAGAATTCATCGCTGGTTGCGCGGACGAGTTGCACTTGCGCCGACAACGCTGTCGTAAGCATAGGCATGGGATCTACGCCTATTGCCGGGCAGCCTGCGAAAGCCATGCTCTCTCCTTTATGAACCCCAATTTCCAAGTAGTTCTTGGGTTTCAATAGTTGATGAATGTGTTTGAGGACGGCGTATTTGTTCGTCCCCCCGCGTAACACCTCCTCCTCAGGATGGCCTTCCGGAAAGCGTTGTACTTGCCGATACGCCTGATCCAAGCGGTCGTAGTAGACCTGCTCCATTTGCTTCCCATCCACGGCAGCCAATTGTTGCCAGTAGCGGATGGCGTTGTCGAAGTCACCGCTACGCTGGGCGCTCTCAGCGGCGGCGATTAGTAACGGCGCGGAATCGGGCGTGTGCACCAAACCGGCTTTTATCCAATCTGGCAGATGCCAAGGGGCTACCGATTCGTTAAGTGGAGTGACAGGCGGCAAACCGAGACGGCGGGTTTCGTTGTCGGCACGAACGCGTGCCCAAATGTCGCTGTCGCCGCTCAATGGCGCCAGGCGCAGAGATTGTTGGAAACAGATCCACGATTCTTGCTGATGCCCGGCGAGCGCATGCACTCTAGCCAAGGAGTTGAAGGCACCGGACAACAGGACAGACAGAACCAGCCGAGGAGGGCAGTCCGCGGCTAGGCGTTGCAATATCGTGCGGGCTTTATCGGCTTCGTTGCGTTGTAAGAGCGCCGCGCATTGCAAGAGCGCATGAGGGCCGGTGCTGGTCGACGTTTCATCTTCGATAGAAAATTCCGATAGCAGCTGATCCCAATGCCCCGACACCCAGTGCGACCACATTGAATTTGGCTCAAACCGGTCCGTTTCCATAGCTGGGCCCTTCCTATATCTTGGCTTGCAGTTTGAGAAATTCACGAATGATTTCGATTTGGGCTTCGGCCTTCTCGATCTCCGCACGCAACAACAAATTACTTCGGTCTGCCTCACTTAGGCGGCGTTGAAGTTGATGTACTTGCTGTTCGCTTGCCTTGAGTTTTGTTTGTCGCTCAGTTGCTAGCTGTTCGGCCTTTGCGCGAGTGCCTGTAAGCACGTTCTTTTCTCTCGACCATTCATCCCGTGCAACGCGCAACTCGTCAGCCAATTTGGCGGCCTGTTCCCGTGAGACTTTCAATTCCTCAGACGTCTTTTGTGCGCTAGTTTTGGCAAGATCTAGGGCCTGTGTAAACTTCGTGCGCTCTTGAGTCCAGTCATTTTGGGCCGTTTGCAACTCATGTGTTGATTTTTCTTTATCTTGCTGCGAAATTTTCAGTTCTTCCGCCATTTTCTGGATGCGGGATCGTGCCTCATCCAGATTGCGAGTCAGTTCTCCACGCTCTTTGGCCCAGTCATCCTTGACCGTTTGTAATTGTGCGATTGATTTCGCTTTCTCTTGTTGGGAGGCCTTTAGATCATCGACACTCTTCTGAGTTTCAGTTCGTGCCTCATCTACGCGTTTTGTCAATTCCACGCGCTCTTTGGTCCAATCGTCTTTGATTGTCTGTAATTGTGCGATTGCTTTTGATTTTTCTAGTTGTGATGCCTTTAGTTCTTCTGCATTCTTCTGAGCTTCAACTCGGGATTCATTCAACCGCTTTTCCAATTCCACGCGCTCTTTGGTCCACTCATCTTTGATGGATTTTAATTGCGCGATCGATTCCGCTTTCTCTTGCCGAGAAGCCTTCAGTTCTTCTTCATTTTTTTTAACTTCTGCTCGTGCCTCATTCAGTTGTTTTGTCAACTCCATGAGTTCTTTGGCCCAGCTATTTTTAGCGGCTCGAAGCTGCTCTATTGACTTCTCTGCTTCTTGACGCGAAATGCTCGATTCATCAGTTGTTTTTCGGATTTCGGCCCGTGACTCTTCATGTCTCCGTGCGAACTCCGCGCGTTCATCGGCCAAACTATCTTGAACCGCTCGCAGTCGCTCGATCGATTTCGCTTTTTCTTCTTGCGAAATCTTCAATTCTTCAATCGCTTTCTGAGCGTTGATCTCTGCTTCATCCAGCGAGCGTTTCAGTTCCGCGCGCTCTTTCGCCCAATCATTTTGAGATACGCGCAACTGCTCGGTTGAGCTCGACGCATGTTGCTGGATAGTGTCCAGCTTTTCAATCATTTCCTGAGCATTTCGCGTGTATAGAGCATGCGCGAGTGCCGGGTGACGCTCGGGTTCGAGGTGAACGCGAACTAATCCAGCTTTGCGCATCAACGTATCCACTGCATCATGACCCGATAACGGTATATCGTGCTTATACTGATCCGTCGTCACGCGCACCAAGGCCAAGTCCAGTGTGCTCAAGAATTTTTCGCTCCCTTGCAACAGTTCGGAAGCCGGCAGGCAATCCAGCAATAGCCAGTTAGCTTTCAAGCCTGCTTCTTCTTGCAGAGCATCGAGAGTGATAGCTTCCTGCGTTACAGTTCGTTCGGTGGCAAGGTTCGGCCAGAATTCACGTAACAGTTCGGGGTTGACCAGACCGCTTTCGGCCGGATTGCTTGCTTCATAGAAAGTCACTTGGCCCTGGCGTTCTGACAACACTTCCTGGCGAGGTATCCAGCCAGAAAGTTTATCTGATAGTTTGGAAGTCGAATCCGCATGCAGCTGGCGCCGTAAATGACGATACTGTCGCTCATCACCTTCAACGAGGCACACCGAGTTGACATGTCGAGTCTTTAGCCATCGGACCCACGAACTATTGCCCGTACCTGCACCCGCCAATAGCACTCCGTGCGGCGGAAAGATAGCAAGCAGTACGTCCAGCCAAGCAAATAAGGCCGGCGTAGAAGACGAGAGAGGTCGTTGAAATTCGCTCATTGTTCCTCCTTCCCTTGTCGTAGAAATTCTCTCCGTGCGCGAAGTAAAGCAAATGGCAACAGGGGCCAACCCAACGGCGAGCGACCATATTTCACAAGTGCAACACCCACGTAATACGAAAGGTGTTGTTTGACACGCTGAGCTTCCTCAGCGTCGACGTATTCACGCAGAGGGGGTAATTTGCTACTCGGATTCACTAGTTGTTCGTCTCGGAAAGCCCTCATTTCACGTGATATGGCCGCGGGCATTCCTAGCCAGCCGCCCAGCGTCGCTGAACGCTGAACTACTACATTCCCTAGACGGTAGTTAAGCTGGCGACGCACTCGGTCTCCTGCTCCCGAGGGGCCTGGTGGCGTGGGAGGCGGAAGCATGTTCTTAATGAGTTCAATCTCATATTTTAATGCTTGATTTTCGCTTGTGATGCGCTTGTTGGTAATGTAATGCTGCTCTAATTCTTCTTGAATTTGATTCAGCTGGGACAGTAGTAAGTCGTTCTCTTCTCGGAGATCGGCATTTAACTTCACATGTGCTTCTGTTAGTCCCTCAGCTTGCTGCAAAATTCGCTGTGTCTCAGTCTGTGTTTCCGTGACTTCATTCGCAACACGTTCATAATCATTTCGAATAGTAGTAATCTCGTGCTTGAGGTCGGCGTTGTTGTCTGAGAGTTTTTGATTTTCGTTCTTGATACTCTGATGTTCAGAGTGATAACGTTCGAGCTCTTCTTGAACTTGCTGAAGTTGATGGAGCAGCAAATCGTTTTCAGCTCGAGCCTCGGCGTCTCTTTTGATATGCGTGTCTGTCAGTGCCAGAGTTTGTTGTGAAAGTCGCTGTGTTTCGGTGCGCGTTTGATTCAACTCGTTCTCGACACGTTCGTACTCTGCTCGAACGGACAAAATTTCGCGGCTGAGATTTGCATTTTCTCTGGAAAGCTTATGATTTTCGTCTTTGATATTTTTATTTTCTAAGTAATGGCGCTCCAGCTCTTCCTGGACTTGACGCAAATGCTGAAGCAAGAGATCACTTGCTGCTTGAGATTCGACATCTCGCTTGGTATGCGAGTCAGTTAGCGCTAGGGTTTGCTGCAGAAGCCGTTGTGCCTCGGTACGAGTTCGAGTGAATTCATTTTCGACGCGCTGATATTCATCTTGGGTGTTGAGAATTTCACGCTTCAGGTTTGTGTTCTCGTTAGAAAGCTTTTGATTCTCACTCTTGATACTCTGATTTTCCGAGTGATAGCTCTCCAGTTCTCGCTGAATCTGATGCAATTGACGGAGCAACAGATCGCTTTCGGCTCGAACTTCGACGTCTCGTTTAGTATGCGCGTCGGTCAGTGCCAGGGCCTGTTGAGAAAGCCGCTGCGCCTCGGTGCGGGTCTGGGCAAGATCAACCTCGATACGCTCGTACTCATGTTGTACGCGCTGAAACAGCATAGTAAGAAACGCACGTTGCCGCGTCAGAGCTGTCCATGCGGCCAAAGCGTCGTTATTGCGATCTGTGGGGACCTCCAAAGGGATATTGGAGGCGGACTGCAGTTCGGCATAAAGTTGCAAGGCTGAAGGGTGATCGGCAAGTACTGCATCTACGAGGTAGAACTCCGCACTCTTCACATCCAGAACTTGATGGGCGATTGCGGCTTCAACACCGGCGGCCGTGAGTGTGCGAGCAACGACAGGGGGAGCAGTAAATTGTGTGAGTCGTTCAGGAGATGCTTTGCCAATCTGATCAGACGGCAATACAAGCGACTCATCAAGCAATGGTTGTAATTGCTGTACATACCGATCGGCGGTACGAGTCGTTTGGCCGGCATGCACGAGGAGGCAACGCTCAGGATGCCGCAGGTAAAAGCGCAGTAACGCTCCGTTGACGGCGGCCCAATTATTCAAGACATTGCTTAAAAGCTGCTCGGTGATCGGGGTAATAGGCAGCTTTCCATCGACTGGTTGGTTTTTCGCAGCGGCCTCTGCAGCTTCTATGAGTGCGCGGTGAGGCTCGTCATACACGAACACGAAGCCAAGCTGCGGATCCAACGAGAGCCAATAATCCAGTGCAAAAATCGTTTTTGGATCTGCCCATCCCCACAGTGACTGCTCCAAGTTACCAAGTACCAAATCCAGCGCCATGCCGTGCCATACCGAACCCGCTTCGATTTGGTTAATGTCTTCTTCTGTTGTTGCGGTATCCAGTGATGGAACTTTGTACGCCTTGCACAGTGTGGCGGTGATATCTGTTGGCAGCATGCCTTCGCGTCGCGATGGTCGCGGCTCGGCCATACCGCACTGATGCAGCAACGCTTCAACTTCACGATACCCCGAGGCCGGGTGCCCAACGATGGCGATCTTATTCATCTTTATTCGAAAAAGCAGTGGAACGTATAGTTCGAGTCCAGAGAGGTGTTGCACCCCCAAATACCACTAGAGCCTACGGTATTCATGTGGTGCTCTTGTGCTCTCCTGCGTTGAGCCTCCAGTTTAACAAGCGGGAGAGAGTGCTTTGAGAAACACGAGCCTCGACTTTTGGATCTGGAGGAATTAGATTGGAGAGGTAATTAATTTGCTCTAATGTGCTTCCCGAGAATCGAGTCGCTAGTAGACATTCCTCATCATTGCGATCGTGATGCATGAAGTAGCGCTTGTGTTTGATGCGCCCTTCTTTGGACGCACTGCCGCGACGACTTTTTCCTAGAAGAAATTCCTCTAGCGATTTTGTCGCGTAGTGATTAACTCTGGCGCCGCTCCATACCACAATGTCGCTTAATCCGCTCCCGTGCTGATTGTGAGGGATAAGATCAATGCCGAGAGTATTCACATAGCGTCCGGAATTGAGATTTACATGATGTGGGTTGTAAAAATCTATTCCTCTCTCTGGTCTTACTATGGTTTTGTAATGATGATGAACCTTGAAATCTAATTTTGCGCGACGAACAAACCGATCAATTACGAGGCCGTCTTCCAAGAAAACTGCCCCGGCTGAGCCGAAGTTGGCCCAATTCAGAGCAAGGGCAGATACATGAGGGTCGGAAAATATCTTCTCAAGTAGTGGCTTGATGGTTGTGGCGTCGTCTGTAGGCATTAGGAACTCGTCAGCATCGATAAACGCAAGAACATCACAATTCTTCCGCGCCATACCCAGCAACTCAGAGTAGGCAGGCAACTGCGGCCGCTGGCCCGGTAGCGTGTGAACGTCGATAAGCGTGACAATTCCTGCAGTGCTTAGAGACGCCAAAAGTTCACGTGTACCGTCCGTACTGTCGTTGTCTGCAATAAAAAAATGGTCCACACCTATCACTCGGTGATAGGCGATCCATTCCAGCAAGTCATTGATTTCGTCTTTGACGATAGCCGCGAGACCTAGGTTCAACATGCTCCGCCACCTATTTCCGGAGTAATGGATAAAGTTTCGCAGTAAAACATCTTGCTTGAAGTCTGTATGTAAAGCGAGAAAAATTAGTCTTGGCCAAACAGATCTCTTGTGTAGACTTTCTCGGCGACATCTTCCAGCGCAGCAGCAACACGATTACTGATAATCACATCCGATTCCGCCTTGAACGCTTCAAGATCCTCGACGACTCGCGAATGGAAGAACTCCGATTCCTTCAGTGCGGGCTCGTACACGATGACCTCAACGCCCTTCGCCTTGATCCGCTTCATCACGCCCTGAATACTTGACGCCCGGAAGTTGTCGGACCCGCTCTTCATGATGAGGCGATAGATCCCAACGACCTTCGGCTTGCGACGCAGCACGTCTTCGGCAATGAAGTCCTTGCGCGTCGTATTGGACGCCACGATCGCCTGAATCAGGTTCTGCGGCACGGCCTTGTAGTTGGCGAGGAGCTGCTTGGTGTCCTTGGGCAGGCAGTATCCACCGTAGCCGAACGACGGATTGTTGTAATGACTGCCAATCCGCGGATCAAGACAAACCCCGTCGACGATCTGCCGCGTATCCAGCCCATGCGTTGCCGCGTAAGTGTCGAGTTCGTTGAAGTACGACACCCGCATCGCGAGGTAGGTATTCGCGAAGAGCTTGATGGCTTCCGCTTCCGTCGAGTCGGTAAAAAGAACCGAGATGTCCTTCTTGATCGCGCCTTCCTGAAGCAGCTCGGCGAACACCCCGGCTCGCTCCGATTGCTCGCCGACGATGATCCGCGACGGATGCAGGTTATCGTGCAGCGCGCGGCCTTCGCGCAGGAATTCAGGGGAGAAGATCACGTTATCGCAATCCAGCTCCTGTCGAACTTTCGCCGTGTATCCGACCGGCACCGTCGACTTGATCACCATCACCGCACGCGGATTGATCGCCTTCACGTCCCTGATCACGGCTTCGATCGAGCGCGTATTGAAGTAGTTGGTCTCCGGATCGTAGTCCGTCGGCGTGGCGATGATGACGTAGTCCGCTCCCTCATAGGCGTCGTGTTTGTCCAGCGTCGCACGGAAGTTCAGGCGCTTGTTCGCGAGATAATCCTCGATCTCGGTATCGATGATCGGAGACTGCTTGCGATTGAGCATCTCCACCTTCTCGGGAACGATGTCCAGCGCGACGACTTCGTGGTGCTGAGCAAGCAGGATACCGTTGGAAAGCCCGACATAGCCGGTGCCGGCGATAGCGATTTTCATGAGTCGTTGATTGATTTGGAATTGGAATGGACCGCGTACTCGATGTACCGGGACTATCGTTTCTCGAGCAACCCCTTCATTGCCTGCACGGTCTGGTCGATCTGCGCTTCACTATGCGTGCAAGCGATGAAAAACCTCAACCGCGCCGACTGCTCCGGCACCGCCGGATAAAGAATGGGCTGCACATTGATTCCTTGTTCGAACAGGGCGTCCGACCACTTGGTCGCCCGTAGCGAGCTGCCGAGAATCGCCGGAACGACAGCAATCCCCGCGCTGCTGCCCGTATCGATTCCCGCTGCCTTGGCCTGCGCAAGAAAGTACTGTCCGCGCGCCTGAAGCGTGGCCACGCGCTCAGGCAATTCCAGCATGCGCCGCAGCGCTGCGAGCGAAGCGGCCGCGACCGGCGGCGGCATCCCCACGCTATACAGGAACCCGGGCGCCAGAAATTTCAAATGCTCGATGAGCGCCGTCTCGCCGGCGATATAGCCACCACAGCCGGCCAGCGATTTGCTCAGCGTGCCCATCCAGATGTCGACGGCATCGCCGGCAAGGCCGAAGTGCTCGCGAATCCCGCGCCCGGTCTTGCCCATCACGCCCAGCGAATGGGCCTCGTCCACCATCAGGAACGCCCGGTGACGGCGCTTGATGTCGACGAAGCGCGGCAGGTCGGGGTAGTCGCCGTCCATGCTGTAGATGCCTTCCAGCACGATCAGCACGCGCTCGAACTGATGCCGCTGTTCCGTCAGCAGCCGCTCGAGCGCATCGGCGTCGTTGTGCGCGAACGAAAAGCGCTTCGCCCCCGACAACTGGATCCCCTGCAGCACGCTGTTGTGGATCAGTTCGTCATGAATGACGAGATCGCGCGGGCCGAACAGGTAGCCGATCGTCGTCACGTTGGCCGCATGGCCGCTCACGAACGTGATGGCGTCGTCCACTCCGTACAACTCGGCGAGCGCTCGTTCGAGCTCGCGGTGGATCGGCCGTTCGCCGGACACCAGGCGGCTCGCGGAAACCGACGTGCCGTAGCGGTCGATCGCATCCTTCGCGGCTTGCGAGACGACGGGGTCGCCCGACATGTCGAGGTAGTTGTAACTGGCGTAGTTGACGTATGTATGACCGCCGATGCAGGTTTGCGCACCGGCCGTCCCTTCATGCAGCTTGAAGAACGGGCTGCGCAAGCCAAGGCGCGCCGCGCCGTCGCTCATGATGCGCAACTGCCGATAGCCCGGATACTGGTCGAAGCGCGTGTAGGCTTCCGGCACGGAAGCTGCCGTTCTGCGGCCCGCCGCCGGCGCGGCGGCGGGCTGCTCGCGCCCGGCTTCACGCAGCTTGCGCTCGAGCGCCTGCTGGATGAGCTTGTTCTTCAGGGCCGAGGTGAGGCCCGGCAGTCCGGTGGTTTTGGTCTTGCTCATGTCGCGCTTATCGGATCATGCGTTCCGGCTTGTGGCCGGCTTCTTGTGCAGCCTTGATTTCGTCGGTGAACTCGGCGATCGCTTCGCTGGAAACATCCTGGGTATGCTGGGCCACGACATGTGCCACCTGCTGGGCAACGGTGTCGGGCTCGGCCGGCTCTTCGCCGCGCAGCACCTCGATCAACCGCGTGGCCAGCTTGGTCATGGTAGGGCTCTCGGAGAGCGCCATCACGGGCAGCCGGACGCCGAAGCGGCTTTCAAGCGCCACCACGAGCTCCACACCCATCAGCGAATCGAGGCCCATATCGTAAACCGAACGATCGGGGTCGATCTTGTCCGCGGGCACGCGCAGGATCTCGCTGACTTCGTGCTTGATCATGTCGACCACGGCCGGGTGCAGTTCCTCGTCGTTTAGCGTGGCCAGCAACTCGGCGACGTCGTCGCTGCCGTCCTCGTCCTGATGCGACGTTGCCGCGTCGCGCGCGACCCAGGCGAACATGGGCGTCTGCGCGCTCGGCAGGAAGCGCGACAGCGCACGCCAGTCCAGTTCCAGCACGCCGAGGTCGCCGACGCCGCCCAGCAGCATGTCTTCCAGCGCATCGAGCGCCGTCGCGGCGGGCAGGGCGCTGCCGCCCATGCGGTTTTGCAGCGCGTCCTTGACCTTCTGGTTGCGCGCGAGGAAGCCGGCATCGGCAATCGCGCCCCAGCGCGGGCTGGTCGCGGGAAGCCCGCGTGCGCGCCGCAGGCGGGCCAGTGCTTCGAGCCAGCCGTTGGCGGCCACGTAGTTCGATTGCCCCGGGTTGCCGAACAGCGTCGTGCCCGACGAGTGGAACACGAAGAAGTCGAGCGGCCGCGCGCACGTGAGTTCGTCGAGATGCAGTGCGCCGATGATCTTGGGCGCCATCACGCGTTCGATTTGCGCGGCGGTTGCACCACGCACGAGCCCGTCGTCGATGACCATCGCGGCGTGCACGATGCCGCGCAGCGGCGGCATGTGCGCGTCGACGTGCGCGAGCAGCGCGGCGAGCGCCGCGCGATCGGTGACGTCGCACGCGGCGGCATGCACGTCCACGCCGCGTTCTCGCAGCGCGGCGATCGCTTCCTTTGCCTCGTCCGACGCGGGGCCGCTTCGGCTCGCGAGCACGAGGTGGCGCGCGCCCTTGTCGGCCAGCCATTGCGCGGTGCGCAGGCCGAAGCCGGACAGGCCGCCGGTGACGAGATAGCTCGCCTCGTCGCGCAAACGCAGTTCGTCCGCGGGGGCGGCGGTTTGTGCCGCCGCGCTTGCCTGCAGGCCGCGACGATAGGTCACGACGATCTTGCCGATCTGGCGTGCCTGTTGCATATGGCGGAACGCGTCGACGATATCGTTTGCGTCGAAGGCGTGATAAGGGAGCGGACGGAGCACGCCCTCCTCGAACAGCGCCATCATCTCGCCGTACAGGCGTCGCGTCAGATCCGGGCGCTTCGACATCAGCTGGTCGGCGTCGATGCCGAAGTAGCTGATGTTGTTGCGGAACGGACGCAGGCCGATGCGCGTGTTTTCGTAGAAGTCGCGTTTGCCGAGTTCCAGGAAGCGGCCGAACGGCTTGAGCGCGCGCAGGTTGCGGTTGATGGCTTCGCCCGCGAGCGAGTTGAGCACGACGTCGACGCCTTCGCCATCGGTCGCGGCGAGGATCTCGTCGGCGAACTCGAGCGAGCGCGAATCGTAGATGTGCTTCACGCCCATCAGGCGCAGGAAGTCGCGTTTCTCGTCCGAGCCCGCGCTCGCGTGAATCTCCGCGCCGATCCATTGTGCGAACTGGATCGCGGCGATGCCGACGCCGCCGGCCGCGCCGTGGATCAGCACGCGCTCGCCGGGTTCGAGCCGGGCGAGGTGATGGAACGCGTAGTAGACGGTGAAGAACGTGCTCGGAATGGTGGCCGCGGCTTCGAACGACAGGCTGCGCGGAATGTGCGACAGCGCGCTCGACTGCGTGACGACGCGGTTGCCGAAGCTGGCCGGCCCGAAGCCGACGACGGCGTCGCCCGGTTTGTATCCGGTGACCTTGCGGCCGACGCGCTCGACGACGCCCGAGAATTCGAGCCCGAGCGTCGGTCCGGCAAAGCCGTTTTCGATCGCTTCGTCGGACAGCAGGCCCAGCGTGTACATCACGTCACGGAAATTCAGGCCGGTGGCTTCGACGCGGATCTGCAGCTCGTCCTCGCGCACGTCGGGCAGCGTATGGGCTTCCCAGCGCAGGTTGCGCAACTGGCCGGGCACTTCGAAGCCGAGACGCATCGCGGTATCGGTCGCGGAAGCGGGCGTCGCCGGCGCTGTGGAATGCGGGCGCGGATTCTTGCGCAGGCGCGGCGCATAGCGCTCGCCCGCTGCGCCGAGCGCGATTTCCTGTTCACCGTCCGGCCACAACAGTTCGCGCGCGAGCGCGTCGAGCGGCACCGGTTCGGTCTGCGGCAGGTCGACGAGGCGAACGTCGAATCCGGCGGCCTCGTTGATCATCGTGCGGCCGTACAGCCACAGCGAAGCGTCGTTCAGCGTCGCGTAGCGGCTGGTCGGTGCGCTCGGCAGGAACGGCGCGGCGCCGGCCGTCAGCAGCCACATCGTGGTCTTCAGGCCCGCGCGTTCGCACGCCGATGCGAGCCCGGCGGCCAGCGCGCAGCGCTGCACCTGGGCCTGCAGCAGGCGTTGCGGATCGTCGCCGTCGGCGAGGTTCGCGCCGTATGCGAGACCGGCGAGATGCACGATGCCGCGAATTTCGCCGAGCTCGGCTTGCGCGCGCTGGATTACCGCATCCAGCTGCTCGGGTGTGACGTCGGTCTCGACGCGCACCGGCAGGCGGCGACGGCTCGATAGATGGGCGGCGAGCTTGCGCGCGGGGCCGGATTCGCCGGCCGTGTGCGCATCCGAGAGAATCAGCCAGCCGCCTTGAGGGGGTTGCGGCTGCGCGACGGCGGCTGCTTCCACGGGCAGGCCGGCCGCGAGCAGATAGGGGCCGCACGCGCTTTCCGGCGCGAGTTCCAGCGGCTCGTCACATTCCAGGCCGAGTTGCGCCAGTTCGGTTTGCCAGTAGGCGGCCGTGCGTTGCGGCGAGACCGGCGTGCCGTCGGCGCGCTTGGCCCACCACGCGGCATTGCCGCCGAAGATGAAGTCCATCCATGCGGCCGGCTGCGTGCCCCACAGCAGCAGCGTGCCGCCGGGCTTGAGGCGGTTCGCGCCGTATTGCAGCGCCAGCCGGGCCGCATCCAGGTTGCCGAAGTCGCAATGGAAGACGATCAGGTCGGCGTCGCGGCTCGGGCTTGTCGCGCTTGGGTCGATCCGCTGGATCGACAGCTCCGGGCAATGCTCGCGCAGGCGTTCCGCGTGTTCGAGCGCCGCGTCTTCGGAGCTGGCGTAGCTGAAGTCGGCAACCGCGAAATCGAGATGGCGGCACAGGTCGGCAGCCACGCGTGATGCACCGGCGCCGATTTCCAGAATGCCGAGGCGCTGGTCGGGCGCGCGGGCAACGAGTGCCTTCTCGAGGTGCGCGCTGAGCGTGTCGGAGAGCCGCTGGTTCGCTTCGTCGCCCAGCACGTAGTGCGCGAGCTCCACGGGTGTGACGTCGCGCGGGCAGACGTTGGCCCACGCGGTTTCACCGCTGAGCAGGGCCGGCAGGTGCAGGCCAACGCGGCCGGTTGCGTGAACCAGCGTGAAGTAGTCGGGGTATTCGCGCAGCAGGCTGTTCCAGATGTCGCTGGTGCTGGCGCCGTCGTCTTGCGGCACATCGATCTGCCAGTCCTGCGAATCCGGCAGCCGGTGCGCGCTACGGCCGAGTGCCCAGTCGAGCAGCGGGGCGGCATGCGGTGCGGCATCGCGACAGGCGGCGAGCGCGGCGGCGTCCAGCCGGCCGTCGGTCGACAGCGTCAACAGCGCTTCGGCGGCATAGCGGTCGCACAGCGTTTCCAGCAGCGGATCGACTTCCTGCGCATAGCGTTCGAGCAGACCGTCGGTCGCGATGGAGCGGACCGCAGCGCGCAGCGCGGGCTGCAGCGCGTTGCGTCGCAGCGCGGTGTTCGCGGGCTGCTGGCTCTGCGGATGCGGGCTCGGCGTGGCGGCGTAATCGAGGAACGAGAGCGGCTCGCTGTGCGCCTTCGCCAGGCGCACGCTGCGAAAGCGTGCTTCGCTGACGGCTGCGATCTGCTGCCCGTGTTCGTCGAAGATAGCGAATTCGGCGGTGAGCGAATGCGGCGCCCGCTTCAGCAGGCGCGCGTGCACGCGATGCGGCGTGCCTTGCCCGGCGCGCCAGCGCAGCCGGCCGATACGGGTCGGCACGAACGCGATGCCTTGTCCCAGCGAGGGATCATCCTTCAGCATCTGGATGATGAGCTGGAACGTGCAGTCGAGCAGGGCGGGGTGCAGCAGGCTGTGGGGCAGGCTGTCGGCCAGCGCTTGCGGCGCGTGCAGCACGGCCACCACGCTTTGCGGCGATTCGATCCAGCCGTGCGACACGGCCTGGAAGGCCGGACCGTAGTCGAGTTCGGCCGCGCGTGTCAGCGCGAGGTGCGTAGCGCCGGTGAAGTCGGGCTCGCGCTCGGGCAGTGCGGGCGCGGTTTCGGCCAGTTGCTGTGCGTTCGCGCCCGCCAGCAGGCGGCCGCTGGCGTGCTCGGTCCACGGATCGGTGCTGCCGACCTGCTTGCTGCGCAGCCTGAAGCGGCCATCGCCTTCGTCGAGCGACAGGCGGGTGATCTTGCTCGGCGCGGCGGACAGCAGCAGCGGCGCATAAATCTCCAGTTCCTCGATGTCCGCGTGGTCGCCGGGGTGCCATTGAAGCGCGGCGGCGAGCGCGATTTCCGCGAAGCCGGAGCCCGGGAAGACGGTCGCGTGACCGACGACGTGGTCGGCGAGCCACGGCTGGAGCAGCGTATCGAGCTGGTTTTCCCATGCAGGCTGGGTCTGCTGGGTCATCTTGTAGCCGAGCAGCGGGTGAACGCGACGGCGGCCGAGCTGGTTCAGCGACTCGGTGGTGACCGGGTGCCAGTAACGCTCGCGTTGCCACGCGTACGAGGGCAGTTTGGCGCGGGCCGCGTCGCTCGGGAAGAACCGCGTCCAGTCGATCGGCGCACCGCTGATCAGCGTTTGCGCGACGGCTGCCTCCACGCGCTCGGGCGCGTCGTCGGTGCGGCGGCCGGTCGGGATGCAGTGGCCGGTCTTGCCGTGCTGCTTGAGCGTTTCGTTGACGTAGTTGCGCAGCACGGGCGCCGGGCCGACTTCGATCAGCACGTTGCTGCCTTGCGTGACGAGACTGTCGAGCGCCTGCTCGAAGCGCACCGGCACGCGAATGTTGCGCCACCAGTAGTCGGCATCGAGCGCGGTGCCGTCGAGCTCGGCGCCGGCCACGGTCGAGAAGAACGGCACGCTCGCGCGCTGCGGCCGGATATGGGCCAGCGCCTGCTTGAGCGGGGCTTCGATCGAATCCATCGCGCTGCTGTGGAACGCGTAATCGAGGTCGAGCTGCTTGTAGAACACGCGGCGCTCGGCGAGCACCTGGCCGACCTGCTCCAGCGCGTGCGGTGCGCCGGCCAGCGTGGCGCCCTTGGCGCTGTTGTAGCCGGCGACACACAGCACGTTCTGCAGGCCGAGTTCGTCGAGCAGCGCGGCGGTGGCGACGCCGTCGATGCCGACGGCCGCCATGCGTCCCTTGCCCTTCGTGAGCCCTTGCTGCTGGCTGCGGTGATAGATGACCGCGACGGCATCGGCGAGCGAGAGCGCGCCGCACGCCCACGCGGCGGCGACTTCGCCGACGCTGTGTCCGACGACGGCGGTGGGCCGCACGCCTTGCTCGGCGAGCATGCGCGTCACGCCGACCTGCAGCGCGAACAGTGCTGGCTGCGCGATTTCTGTGCGCTCGTAGATGCCGTCCTGCGCGTCGCGTTCGAACAGCGCGTTGAGCGACCAGTCGGCGAGCTCGGCGAACAGGCGATCGATTTCGACGATCGTCTGCTTGAAGACCGGATGCGCGAGCAGCTTGCAGCCCATCCCCGCCCATTGCGAGCCGTTGCCGGAATATACGAAGACCGGGCCTTGCGCGTCGCGCACGCCGACGCCTTCGTGGATCGACGGGTTCGCCGCATCGTCGGCGCCAAGCTGCTCGAGCAACTGCGCGACATGTTCGCTGTCGGTGCCGAACACGACCGCGCGCTTTTCGTGCCAGTCGCGACGCAGCGCGGCTTCATGCGCGACGTCGTACAGCGCCGGCGCGTCCGGGCCGCGCAGCGTATCGGCGAGCTTGCGGGCGTTGGCCTGCAGTGCCGCGCTGCTGCGGCCGGTGACGATCATCGGCACGGCGGCCGTCGTTGCCGCTGCCGCGCGCGTATCCGGCGTGCCGGCCGCTTCGGCGGGCGTTTGCAGGATCACGTGCGCGTTGGCGCCGCCGAAACCGAACGAATTGACGCCGATGGTCAGCGTGCCCGTTTCGCGCAGCGGATACGGTTTGGTCAGGACTTCGATGTTCCAGTCGTCGAAGCGGATATTCGGATTGAATTCCTTGATGCCGATCGTGCCCGGCACCACGCGATGCTGGAGGCTGTAGATCGCCTTGACGAGCCCGGCGACGCCGGATGCCGCTTCGAGGTGGCCGAGGTTGCTCTTGACCGACCCGATCGGCAGCGGCGCATCGGCGGCGCGGTGCTGGCCGAGCGCCTGCCCGATCGCGCGGGTTTCGATCGGATCGCCGACCGGCGTGCCGGTGCCGTGGGCTTCCAGGTAGTCGATCGCGCTCGGCGGAATGCCGGCCTGCTCGTAGACCTGGCGCATCAGCGCGGTCTGGGCGTCCACGCTCGGCACGGTCAGGCCGGACTTGCGGCCGTCGGTGTTCACCGCGGTGCCGGCCACGACGGCGAGGATGCGGTCGCCATCGGCCACGGCCTGGTCGTAGTCCTTCAGCAGGAACAGGCCGCCGCCTTCCGAGCGCACGTAGCCGTCGCCGGACGCGTCGAAGGCCTTGCAGCGCCCGTTGGGCGACAGCATCGACGCCTTCGAGAACGTGATGAAGCCGTACGGATGCAGGTGCAGGCTGACGCCGCCCGCGATTGCGTGGCTGATTTCGCCGTTGGCGATCGCGCGGCAGGCGAGGTGGAAGGCCACCATCGCCGACGAGCACGCGGTATCGACGGCCAGGCTCGGGCCGCGCAGGTCGAAGACGTAGGACAGGCGGTTGGCCGCGATGCTGGCCGTATTGCCGGTCGCCATGGACGCATCGACCGTCGCGAGGTCGTCTGCCATCCGGTACGAATAGTCGGCGCTGGCGATGCCGACGAACACGCCGCAGTCGCTGCCGCGCAGCGACGAAGGCTTGATGCCGGCGCTTTCGATGCTTTCCCAGCCCAGTTCCAGCAACAGTCGTTGCTGCGGGTCCATCAGTGCGGCTTCGCGTGGCGAAATGCCGAAGAAATCCGCATCGAAACCAGAGACGTCGCCGATCGAACCCGCAGCGAACGTGTAGGCGGTACCCGGATGGTCCTTGGCTGGATGCAGATATGCGTCTTTCGACCATCTGCCGGCTTCGACTTCGGTGACGCAGTCCTTGCCGTTGAGCAGGTCGTTCCAGTAGTGACGACTATCTGTTCCAGGAAATCGAAACGCCAATCCGACTAAAGCGACGCATTTGCTCATGTGCTTGTATCTTTCTTACTGGCTGACTGCGTGATTTCCCTGTTATTGCATGCGAAAAGCAAAGCGGCCCGGGGGGTGTACGGCAGATGGGAGAGGAGATTGACCATGCCCGCCAGCTTTGGACATGGACGCGACCCGCGATTTTATCTCGAAAATTATGTTTCACCCTAGAACGTCTCGAAATTTGCGGACCGGTCGAACGCGGTACGGCGGCGCAGCTTCGGTTGAGGGGGCGGATCGCGGCGGGGATGTAAACAGTCCTAATCAATATCTCGTTATTGCTTCCAGCCAGTTGCGAAAACGGGGCTCGTCGAACGCGCGTTTGATACGTGATCGCATGGAGTGAGGAATATTTTGCAGCAAGAGAGATGGTCGCGTTGCCGGGGCGGGTATTTTTTGCCGGTTGGCGGTGCGATGGAGCCGATGGATGGTGCGCCGGCGCTGAATTTTGCGGCGTAACGCGCATTTGAATCGGAATGCTGTGCGCGGATATTCCCGGGGGGGCAACGCTGCAACCGGAATGTCCGGAATATGAGTTCCGTAATAATGCGAAATAATCCGCCAGCCGTGATTCAGCGAGAAGCGGCTGGCGGTACGCTTTAAATCTCTTTCATGCAGAGTTCGAGCGCGGTTTCCCAATCCGGGGCGCCGAGGCCAAAGTGCTCGGCCAGTTTCGCATTCGACATGCGGGAATTGGCCGGGCGCGCCGCGGGCGTCGGATAAGCGCTGGCAGGAATTGGCGTCACCGACGGCTTCTTCGGGAGATTCGACAGGCGGAAGATCGCTTCCGCGAATCCGTGCCACGACGTCGAGCCGCCCGCGCACAGGTGATAGACGCCGGAATGCGTGCGCCACCATTCGTCCCGGCCGGCCGTGCCTGCCCCGATGGCCTGCGCGGCGACGTTCGCGCTCAGCGCGGCGATCGTCTTGGACCACGTGGGTGCGCCGATCTGGTCGGCGACGATCTTCAGCTCGTCGCGCTCGGCGCCCAGGCGCAGCATGGTCAGCAGGAAGTTCTTGCCGCGCGTGCCGTACACCCAGCTCGTGCGGAAGATCAGGTGCGCGCATCCCGATGCCGCGATCGCCTGTTCGCCGGCGAGCTTGGTTTCGCCATAGACGTTTTGCGGATCGACGGGATCGTCCTCGACATACGCGCCATCCTTCGTGCCCGCAAACACGTAGTCCGTCGAGAAATGAATCAGCGCCGCGCCGATGCGCGCGGCTTCTTCGGCGAGTACCGCGGGCGCTTCCGCATTCAGGCGCGTCGCCAGCGCGACGTCGGTCTGCGCCTGGTCCACGGCCGTATAGGCGGCCGGGTTGACGATCAGGTCCGGCTTGACCTCGCGCACTACATCGCGCACCTGATCGAGATTCGACAGGTCGAGCCGGCTGCGATCCAGTGCGACGACCTTGCCGAGACCCTGCAGGCTGCGCGCGAGCTCGAACCCGACCTGGCCGTTGATGCCGGTGAGCAGGATGGTCCGCTGTTCAGGGGATTGCATGGCGCCGCTCATTCGTAGCACTCGGCTTCGACGAGTCGCTTGCCCGCCGCATCCTTCGCCGCCAGCACCGGCTCGCCGTCGAACGGCCATTGAATGCCGATCTCCGGATCGTTCCACAGCAGGCTGCG
>NZ_QTPY01000050.1:0-19275 GCF_003857765.1 Burkholderia sp. Bp9016
AAGCTCACGCCGATCGATCCGACGAAGGACTGGTTCCGCGCACGCGGCGGGAACAACGCCTACCTGCCGTGGTGGGGCCGCCGATACGATGCCGATTACGGGATGCAGGGCTACTCGTGGTAACCCAAGCCACCGCGACTGCACATTGCATGCGCACGCAACCGCTGTGCAAATCATTCAAAGGACGATATATGCGTGGAATTATCCGGGTAGGCGATACCCATACCCACGGCGGCCGGGTCGAGTCCGGCGCGGCAACAAGCAAGGTGATGGGCCACGTGGTTGCTCGCGTCGGCGACACGTGTTCATGCCTGGTTCACGGCACGTGCACCATCCTCGAAGGCGACCCGGATTTCAACGTCGAAGGCCGGGACGCTGCGTTCGACGGCCACAAGACTTCCTGCGGTGCGGCGTTGATTTCTTCGGTTGTCGATTCCGGACGTATCTGAACGCAGCCGGCCGGGCCGGGCGGCCGCCATCGGAGATCCGACACCCGGCGTGAGGCACGCCTGACGATGCCGGGCCACCCCGTCAGGCCGGCAACGCGAAGCGCGTGACGGCTTCCCGCAACGCTTCGGCCTGATCGCGCAGCGAATGCGCGGCGGCCGCGGCTTGCTCGACGAGCGCCGCGTTCTGCTGCGTGACCTGGTCCATCTCGCCCACCGCGCGATTGACCTGCTCGATTCCCGAGCTCTGCTCGCGCGACGCGTGGCTGATCTCGTCGAGTATCTCGTTGACACGCCGCACCGACTGCACGATCTCGGCCATCGTCTCGCCCGCATGCGTGACGAGCGTCGCGCCATGCTCGACCGTCTCGTTCGACGACACGATCAGCGACTTGATTTCCTTCGCGGCCGTCGCCGAGCGTTGCGCGAGCGAGCGCACTTCGGCCGCGACCACCGCGAAGCCGCGACCCTGTTCGCCGGCACGCGCGGCCTCGACTGCCGCGTTCAACGCGAGGATGTTGGTCTGGAACGCGATCCCGTCGATCACGCCGATGATGTCGCCGATCTTGTGCGAGCGGTCGGTGATTTCGTTCATCGTGCGCACGACATCGTCGACCACCGCGCTGCCGCGCGTCGCGACTTGCGCTGCCTGGTCGGCGAGGCTCGCGGCCTGCGCGGCGCTTTCCGCGTTCTGCTTCACGTTCGCGGTCATCTGGTCCATGCTCGACGCGGTCTGCACGAGCGCGGCCGCCTGTTCCTCGGTGCGCTGCGACAGGTCCGTATTGCCCGATGCGATTTCGCTCGCGCCGACGTTGATGTTCTCGGTGCCCATCCGTACGCGCGACACCATGTCGATCAGTCCGCCCTGCATCATGTGCAAGGCATGCAGCAGGCTGCCGTGATCGTCGTGCTTCACGTTCACGCGCGCTGTCAGGTCGCCCTGCGCGATGCGTTGCGCGGTGTCGAGCGCGACTTCGAGTTCGCCGCCGAGGTTCGCGCGGACGCTTTTCAGCACGAGCACCATCACCGTGGTCGCGATCGCGCCGAGCACGGCCGTCATCGCGAACCAGCGGCCGATGCTCGCCAGCACGGCGGAGCGCACGTCGTCCATATACATGCCCGTCACGAGATACCAGTCCCACGGGGCGAAGCGTTGCACCGCGCTGGTCTTGTCCTGCGGCTTGTCGGCGCCCGGCTTCGGCCACAGATATTCGACGAAGCCCTTGCCGCCTTCGTCGTTGCCGGCCTTCACGATTTCGACGAACAGGTGCTTGCCGTTCGGATCCGCGAAATTCGACACGTCCTTGCCGTCGAGGTCGGTCTTGATCGGATGCATCACGATCACCGGCTTCGAGTCGTTGATCGAAATGTAGCCGTCGGTGCCGTAGCGCATCGCAGCGATCGCCTCGAGCGCCTTCTGCTTCGCATCGGCTTCCGGCAGCGCGTTCTGCTGCGACAGCTTGTAGTAGTGGTCGGCGACGCTCGCGGCCTGCGCAACCAGCGTCGCAAGCTGGTCGCGGCGATCGGTGATCATCGACGCGCGGGTCTGCCATGCGCCGATGCCGGCGATCACGAGCAGGCCGAGCCACAGAATGACGATCATCGAAGCAAGTTTCTGGTTCAGGGAGAGGGTGCGCATGGTGAGTAAGGTCGGTCGGTCGAACGAGCGCCGGAACGGCGCGACGGGATAAGTCTTTGACGGCGCGCAACGAACGGTGCCGTAGGCGGGAAATCCCTTAGACGCCATGCCGCCCCCAATGCCATCGAGCGCGGTACGGTCATCTATGCATATACATATTGAGCGTCGCTATACTGTCGGACGATGACGGTTGCGCTGTTCGTCCGGGAGACCGGGCGCGGGTAGCGACGCCGAACGAAACCGAAAGGAGGCAACGATGCGGATTCTGGTGGTAGGGGCCGGCGCGGTCGGCGGATATTTCGGCGGCCGGCTTGCGGCGGCGGGGCGCGACGTGACCTTCCTGGTGCACGACGGTCGCGCGGCCGCGCTCGCCCGCGACGGGCTGCTGATTCGCAGCCCGCGAGGCGACCTGACGCTCGCGAACGTGCAGACCGTGCGCGCGACCGATACGGCCGCGCCGTTCGACCTCGTGCTGCTGAGCTGCAAGGCGTACAGCCTCGACGATGCGATCGCGTCGTTCGCGCCGTTCGTCGGGCCGTCGACGCTGATCCTGCCGATGCTCAACGGGATGCGCCATCTCGACGCGCTGCGCGACCGCTTCGGCCCCGCGCAGGTGCTGGGCGGCCTGTGCGTGATCGCGGCCACGCTCGATCGCGAGCAGCGGATCGTGCACCTGAACGATACGCACGGATTGTCGTTCGGCGAACTCGCCGGTGGCGAATCGGCACGCGTGGGTGCGCTGGCCGACGTGCTGGGCGGCGCGGGCTTCGATGCGACGCTCAGTGACGATATCGCCGCGCGCATGTGGGAGAAGTGGGTGTTTCTCGCGACGCTCGCGGCGAGCACGTCGCTGTTTCGCGGCTCGATCGGCGACATTCTCGCTGCGCCGGACGGCCGTCGTTTGCTCGAGACGATGCTCGACGAATGCAGCGCGATCGCCGCGCACAACGGGCACCGGCCCGATCCGGCGGCGATCGAGCGGATGCAGCGGATGGTGCTGACGCCGTCGCCGCTGACCGCATCGATGCTGCGCGACGTCGAGAACCATGCGCGGGTCGAGGCCGATCACGTGATCGGCGACCTGCTCGCGCGCCGCGATCCGCAGGCGACGGATGCGCTGTCGCTGCTGCGGATCGCGTACAACCATCTGAAGACGTATGAGGTGCGCGTCGCACGGGAGCACGCGGCGGGGTAGCCGCGGGAGCGGCTTTCGTCGCGATGTATTTCCGGGTATGCGCTGCGCGGCGCATGAAGTCATGCGCGCGTGGCGATTTCGCGGGGGCGCTACGCACGAGTCGAGCGATGCGCCGTCGGCAGTCAGCCGGACACCGGCGGCAATCGAGTGCGGTTCCACGGCGCGGTGGCCGGCGCTCGTGCGGTGTCGCCGCAGCGACGGATCGCCGCCCTGCGGAGGCGGCCAGGCACGTCGGCGGCGCGTCCGAACGCAGGCGCCCGGTCAGACCGGATCCTTGCTCGGCGGCCCGTCGGGCTGCTGCGGGTTGTCGTGGGGATGCCCCGGCGGCGGTGGCGACAACGGATCGTCTTCCGGATCGCGATTCGGGTCGGCCGGGGGCTCCGGCATTGGTGTCGTGTGGTCCATGGAGAACTCGCGCAGTGCGTGACGGCGGTGGCGCGGCGCGCGCGCCTCGTCTTCGTTATAGGCAATCGGGCGCGCGTTTGCAGCGGGAATCTCGTCACAGCGTGCGAATGGCCGGCGATATTGGCGTATCCGAGGGTATCGGGCCGGAGCGCGTAACGAACGAGCGCATGCACGATGCGCGTTGCGGCCGGCGTCAGCGCAGATCCGCCGGCGTATCGACGTCGCGCAGGATGCCGGGGTCGTCGACGTCGAGCAGGTTCACCGGGGCGCTGGCAAATAGCGTGCGGGCGCCCGTATCGCCATCGAGCGCGGCCAGCGCGTCGTAATGGCGGGCGGCGAAGCCGACCGGATGACCGCGCACGCCTTGGTGCACGGGGGCGACGATCGATGCGTCGTCGGCATCGAGCGCGCGCGTGAGCGCTTCGTAGGTGGATGCCGCGATCCACGGCATGTCGGCGAGCGCGACCAGCCAGCCGGTTGCTTCCGGCGTCATGCGCACGCCCGCGGCAAGGCTCGCGCCCATCCCGCGCGTCGCGTCGGGTGCATAGACGACCTGGCAGCCGGCCTCGTTCAGCAGAATCGCGAGTTTTTCGGCGCCGGGACGCACGACGGCGATCACGTCGGCCGTGGCCGCCGCGAGATGACGGGCGGCCGCCACCGCGACCGGCGTGCCGTCGGGCAGCAGCGCAAGCAGCTTGCTTTGCAGACCGCTCGGGTCGAAGCGTTGACCGAGGCCGCCGGCGAGCAGGACGCCGGTGGCGAGTGACGCATAAGGCATCGGCGCGGGGGGAGGGAGGCAGGTGGCCCGATTGTGCGGGAGCGGGCGGGGATCGGCAAGTCCGGATGTTACCGATGAGCGGGTGTGGTCGTCGGAAAGAAAGTCAGCGGGTGGGGGCGGTGAGCACGCTTTTGTCTGTTGGGCCGTAAATCGCGAGAGATTCGCGCTTCATCACGGTTCAGTGGCGGTCGCCGAGCGGCGAATACCACCATTCCTGCGGGTAATTCGTGAAGTCGGAGCGGGGTGGCGCGACATGGTGCACGGGCGCGGTTCGTCATGGGCGATCCGGTCAGACGAATCGCCGATCTGCCGCTGCCCGGCGGAACAGGGGTGCAGGGCTGGCGTACCAGTGGCGTGCGATCTACCAGAGCGTCTTCACGTGCGCATACGCGCAAATCCTTTCGTCGCGGGTGACGAGCGGTGCGCCAAGCCGCCGAGCGGTAGCGACGATCATGCGGTCGGCCGGATCCTTGTGGAAGGTGCCGGGCAGGTCGGCGGACTTCGCGGCGATGTCTGCGTCGACGGGCACGAAGCGCATGCCGTCGATCTGCGCGACGGTGGCGAGCCACGCGTCGACATCCATCGTCAGAGCAAGGCGATCGTTGCGCACCAGCATCGCGATTTCCCATGCGGAAATCGCGGACGCGGCGAGCGTGCCTTCTGCGCGAGCACGATCGATCGCGCTGCGGGCCTTCTTGCTGAGCGACGGATCGCCCGCCACCCACCACACCAATGCATGTGTATCCAGCACGATCACCGCGACGCCTCCCAATCGTCTTCCGCAATCGGATCGAGAGGATTGTCGTAGCGCATGACCGAGCCGCGCAACATGTCCAACGGCTGGGCTTCGCGTGCGTGGTATGGCCGGATTTCCAGCGTTGGCTTGCCGTGGTCGGTGACGATGAGGCTTTCGCCCGACGCTTCGACGAGGCGGAAGTATTCAAGCGCGCGAGCCTTGAATTCGGATTTCGAGACGGGAGCGTGTGGCATCACGATATGAGCATGGTCATTTGACGATGGTCATTTTAGGCGGGGGCACCGGATCGGCGCAAGCAACCGGTCGGTGCCGGCGACTGCGGTGTTTCGGCGTTGGGGGCGCGATCCGTGTTCGGTAGGAAGCAGGATTCTGCTCTTGCAGCGCAGGTCTCGACCGAGAGAGAGACGCAGGGGCGGATGTACGTAAATCACGAACGATATCCCGCTACGAAAACGTTGCGCCAGCGATTCGAGGCAATCGTCGACGAACACCCTTTTACGCTCCTGTCGCTGCTTGTGCTTTCGCTCGGAGGGGCAGTCCCACTACTGTTTTCAGGTTTTCGGTCAGCGTCGCCCCGCTTCTGGAATTCACGCATCCGCCCACTTCCTCAACAGGTTGTGATAAATCCCGGTGAGCGAAATGACCACCGGGTCCTTCGCCCCTTTTTCCGCGGAAAGCGCCTGAATCTGCGTATCGAGCTGAAACAGCAGCGTGCGATCACCGTCGTCGCGCACCATGCTCTGGATCCAGAAGAACGACGCGATGCGCTCGCCGCGTGTCACGGGCGTCACGTGATGCAGGCTGGATGCCGGATACCCCAAAACCTACGCCAAAACCTACGCTAATTATAAGCTGACAAGCGTCTGAAGCGACATCATCTCGCTGTCTGGTTCCGCCATGCATGGCGAAAATTCTCATGCCCGTGCGTCGGTGGCTGGTCGCTGGCGCAGTGCAGCGGCTCATCACCCGCATCAATGGGTCGCGGCGGGAAGAAACCAAGCTGGCCCTGTGATCAGTTACGCAAGGCGTCCGACTGCGAGTCGGTGAACGTCGCACTGTCCGTTGCTCGACCGCTCGGTTCGATGAAAGAAACGCCGTGCCTGTTCCGTATCCGCACCCACGTCCGCTATTTCCGGGGCGTGAACATCTACGGGCACGGAAGGAAATGAGGGCATCGAACGTGCGCGGTTATTTCTCGCTACGGGTGCGAAGATGTGTCGTTGCACGATGGAGCATTCAAGGACAAGCGGGACGCATCAGCCTACGTCATCAACATCGAGCAATCCAGCTGCCCCTAAGACGCTACGATTTCTTGCTGGCTAGCTCGCGCGCAATGAGTGCGCGAAGCAGTCGGGAAACGGTTGTCTCGTGCGCGACTGCGTATGCCTTGAGTTGCTTGTGAATTTCTTTTTCGATCTGGAAATTGGCATTTGTCGGATTCTGTGGAGCACCGTCACTTGCCCACTCGTCGAGAGAATCCACGATCGAACTGGCCATGTTGGGGTTGGGCGATGGCGGTGCGTTCGGGACTTTGACGCGCGCCTGATCGGGTTTGATGCGTGAGGTTGCATTGTCCTTGGGCGTACGTGACACGACATCCGCTGATTTGACGCGTTTCTGGTTTGGCTTGACTCGCGGGTTTGCGGTGCGGGCTTGAGTACCCACGACGGCATCTGTCCACTCATCCTCAGTCATACCGTCAGGGTAGTCGATCTTTACAGCCTTGCTGCCGGGTTTGCGGTTCGTTGCCATGCTCCCTCCGTTGCGAACGGCAAGCATAGCGCAACGATTTCAAGAAATGTAGAAATCGTTAAATGTTGGTTTGTGGGCGTGGCTACGTTGGTGTTCGTCGGACATCAACTGTAGAAATGTACGGATCGAGAAATGTAGGGATGTGGAAATAATGAAAGACGCTCTGCTAGGTGTATCTCCGGAGGCAGCCATCATGGGCGGCTATCGAGCCAAGCGGCGATCAAACTGCGTACGACGTCAGAAACCGTCGCGCCCTCCTCGATTGCCCGAATTTTCAGGCGGCGATGATGATCCGCATCGATGTTGAGGTTGAGCGGAACCATGCGTGCGGTGCGTGTGTCAGCTTGCGACCTGACCATTGCCGCATCAGAGACGAATTCGGCAACGTTGATTACGCTCGGCTCAGCGCCTTGACGGGCCGGAGAGAGTTTGAATTTGGTGTTCATGTGATCCTCGTACGTCACTCTTTGTGTCTCAACCTCTATGCCTGAGCCAGTTCGAAAAATTCTCCGGTCAGCAGTTGGATTTCGGCCCGTGCCTGCGAATTGCCTAGTTCGACAACGCCGTTACCGCTCAGCAGCGCATCCCGGAATACTTTCCGGTCGCAGATGGTCGTATCAGCTACGGTTATTTGACCGAACTGAGAAAAAAGCTCGCGCGCGTCTTGTACTTCGCGAATGGTTCGTTATAGCCGGTGCGCACAAGGTATATGTGGCATCATCGGGGCTTGTGAAAATGGAAAAGTCAAGAAAAGTGGTGCAGTATTTTCGTGTCTCCACGACTGTCCAAGAGAGATCGGGACTTGGCCTAGCTGCGCAAGAGTTGACCGTCAAGAATTATTTGAACACGGGCAATTTCGAAGTGGTCGGTTCGTTCACCGAGGTCGAGACGGGCAAGGGTTCTAACGCGCTCGATCGTCGCCCGCAACTTCGTGAAGCGCTTGCGCTATGCAAGAGGCACAAGGCAACGTTGGTTATCGCAAAACTCGACCGTCTCGCGCGGAATGTTCACTTCATTTCCGGGTTGCTTGAAACCGGCATTGATTTTGTGGCGGCTGACATGCCGAACGCGAACAAGACTATGCTGCAGCTATTCAGCGTCATGAGTGAATGGGAACGCGATGCGATCGCGTTGAGGACTCGGCAGGCTCTTGCTGCTGCGAAAAGTCGCGGGGTGCAACTCGGTCGTATGGGCGCAGCCAACCTGAAACGTAAGAACGACGAGAAGAAGCAGGCCGCTGACGAATTTGCGGTAACGCTTGCGCGGATCGTCAACGGCTTTCGTGCACAAGGGATGTCGCAGCGCGCGATGGTCACCGAACTGAACACTCTGAATATTCCCGCCGCGAAAGGTGGGCAGTGGCAATTGACGCAGTTTCGCAGAGTGCTCAAGCGAATCGACGCACAGGCGTCGGCCAGCAGCGACACGGCTGCGTTCGCTGCTTGATTGTCTGTTCACGTAACGCTGCTCAGTTCGATAACAGCGTCGTCGTACGTCGATGAAATGTATTTACGGGCCGCAGCAGGAACGGTAGGCTGCGCGTTCGACCGACGCGTGGAATGCTGACCGCCGCACGCCGTGCCAGACTGGTTGCCGTGATCAACGATCTTTGTGCACGTGGTCGTCGCAACCCATGCGGGTTGTGGATGCCGAGTGAATATTCTCGCTGTGTTCAGTGATCACTCGGCAAGCGGCGATCCGTGGCCGTGTGCGGCGAGTGTCTACCGACGCGCGTTGAAATATTCACTCTTGCGCCCGTGGAATATATACAGTCGCCGCGTCGCCGGAAAATTCAACGCGTTTATTTACTACAGCGCGATTATTTGCCGCGCCCCTGATCGTGCCAGCGTCGCCCGTGTACACCCGGACTGGCCGAAGTATCCAGCGCTGACACGAAAAATGAACGCGCGCCGTGTGTGTAGCCAATGCGTTGCCGTCAGCCGTGGTTTTCGGTACATGTGGTGGTCATGCCGGTTGATTTCGTGGAGCAGTAGCCGATCCAACCGTCGATTTCGCTCGAATCGAACGTGATTTGTACATCACGGTCCGCAGGCCAGTATGACACGGCGTAACCGCACTGCTTGCTAGCGAAGATGATCGTGGGCTTGTAGACCGGCGAATTGAAGTCTACCGGCGTTTGCTTGATCAGCTTGGTGTCCGGGCAGGATGCGGAAACGTTTGGCAGTTTCTGTCGCGCGGATTCGTTCGCCTGCTCCACATCCATGTCACGATTTTTCGCGGCGCGCGCCCATTGAGCAGCGGTGGATGCTTGATGGTCTGCGATCGCATTTTCACGGGCAGCGTCGCTGTTGGCGTTTGCGGCCTTCGCTGCGGTTGCAGCTTCTGCGGCGTTTTCTGCGCGCTTGGCAACCATCATCACGCCGACCATCGTAGCCTGACAGCGGTTGGAGAATTCGTAACGTGCCAGACTTGCGGCCGTCATGAGATTCGCGAAGTTACCTTACGCTTTGGTCGCACCGGACGTGCACGCTTGATCAGCCAGCGCGGCCCCCTTCTTTTGCACTACCGTGCGCATCATGCTGCGAAGTTCCCCACCGCTCGGGCCGGACAACTTGTCGCCGCCCATTTCGTAATTCAGTAGCTTCAGGTCTGCTGCGCAGGAATCCAGAAAGCGCGCGACCGTTTCGCACGATTGCGGGAGTGCCGCACCTGCTGCGTGCGCTGTGCAGGTGATGATTGCGGCGGCGGACACGACGGCCAGCTTGGCGAGCGTCGCGGCGGAATTTCGATTCATGGTCTTGCCCCGAATGGGTGGTTTGTTTGCGGCGGATGATCGATCCGCGCCTTTATTTACTCTTGCAGCGATCGTTCCAACTTCGCTTGCTCAATGAATGTGTCCAGCTTGCCGCTCGCATCCCCAAATTTCCTTTCCATGCCGTAGTACCACTCGGCCAAGCAGGGTACGTCGGCGCATTGATTGCGCTTTTGCAGCATGGAGTGCAATGAATTTCTGAATTGCTCGGGGCTGTTTGACGAAGCGCCCAAGTTGTCAATCGTCTGCGCTTGGTTCTGTAACTTGTGAGCGATGCGATCAAGCCGCACGTCAGCCGCTGCAAGGTCCGCGTCGTGACAAATCAGCCAGTACGCCGTGCCTTTCTGTTGCGCGCAGTCGAACGACGGCTGGTAAATCGGATCGTCAGTTGCGGCCGCCGATTCTCGGCTTTGCAGCGCTGCGTACGGCGCTGATACGTAGTCACCGGACAAGAAGCTGCACGAAGTGAAGCGGGGCGTTGCAAGGCCCTTGCCATCACCAACACCGGACAGGTCGATGATTTGTCCCGGCCGCACGTTAGCTACTTCCTTGAGTCCGTCGGCATCGAAACGTACCGATACGTGATCATCCGATGTGGGATCAGTTGGCTTCACGTACAGAAATGGCTTGTCGCCAATGTCTTTTTCGACACTCCCGGCCACGCCACGGAAGTGAACATATTTCCCCCGGTACTTGTTGTCCGCGTTGACCTCGTTTTCCTTGTAGTCGGCGATGATCATTTGGAGCGGCGTCACGATTCGTGCTTGTGCCTGCTGTCCGGCGATATCAAGTTGCGCTTGTACCTGCGGCGGAATGGCCGAATCGTTCGACGCGGCTTGTGCAGGTGCTGCGGCCGTCTGGTTCGAACTGGTCGTTGCAGCATCTGTGCCGCCGTCTTTTACGGCCCTAACTTCATCCTGCGTCGGTGACGGGTGCTGCACCACGAAGGCGGCGATTGCTGCGACGACGACAGATAGGCCGACGACTGCGGCGAGCGCATTTTTTGTTCTGGATTGCATGTTGTTCCCCGTGTTACTTGGTGTCGAACGAACCCTTATCAGCGTACCTTTTGGCTCGATTTGATCCCAAAATCTGCCGTTTTCGGTATCGATCGGCGGTACATCGACCAGTTATGTGATGCAAAGTCCGTAGATGAAAATACATCATATCGCAAAGATCGGTGCATGTCCGCGCCGCTCAAAGGTCCCAATCCGAAAGCCAAACTCGTCTCGTTGCGGGATGTGTTGGCGTACAACGTTCGTGCGCAGAGGGTTGCAAGGGCGCTGTCTCAAGAGGAACTCGGCTTTGCCGCCGGTCTGGATAGGACGTTTATCAGTCAAGTTGAACGGGCGCGGGTAAACGTATCGATTGACAATATCGAACGAATCGCCGTGGCTCTGGATGTCGATCCAGCGCAACTGTTTTTGCGGCCGTGAGTGAGAAGCGTCCACGCCTGTTTCGAGCGCCCGATATTTCCGATCGAACGTGAGGCCCGCAATGGTCGCCACGGCCAGCTTGGCGATTATCTCTGCGGAATTGTGATTCATTGTTTCGGTCCCGAAAGTTTGGTTTTTTGAGGCAGCGGTGCACGCCGCTGCGCGCTTGAATAAAAAGTGCCGACACGGGAAGCATCGGCAAAAAGGTCCCGGCATCCGAAGGCACGAGGATGGTTGCCGGAGCCGGCAAAAAGGAACACCATGTCTTTACTGTGGATTTTCCTGACTGACCGAATCGTTTGCCCCTAGAAACCGTTGCGAACGTGTTCCAACGAGTGCGGCCGGTACGCCCGCGTGAATGGTCCAAGGCGCGAGACTGGTCGTTACGAGCGTCATGCTCTTAATCGACGCTCCATCCCCGATGTCGCAACCCGGCAAGACCACGGAGTACGCATCGATGACAACGTACCGGCCGATACGGACGGGGGCGTTGTCGCCTTTGGATAGAGGCTTCGGCACACGTCCGAACAGGGCGTCCGAGGTATCGTCGTCCGAGCTATAAATGTGGACGCCCGGAGATAGCTGGCAAAAGTCGCCGATGTCGATACCGCCGAGTCCGCTCAGGTGACAGCCAGCGGCGATCTGTGCGTTTCGGCCGATCGAGATACGACCAACTGTGGCGCAAAGAATGGTCGGGCCATCGATGGTCACGAAATCGCCGATGTGGATGTTGTGCATCCCGATTAGCGTGCAGTTCTTGGCTATGCGCACGTTATGGCCGATGCTGCCGAACTTGGACGAGGCGGCATCAGTTTCCGTCCAGTAGCCCGGATGGGGTTGGGTGCCGATCGAATCGGATTCGGGCGTCGTGTCGTTCATGAACACACCATCGGAAAATTTGGGGTTGTCGGGCGTTGGGCGTCGGACGATGCGTCGAACGCTGCCGTACGTTCTTTTGTGGGAATGTTCCGCACGTACACGAAGCCACAGCCGGGGCGGCGGTCGGCAAAGTACCTGTCGTGCTTGAGGTGCGGCACGGGCAAGCAGCCGCAAACGGGGCATGCCAAGTTCAGATAGGCATCCCCGGATGCGTGGTCTTTCGTGACTGTTGACAACATTTTCCCCTCGTGCCGGTCTGCGTCGCGCGCGTTCGTGCGATCGATGCCGCCTTGCTTTGCAGCGTGGCAAACACTTGGAGGTACGCGTTTTTGCTGTGCTTAAGGCCGAACGCCGTACAACCAGCGCTCATGCGGGCCAATTTGTTGCCTTTCGCCAACGTAGTTTCCGGATCAGCGGGCAGGAAACAACTGCAATGTATCATAAGTGCGGTAAACATAAATGCAGTACGCATGTTGACGCGTAGATGGATATGAGTCATTCGGCGAAGCTTCGTCACTATGACACGTCGTACACATTCAGCGCGCGCGAGATTTGCCAGTGGTGTAAGGGCCGTTCGAAAGCTCAAAGGGTTGAGCCAAGAGGGGCTGGCGGAGCGTGCCGGGTTGAACCGCACATACGTGAGTGGCGTCGAGCGCGGATCGATCAACATTCGGCTCGATAACATGGAGAAACTGGCGTCTGCGTTGGAAGTTCATGCCGCGCAATTCCTGTGTGCTGTAGACAGCGAAAAGTCGCTGCCGGTTGCTGATGGTGACTTGCGATCTGAGGTGGCGCGTCACCTCAGGGAAATTCGGAAGTCAGTTGGCTTTTCTCAGGAGCACCTTGGCGAAGTTGCTGGATTCCATCGAACCTATGTCGGCAACGTCGAACGCGGCGTTGCCAATTTATCGCTCGATGATTTGGCGGTGCTCGCGTCGGTACTGAAGGTAGACCCGGCGCGGCTGCTTGGTGACGGTGACGCGTAAATAATTGTCAAACGCTCGCCGCATCGGGCTGAATTCGTCTGATCTAGGCTGGAATCGCGCGAGAGCGACCTTACGTCGCCGCTGGCTGACCGTCTTTGTGTCGCTTCTCTGACGGTAGTCGAACCTGAGAGAGAAAGGATAATGAAAGATGGCGCTTAGCCCAGTTGATCCGGATGATCTGAAGTTCAGCGCGATTTACGAATCGATTCATCGCGGGCTGATGCAACATGAGAGGTTGCTCATGTTCCGTTCTTCGCTGGGGCCGCATGCGCTGATCCCCGTCCGTGCGAAAGGATGGGCCAAGGTTGGCCGAGGGTATCGCTGGGTGGTCGATGTTGTTTCGCTTCGTGACGACATAGATAATCTGGAACTGGAACATCAGCCTGTCACGCTGTTTATTCAGCAGGCGTCGAAACCGTTTGATGAATCAACATATCGTCCGATTCACGGATTCGTTCATAAATTCCATACGCTCGGACAAGATGGAAATCTGACCGTATACCAAGTCGAATTCGAATCGGCACTTTTCTTTCTCGGAAAAGCAAGCAAAGACGATCAGTGGTTCGATAAGACCGCGCAACAGATTGTTCTTGACCTTTTGGAGGCGTATCCGCAGCTGGCCGGACACGTGAAATTCGTTCTGTCAGACGAACCGCATGTGCGATCCTACACACGGCAAGGTCAGAGCGAAACGGACCTCAATTTCTTTCATCGAATTCTTGAAGATGAGGGGTGGTATTTTTACTTTGAACATGCGGCGGTCCGATACGAAGACGACCCGCGCGTAACGAATCTTGTCATTGTTGATCGTCTTTCCGCCTTACCCGACGCGAGGCCCATCGAATTCTACAGCGGCAACGCGACCGAAGAGGTCGATGGTTTTACGCAATGGGCGGTAACGCAGACTGCACAGAGTCTCGCGTACGAAACGACTTCGTTTAACTACAAGAATCCGACGCAAGATTATTTGGTCAGCAGCGGCCTTGGCAAGAGTGCGAGTACGTACGTAACGGAAGAACGACGCCAATCCGTTACGCACGGGATTCCGTATGCGCCGATGATCGTGCGCGAGGCGCTGTCGTATGCTTACCCGACTTCGGACGCTGGCCGTAGGCGCGCATACAATCGCTCACAGGCATGGACTTCCGCGGCGCGTCGCTATATCGGCGTGGGTGGCGTGCGTTGGATCGACGTAGGGGCGCGCTTCACGCTTGAACATCACACGCGACACATGACGATCGACCCGAACAATCGGGAATTCCTGATTGTTGAGGCCGAGTGGTTCATTGAGAACAACGTTCCGCTGTCCAATCATGCCGCGACATATCCTCTGAGCTTGCAAGGCGATATGGCCGATTTACGCGGGGATTACGGCAGCCAAATCAACTCGGGGCAGAATCCGGTTGATGGTTTGGCAGGTGTTTATCTGGTCAAGGTGGAGGCGCAGCGAACGAATACGGAATATCGGAGCCAGTTCGAGCATAAAAAGCCTCTGATGCATACCGAGCATGCGTTGGTGAATGGGCCGGAGAACGAAGAAGCGTGGGCGGATGAGCGCAATCGGATCACCGTGATTTACCCGTGGGACAAGCACGGCAAGTCAGGATCGATGCGAACGTCGCCGCCGTTGCTGGTCATGCAGGCGGATACCGGGTATGGGTACGGTGGCGTTCACGTTCCGCGCAAAGACGAATGGGTACTGGTCGATTATTTTCAAGGTGACTGTGATAGGCCGTATGTACTGGGGCGACTGCCGTCGCAAACGACGCCGCCCCAGTGGCACACCAACGTCCTATTGTCCGGCCTCATGTCGAACGGCTTCGGCCAGAGCGGAGCCTATAACGCGTTCGTGCATGACGATGCGACGCATCAGGGTGCAACGCGACTAACGACCTACACGGGGAAAGTCGGGAACAGCTACAGCCTGTATCACCAAGGCGTTTTGATCGATCACGCGGGTAAGAACAATACGCGCGGCCGTTACCTCGGCAAAGGCGTACTGCTGCACACTGACGACTATCTCGGCATACGAGCCTCGCGCGGCGCATACATCGGCACGCACCCGAATGCGCACAACGACGACCAGCTCGATGTGCAGAAAGCACAAAGCCAACTGACCGGTGCTGAAAGTTTGATCGAGCAGCTTTCGAGCGTCGGCATGCAGCATCGCGCCGACAGCCTGAAGGACGGCCACGACGCGCTGAAGCAGTTCGCAGACGCCACCCGGCAGTCGGAGACACCGGAAGGAAGCGGTGGTCGTACGGCGGGCGGTGGCACGGGCAGCGCGAATGCCTTCAAGAAGGCGATTTTGTTACTCGCAAGCCCGTTCGGAATTGGTGTCTCGACACAAGAGTCCGTGCATATGGCCGCAGACGGCCACATCAATCTGGTCAGCGCCCTGAGCACGCACATCGCGTCGGCACGGGCATTTATCGTGAATGCCGCGAGCACGATCAGCATGTTCTCTCAAACGGCGATCAAGCTGTTTTCTAAGGGCCCTGTCCAGATTCAGTCGCACGACGCGAATATCGAGGTACTAGCCAAAGCCGTTCTCAAACTGCTGGCACAGGGCGATATCGAAATCGCGGCGGGCGGGAAACTCGTGCTCACGGCGGGCGGTGCTTCAATTACGCTTGAAGGCGGCAATATTCGGGGGCATGCGCCGGGGACGGTTGAATTCAAGGGGTTGCAGCATTCGTGGAGTGGACCGGCCAGCACACGCTATGCCATCCCGCCTCTTCCCGTTAGTACGCTGGTGCAAAACCCGGCGCACGAATACGTGCAGACATTTGATGTTGCCTCCGTGATCGCCAATCTCGGTGTGGGCCAAAGTCTGGAGGCGCAGACGTACCGCATCTATATGCCTGACGGCACCATCCGGCAGCAGGGCGGGCTACTCGACGGTGCCACGGCGACCGTTCATACGTCCGAACCCACGAAAGTGAAGTGCGAGGTTGGCGGTGGCGATTGGCACGCGATCGAGGATGCCTACGACCACGAAGGACGGGACGACGACTCGACTGACGCGTCGAAAGACGTTTAAGAACGCCGGGGATAGCGAGATTCGAAATCCATGAGGAGTACATGTGGCAAACGCTGACCAAACAAAAGATGCGACGACGAACGCTGGTGCGGTATCGCTTGTGGAAGTGATGTTTCTGTTTCGAGACGTTTTGCAAGCACCCATCGAAGGGTTGTCGGTACAGTTGAAGGCTGGGACGGGCACGCCTCCGGCTCCGCCATGGACGACCGGCCCCGATCCGACCAAAGTACAGGACCCGCCGTCGGTCCGTGCCCCGAGCGCAGCAGCTTCCGCGCCGGGAGTTGCGTCTGCCCCGGCCGCAGCCTCCACAGCAGCACCGGCCGCTGCCTCTACAGCAGCCCCCGCGCAGGCCGCATCGGGCAGCAGTCAAGCAGCGAGCGCTGCAAAGCCCGCAGCGCCGCCCCCGCCACCACCGCCGCCTCCAGTATCGGACAACACCCTTCAGGTGACGAGCGACAAGGACGGCTACGCCGTGACGATCACCAATGCGGTGCGTAATCAACCGATTGATGTGTTTGTTAAAAATCGACGTGGGGAATACGCGTGGAAAGCGAAGGTCGTGCCGAAGAAAGATATTAATTCTTTTACTATCGTCAGTCCCGAGTACCACATCGAGGCGACGACAAAACTCACGCCAAAAGAAGAATTTGAGCAGGAATTGCATCTCCCCGTTTTAAATAATGGGGAAATCATGACGATTGATCGTCTGGTAAAAGATTTTGGCCCATACATTACATGGTCCCAAAAGGTGACCGAGCAAGGAATGGTCAAGAAGGATTTTCCGACGAAGAATAAGGAAGTGACGGTCGATCCCAAGACGCACAAGAAAAAGACAAAAATTACAATCGAACATCACTATAAGGTGGTCGAAACGGGAAAGCCGAGAACGGTCGCGCTCAATGTGCTTGGTTCGAGGTTGAATTATCCTAAAACATTAGAAATTAGTGACGATAAGTACAAGCAGGTGGCTAAAGACCTTGCGTGCGAGGTGGCGGCAATCAAGGCAGTGGCAATGACGGAAAGTAGCGGTGCCGGGTTTTGCGCGAATGGGCTGCCCAAAATTCTTTATGAGCGGCACATGTTCATGAGGGCCAGTTTGCCCAAAGAGCGGCGCTTCGAGAAGCCGTCTCTTTTGAGAAAGGAGAAAAATCCATTTCCCAAATTTCCCAACCTCTGTTTTCCGGAGCAAGGCGGATATTCGGAGGGGGAGAAGGATGATAGCGGGTGGTCGTCTCGGTCGGACGAAGGCGTGATGTACCAATACGAACGATTCCTTCGAGCATGTGAACTTAACCAAGATTTTGCGATTATGGCGTGTTCGTGGGGGGCATTCCAAGTTTTGGGGATATTCTGGGAGGAGATGGGGTATGCAAACCCGACGGCACTGGCTAACCTTGCTATGCAGGGAGTTGACGAGCAATTTGACCTTTTTGTTGCATATGCCAGCATGAACAAAGGGGCACTATCGGCGCTTAAGGATAAAAATTGGAGTGACTTTGCGAGATTTTATAACGGTCAAGGTTATCCTCCCGAGTATCCGGCTAGAATGGAGAAATTCTATAATGAATTTAAATAGGCATCTGGCGATGGTGGTTGTTTTTTTGCTATTTTCACTGGCGCCTAAAATAGTTTTTTCCGGCTCCTTGACGCTTTATGATGATGTTGCGTTTGTGACGTATCGATCCGGGGATGATATATACGGATATTACTTTGCACGAGAAAATCAATTCTCGTGCGGTTTTATGTTTTTTGCGAATGCAAGCCTTGGTGAAAAGGACGAAGCTGGGGTAAGCGCTCTCAAGCTTAAAACATTTGATTTTGTCCCGTACAAGGAACCATCTAAAGGCGTATTTTCGTATGATCAACGTGATCCTAGGGCAAGTATTGCCGGAACGTTGTACATGAGTAAAGATGCGGTGGGACTGATGACCGACACGCCACAGGGAGGATGTCTCAGCGTCGCTGGTATATTTTCTGCGCCGCCCGGTACGCGTGGAGCGCAACAATTTGAACCAAAAAAAGAACTCAAGGCAATTGGGATTGGTGTCGCGTCCAGAAAAACATTTATCTATAAAAAGGCAAGGGGTGTGAGGGAGGGGAGGTATTTGGTTCTCGGTGATTTTGTGGCGGTGCTGGCTAGAGAGGGTGGTTATTCTTATGTGCGATACGTGAATCCGGATATGATGATCGACGACTCTGATCCGAGAAAGGTTACACTTGGATGGGTTCGCAGCTCAGATATTTCAAATCCGTTTCCGAGTTCGTTGAAACAAGAATTACAGCGATAAGATAGTACCCGGTTGCTGGCTAGAATCGGCAGGCACATCGCGCACGAGAACGATGATGTGTTCTGCCCGGTGTGCAAGACCATCGGCAAGATTCAATGCGTTGGTCCACGCTTGCCAATGACGGGGCCGGACGGTCGCCGCGTCGCACTAAGTGACGATCTGTGCGTTTGCAAGTGCCCAGTGCCGCCACTGCTCATCGAGTCGCAGCACGTCATGTCGGTCGATGTGTGATCCGTAGCGGTTGAGCATCCGTGAAAGCCGAAGCCTAGTTGCTTACCGAGTTGATAGATGGCCTCGCGATAAAAAGCACGAAAGGCGTATACATGACGCTGCCATCCTTGGGGGCTTCTTTGCCTTGACGCCTTGGTACGAGCTGCCGAAATTCATTCGGGAATGTGTAGGTTGCGATGAATGTGGGGCGTGGCGACAGGTTCGCAACGACATCTACTGCCTTCTTGTCGTCCGTAGACTCGTTCAAATCGCCGATGTTCTTGATATTCGTTTTTCGATGCCCGACGAGTACCATGAGTGCCAGTGAGACGGGGCTTGGATAGCGGCCTCTATCATCCCGTTGCCGGTCGCGGAGGCAATTCTGTACCGTCTTGGCTTGATCAACGACTTTTTTCCAGCGGCTGCCGATTCGCTCTGTAAGTTTGGGATTCTCACAGTTGATCCCGGCCATCTTTAGTTCAATGCCAACGACTCGACTTCCGTACCATGCAAGATAGTCGACACGACCGTATTTCGCGGGCGACGTATCGGTATCGTGATCTAACGCATCGAGGGTCAGTGTGCGTTGGTAATCCCCCCGAGAAACCGGTGTGATCAGAAGTAGAATTTTCTTGTTGAGGGAGTTCTACGGAATGAAGAAATCGAGATTCACGGACAGCCAGATCAT
>NZ_QTPY01000051.1:0-18386 GCF_003857765.1 Burkholderia sp. Bp9016
TGTACGAGAGCTACATCCACCCGATCACGATCCTGTCGACGCTGCCGTCGGCCGGCGTCGGCGCGCTGCTCGCGCTGCTGCTGTTCAAGACCGAGTTCAGCATCATCGCGCTGATCGGCGTGATCCTGCTGATCGGCATCGTGAAGAAGAACGCGATCATGATGGTCGACTTCGCGATCGACCAGACGCGCACTGGCCACAAGTCGTCGTTCGATGCGATCCACGAGGCGTGCCTGCTGCGCTTCCGGCCGATCATGATGACGACGATGGCGGCACTCCTCGGCGCGCTGCCGCTCGCGTTCGGGCACGGCGACGGCGCCGAGCTGCGCGCGCCGCTCGGGATCGCGATCGCCGGCGGCCTGATCATGTCGCAGGTGCTGACGCTCTATACGACGCCGGTCGTCTATCTGTACATGGACCGGCTGCGGGTATGGAGCGAGAAGCGCCGCAACCGCCGCAGCAACTCGGGCGGCCCGGCGGTGGCCGGCGAGTAACGCACGAGCGGCCGCCCCGGGCGGCCGCTTGCACGCTTGAACACCGGCGGCGATCGGCTATCGTGTGTCCATGCGCACCCTCGCGCCCGTTCCCGGGGACACACCATGAATGTCCAGCTGAACCATACGATCGTCTGGTGCCGCGACAAGCACGCGTCGAGCCGCTTTCTCACCGGGCTGCTGGAACTGCCGGCACCGACGCCGTTCGGCGCGATGCTGGTCGTCCAGCTCGACAACGGCGTGTCGCTCGACTTCTACGAACAGGACGGGGAGATCGCGGCCCAGCACTACGCGTTCCTGACCGACGAAGCCGGCTTCGATCGCGTGTACGCGCGCATTCGCGAGCAAGGGCTGCCGCACTGGGCCGATCCGGCGAAGCGGCAGCCTGGCGACATCTACCGCCATAACGGCGGTCGCGGCGTGTATTTCGACGATCCGGACGGTCACTTCCTCGAGGTGATGACGCGCCCGTACGTGCTGAACGGATAACGGCGCCTCGACCGGCATTGCACCGGCCGGGACGCCTGGCGCGGGCGGCGCCGCGAGTCGGGCACCGCCCCGCCCGCCGCCCCTTACTCGGCGGCGGCGGCCGTCTTGCGCGGACGGCGCGCGCGTGCAGCCGTCTTGCGGGCCGGTTTCTTCGGCTTCGCATCGGCCGGCGCGTCACCGGTCGCTTCCTGGGCCGCGTCGCCACCCGATGCACGGGCCGCTTCAGTTGCCGATTCGACCCGCGCAGCTTCATGCGACGGCTGCGCGGCGGTGCCCGAACCGGCGAACTCGCCGGCCGGCGGCGTCACGTGCTTCGCCGCGGTGTGGCGATCGTCGCCGTGCTCGGCGTCGCGATGCGTCGCTTCGGCATGCTTGTCGTCCGCATGCTTGTCGCCACCGTGCTTCACGCTACCGTGCGCTGCGTCGTCCGGCTTCGCCGCCGCATGACGAGCGGCACCCTTCGCGTCGCCGCCCTTCTTCACGCCGGCCTTCTTCGCCGCGCTCTTGCGCGTGCGCTTGCGGCCGTCCTTCGCATCGCCGTGGGTGTCCGTCACCGCGACCGCGTCGGGCGCTTCGATCGCGCCAGCCGCTTCGGCCGTTTCCGCACGCATGTTCGCCGCTTCGGCCGTCACGTCGATCACGGCCGTCTCCTGCACGTCGACCTGCACGCTTTCCTGCACGGCTGCGGCCGATTGGCCCCGCTGGCCGCGACGCCGCGGCTCGCGCTCGGCCGGCGCCGGCTCCGCATGACGCGCGCCATGGCCGTGATGGCCGGCACCCGTGTCGCGCGCGGCCGGCGCCTGCTCGGCCGCCGCGGGCTGGCGCGGCCGCGACACGAACGCGCCCGACTTGTCGTCGCGCCCCACTTCAAGCAGGCCGCGCGCCTGCGCTTCGTCGAGCAGGTTGCCGAACGCGCGGAAACCGTAATACGACTCGTTGAAATCCGGCTTGCGGCGCTTGATCGCGCTCTTGAGCACCGACGCCCAGATCTTGCCGACGTCGTCGCGCTCCGACGCGAGCGCATCGAACGTCTCGACCGCCAGCGCGATCGCCTCGGTCCGGCGCGCTTCCATCTCGGGCTTGCGCGACGGCTCGTCGGGCCGCTTCGCGCCGCCGTTGCCGGTGCGCTGCTGTTCGCGCTTCGCCAGCGCGCGTTGCTGCTCGCGCACCAGATCGTCGTAGAAAATGAATTCGTCGCAGTTCGCGACCAGCAGATCCGACGTCGACTTCTTCACGCCGACCCCGATCACCTTCTTCGCGTTCTCGCGCAGCTTCGACACGAGCGGCGAAAAATCCGAGTCGCCGCTGATGATCACGAACGTATCGACGTGCGACTTCGTGTAGCAGAGATCGAGCGCGTCGACCACGAGCCGGATGTCGGCCGAGTTCTTGCCCGACTGGCGCACGTGGGGGATCTCGATCAGCTCGAAGCTCGCCTCGTGCATCGACGCCTTGAAGCCCTTGTAGCGCTCCCAGTCGCAATAGGCCTTCTTCACGACGATGCTGCCCTTCAACAGCAGGCGCTCCAGCACGGGCTGGATGTCGAATTTCTCGTACTTCGCGTCGCGCACGCCGAGCGCGACGTTCTCGAAGTCGCAGAACACGGCCATGCTGATATTGTCCAGGGGTAATGCCATGTGTACTCCAACCGGTTGGTCGCCGCGTTGTATTCACTAGCGGCGAAAAATGCATCGCGCACATGATAGCCCGTCGGCGGGTCGATCCCGCAATCCGTGCGCAGCGACGGTGCCATGACGGGCCCCGCCGGACCATGCCCGCCGCCTGCATGCGGTACGGCCCTCATTACCTGAGCGCCGCCCGCCCAAATCGACATACACTTGAGTATCGGTCGTCCGTCCCTATCTGGAAGGATGACGCATCGAGCAAGGAGCGCTTTCATGACGACGAAGGTACTGCTGATTGGCGCAACGGGCCGCACCGGCCTGGCCTGCGCGGATCTGCTGCTCAAGCAGCCGGAATTCGAGGTGACTGCGCTGGTGCGCCGGCACGGCTATGCGCTGCCCGGCGCGAAGGTCGTCGAGGCCGATCTGACGGGCGATTTCTCCCACGCGTTCCAGGGCATCACGCACGTGATCTACGCGGCCGGCTCGGCCGAGTCGGAAGGCGCCGCCGAAGAGGAGCAGATCGACCGCGACGCAGTCGCGCGCGCGGCCGAGCATGCGCTCGCCTACAACGTGCAGAAGCTGGTCGTGATCAGTTCGCTGAGCGCGTACTGGCCGGAGCGCAGCGGCGACGCGCTGCGCCATTATTCGCAGATGAAGCGCGAAGGCGACGAGCGCGTGATCGCGTCGGGCATCGACTACGTGATCCTGCGCCCCGGCCCGCTCGCGGACGGCCCGGGCGTCGGCAAGATCGCGCTGACCGAGGAGCCGCTCGACGCGGCGCCGCCCGTCTCGCGCCAGGATGTCGCATGGGCTGCGATCGAAGCGATCAAGCTCGGCATCTCGCGCAAGGTCATCGGCTTCGTCGGCGGCAGCGTGCCGATCGAACAGGCGTTGCGCGCGTAACGCTCCCGCGCCGCCGCACGGCGGCGTTGCGGTTCGTTGCCGGGCGGGCCCGCTGCGCGCCGCTTACTGCTTCGGATGCGCGTCGGCCCACGCCTTCACCGCGCCGAGCGTGTTCTCGACGTGCTTGTCCGGCGACAGGCTCGTGTATTCGTAGATCACCTTCCCTTCCGGCGAAATCACGTAGGACACGCGGTTCGCGCGATCGAGCGCGGGCAGCTTCGCGTCGTATTCGCGGATGATCTTCGCGTCCGGATCGGCCGCGACCGGGAACTTGCTGCGGCACTCGCTCACCGAGAACTTGGTCAGCGTGTCGATGTTGTCCGCGGATACGCCGATCACCGTCGCACCGTAAGCCTTGTAACGATCGACCGCATCGGCGAACGCATGCGCCTCGATCGTGCAACCCTTCGTGAAGGCAGCCGGGTAGAAATACAACACGACCGGTCCGTGCTTCAGCGCATCGGCGAGCGAGTACGTGTAAGTCTTGCCGCCCAGCGACGCCTGCGTCGTAAAGTCGGGCGCATTGTCGCCCGGTTTCAGTTGCGCCTGCGCGACCAGCGCATGACCGGCCACCAGCAGCGCCGCCGCGGCGCCCACCAACAGTTTTCGCTTCATCTGCGTCCTCATTTCTTATAAAGTCAGCCTCAATGTAGGCCATGCCGCCGTTCGCCTGCCGAACGTCTCCCTGCATAACCCGACCCGGTGGCAGCGCCAGCCGCGACCGGGCGGTTAAAGATTCCGCGCAATCTGCCGTTATTCCTTCCGGACAACCGGTTCCAGCCCTTCACGTCAGCGAGACACATGGAAGCCAACAGGAAACAGACGCCACGCAAGGGCACCTGGCGCAGCGCCTTGCATACGCTGCGCCGCTTCGCGTGGTCGGGCGGCGCGCTGATGCCTGCACGCGCCAGCACGCCGCGCCGTGACGACACCGTGCGCGACTGGCTGGAACAGACGGTCGGCACGGTGGACTTCCTCGCCCATGTCGACCGCGAGCTGCGCTTCCTGTACGTGTCCGACGCGAGCCTGCGCTTCATCGGTTATCACCGCGACTACCTGCACACGCTGACGCTACGCGACCTGATCGCGGAACAGGATACCGCGACGCTCGAAGGCCTGCTCGCGCGCGCCGCGCGTTCCGGCCAGGTCGAGAAGGCCACGATGTGCATCGTGAAGTCGCTCACCTATCCGCTCGACGTCGAAGTCCGCGCGTTCAAGAGCCGCCACCACGGCGTCGACGGCTTCGCGATCGCGGCATTCGACGTGTCGGCATGGCGCGCGCTCGAGGCGCGCCTCACGTACGAAATGCACCACGACCCGATGACGGGGCTCGACAATCTGTCCGCGCTCGTGCCCGCGCTGATGCGCGCGCAGCAGGCCGCCGACGAGGCCGGCACCTGCGCTGCGCTGCTGCTGCTCGATCTCGACGACTACCAACGCATCAACCGTGCGCTCGGCTACGACGCCGGCGACGCGCTGCTGCGCGAAACCGCGCAGCGGCTGCAGGCGCTCGTCACGCCCGGCGAACAGCTCGCGCGCGTCGCGAGCGACAAGTTCGCGGTCGTATTCACCGCATCGGACCGCTCGCGCGGCAGCGACGCGGCAGACTCCCTCGCGCGCCGGCTGCAGGCCGCGGTGCGCGAACCTTACGTGTACCAGGGACAGACCGTGCACCTGTCGGCGAGCATCGGCATCGCGCTCTACCCCGACGAGCGTGCCGCGTCGCACCGCGCGCAGCACCACAGCCCGCTGCTGCGCCGCGCCGACCACGCGCTCGCGCAGGCGAAGGCATCGGGCGGCAATACGCTTGCGTTTCACGCACCCGTCGACGATCCGGCCGACGCCGAGCGGCTCAAGCTCGAAGCCGACCTGTACGACGGCGTGCGCAACGGCGAGTTTTCGCTCCATTTCCAGCCGATCACGCGCAGCCAGTCGGGCGCGGTGGTCGGCGTCGAGGCGCTGATCCGCTGGCGCCATCCGGTGCATGGGCTCGTGCCGCCCGCGACGTTCATTCCGCTCGCCGAATCGATCGGTCTGATCAACTATCTCGGCAACTGGGTGCTCAAGGCTGCGTGCATGCAGCTCGTCGCGTGGGACCGCCAGGGGCTCGCGCTGCAGTACGTGGCGGTCAACGTGTCGCCGCAGCAGTTCCGCGACCCGCGTTTCGCGCAGAGCGTGCGCGAGGCGATGACGCTGACGGGCATCGATCCGCACCGCATCGTGCTGGAAATCACCGAAAGCTTGCTGATGCACGATCCCGTGAAGGCGAAAGGGCTGCTCGAAGAGCTGACCGAGATGGGCATCCGCTTCGCGATCGACGATTTCGGCACCGGCTATTCGAGCCTCGCGTACCTGCAGCGCTTCCCGCTCGCGAAACTGAAGATCGACCGCAGCTTCGTCGAGAACCTGCTGACCTCACGCAACGATCGCGCGATCGTGTCGGCGGTGGTCGGCCTCGCGCAGACGCTCGACCTCGAGCTCGTCGCGGAAGGCGTCGAGACGGAGGCGCAGCGCGCACTGCTGACCGAGATGGGCTGCAACCACATCCAGGGCTGGCTCGTCTGCCAGGCCCTGCCGTCCGAGGAACTCGCGCGGCGCTTCGAGGCGCAACAACTGCGCCTGCACGCTGCCTGATACCCGGCGAACTGAACAGATCCGTATGTCAATCACCGAACACCTGCCCCGCACGGCGCTGCTCGACAAGCTGTGGGCCCGGATGAACGAACGGGGCGACTTCCCGCTGCTGTCGGAATCGCTACGTGCGACGATGGCCGCGATGAAGAACGACGACCTCGACTTCACCGCGCTCGTGCGCGTCGTGCTGTCGGACTTCGCCCTCACGCACAAGGTGCTGCGGCTCGCGAATTCCGCGATGTACATGGCGTTCGGCGGCAACATCACGACCGTCACGCGAGCGCTGATGGTGCTCGGCATGGACACGGTCGGCCATCTCGTCGTCGGGCTGAAGCTCGTCGACCATTTCCATCACAGCACGCCGCGCCGCATCGACGCGAAGCTCGAGCTGAACCGCGCGCTGCTGTCCGGCTGCGTCGCCCGCAAGCTGACCGAGCATGCGCAGCTGCGCGGCGGCGAGGAAGCCGTCGTCTGCACGCTGATGCGCCAGGTCGGCAAGCTGCTCGTGGTCTGCTATCTCGACAGCGAATGGGATCGCATCCGCCGCCGCGCCGCCGAGCTGAACGGCGACGAAGCGGCCGCATGCGTCGACGTGCTGGGCGTCGGTTTCGAAACGATCGGCCTTGAGGCTGCCGCAAGCTGGCGGCTCCCCGACGTGATCCGCGCCGGGATGGCCGACGGCGACGCACACGCGGCGCACGCCGATCTGCTCGGCGAGGACGATGAGAGCGACGTCCGTGCCGAGCGCCGACGCACCGCGGACGCGTCGGATGACGGCAGCTCCGAGCACATACGCTGGCTGCGTGCGGTAAGCCGCTACTCGACCGACGTCGCCAGTGCGCTCGCGATGCCCGAGAGCCCGCAGCGCGACGCCCGTATCGCGGTGCTCGCGCAGCACTACGGCACGGAACTGCAAATCGAATCCGGCGCGCTCGTCGGGATCGCCGACCGGCTCGCGCGCGAGGAAGCCAGCGACACCGTGATGCGCGAGATCGTCGAACTGCGCGCGAACGCCGATGCGATCGCGCGGGCGCAGGCCGAACCGAAGGCGTGCCTGGAAGCCGGCCTCGCGGATCTGCGCGCGCTGCCGTCCGAACACGTGCTGACGCCGGTGCTCGCGCTCGCGTCGGAAAGCCTGCTCGCGGGCCTCGCGTTCACGCGTACCGTGATGTTCGTACGCCGCGACGACGGCACGTTCGCCGCGCGCCTCGGCTTCGGCCCCGGCGTCGATGCGGCGCTTGAGCGGCTGCGCTTCGACGAGCGCTTCGAGCCGGACGTCTTCCATCTCGCGATCACGAACTCGGTCGGCATCTTCATCGAGCAGGCGCAGGAACCGAAGATGGTGAAGCGCCTGCCCGCGTGGTATCTCGATGCGCTGCCCGATACGCGCGCGTTCGTGCTGCTGCCGGTGCGCGTGGGCACGACAACCGTCGGGCTGCTATACGGCGACTGGGCCGGCGCGCAACCCGCACGCAAGATCACGCAGCAGGAAATGGGCGTGCTCAACGAGCTCGCGCGGGAACTGGCCCGCTTCTTCCCGTCGTAACGTCGGCAGCCGCCGGCAGTCGGTAGCCTCGAACTGCCGGGACCATCGGGTAGGGAGAGGGGTCACCCCCTCAGCCCTCCCACACCACCGTACGTGCGGTTCCGCATACGGCGATTCATCAAGAACGCTGGAGGCGCTGCTGAGTGTCCAGCAGCGAGACCAGCCCCAAGGCGTCGAAGTAGCGCTTCGGGAAGGCCGCGTTCATGTGGCTCGCTCCTGCGCTCCACCATGGCCCTCGCCCATTGCGAGACGATTGCCATGCGCGTGCTTCCGTGAGGCCCCTTCGACGCAACATGATCGCGCGGGCACCTCGGCGTCTCGCCTGTCTCCATAGAAGGCTGCGCATTCGCCGTCTGACCCACCCGTCCAGTTCCTCCAGTGCGCCTTTGACCTCCGTGTGCCGGAAGTAGCTTATCCAGCCGCGAAGCACCGGATTTAGCGTCTCGATCGTCTGCGATACGCTACGCCCTCGACCCGGACGCATCAGTTCCCCGACCCGCGCCGTCAACCTCTTCAGGCTCTCCGCTGCGATTCGCAGCCTCGCCTGACGATGCATCGTCAGGCTGTAGCCCAGAAACTTGCGCGTCCACGGCCGGGCACACGGGCTCTTCGCCTCGTTGATTCGCAGCTTCAGCCGCTTCTCGAGAAACGCCTTCATCTGCATCAACAGCCGCTCGCCCGCCGCCTTGCTTCGAACATAGATGTTGCAGTCGTCCGCATAGCGGCAGAACGCGTGGCTGCGTCGCTCAAGCTCGCGATCCCAGTCCGTCAGCAGGATATTCGACAGTAATCGAGCCTCCACCGTCCTAATCGCGGTCCTTCATGTTCGGGCCTTCAGCTTCGCGGCCTACCATGCCCTCTGCTAATGGAATGGACGCCCCCGCCCGACGCCTCTCGACGCCAGTAACACTTCGACAACCGTGCAGATCTCCCCGGGTATTGCGCACCCACCTTCACGCTTATGCCTGTCGGATATACGCCGCGTCGGACCGTGCAAGTTTCGGGCTTTGGCTGTTTGGGCCGCCTCACCCCAACGCGTCGCCTCTTATCCGCTTCCTGTTCGTCAGGCCAGCGCTTTGCCTCCGGCTTCCTTCAGACTCGCAGTCGCCCGCGACGCCCTTGCCATTGGCTAACACTTCCCCTTGCCGGGCGTGTAGAGGACTTTCACCTCACAGTGAGTGCGCCCTGCCGGGCGCCTCAAAAGCAAACCGGCCGCAAAAAGCGGCCGGCTGCATCGTGCGACGAATCGAAACGATTACTTGAGCGTCACGGGCACGCTGAAGTACTTCTTCGCGAGGTTGTCGATCGTGCCGTCGGCCTTCAGCTCCTTCAGCGCCTGATCGAGCGCGGTCTTCAGCGCAGCGTCATTCTTGCGCAGGCCGAAGCCGACGCCCGAACCGAGGATCTCCGCATCGCTGACCGTGCCGCCGGCGAACGCGAAACCCTGGCCCTGCGGCTTCGACAGGAAGCCCTTCGAGCCGGCTTCCGAGTCCTGGAACGTCGCGTCGAGACGGCCCGACTTCAGGTCGGCGTACGCCAGGTCCTGCGTCTGGTACGGCACGACTTCGACGCCTGCCGGCGCCCACTTCTTCTTCGCGTACGCTTCCTGGATCGTGCCCTGCAGCACGCCGATGCGCTTGCCCTTCAGCGACTGCGGCGTCGGCTGCAGGCCGCTGCCCTGCTTCGCGATCAGCTGGTTCGGGATCGTGTAGATCGGATCGGTGAACGCGATCGCGTGCTTGCGCTGGTCGGTGATCGTCATGTCCGAGTTGATCGCATCGAACTTGCGTGCCTGCAGCGCGGGGATCAGCCCGTCGAAGTCGTTCTCGACCCACACGCACTTCGTCTTCAGCTTCGCGCACACCGCGTTGCCGATGTCGATGTCGAAGCCGGTCAGCTTGCCGTCGGGCGTCTTGTATTCGAACGGCGCGTACGAGGCCTCGACGCCGAACCGGATCTCCTTCTGATCCGCTGCCATCGCGCTGCCTGCCGCTACGGCCGATGCCGCCACTACCGCGTGCGCGGCCACTTTACGCCAATCCAACTTCATCTGGTGTTCTCCTCGATACTCGAATGTTCCGGAACTACGGGCGCGTGCATCATTGCAGGGTCGGATGACAACGACAATGCCGATGCCGCGCCTTGATGCGGCGCAACAGCCGCAAGGCCGCGATTGTACCAATCCGCGCGGCCCGATACGGCAAAGCGGCCACCGATACGCGATGCTGCGCTGCGGGTATCGACGGCCTCCATGCGACCCGTCGAACTTGCAAGACGCTGTCGCAAATACGCAAGCGCGACACGCGCGCCGTCTGCGCGGCATGCAGGCGTCATCGCAAAAATGAATGGACGCTGGGCGATGGGCGAGCCGCGAGTCGCCGCGGGCCGCCCGCTTGCGTATCGATCAGACGAGTGAGGCCAGCGTCTCGCGCGTCGTATCGACGACAAGCAGGCCCGCGCGCAGGCCCGGCTTCACGGCCGGATTCGGGAACACGATGCGCTCCTCGTCGTGCTTAACCGTGTAGCGGTAGTCGCCGTCCTGCGCGAGCACGGTGCCGCGCGCGAACGCGGTGAAGTTCGCGACGTCGGCCGCGACGAACAGCTCGAGCGCGTCGCTCTGCTTCGTGATCTGGTCGATCACAGTGAACACGCGCGGCAACGGCGGGGGGCCGCCCCGCGGGTGGCCGCCCCGCGGATGGCCGCCCCGCGGATGGCCGCCCCGCGCATCGACGTCACCGGGCGTTCCCGAGACCAGCTTGCGCACCGCCAGGTCGGCCGGCGCGAAGCGCGACAGGTCGTTCTGGCCGAACGGCCGCACCTTGCCGAGTTCGAGCGTGCACGCGAGCGCGCCGCACTGCTCGGCGGTGAAATGCGAATACGTGTTGCCCTTCGCGGTGTGCAGCAGCACGGCCGCGATGCGCGCGTCGCCGAGCCATTCGATCATCGCGCGCGTCGGCGGCATGCCCGTGTGCGGCAGCAGCGCAAACTGCTCGAACACCGATGCGCGGATCGCCGTGTGCATGTCGATGTGCCAGCGCACGCTGCCCGCCCGCGCAGCCGCGAAGAATTCGGCTGCCGCCGTTTCGAGCTGCATCGCGCGCGGCGCTTCGCGGCTCGCGGGCACCTGTGCGTGACGGCCGCCGAACAGGCGATTCAGATCGTCGTCGAGATAGCGCTCGCCCGCACGCATCGCCGGCACGTTGCCGAGCACGACGAGCAGCCGGCACGCGAGCGGCAGCGTGCCCGCCGCGAGATCGCGTACAAGCATCGACAGCAGCTCGATCGGCGCGGTTTCGTCACCATGCACGCCGGCCGACACGAGCACGCTCGCGCGCTCTGCTTCGTCACCCGCCGGCTCGAGTTCGAGCAGCCCGTCGCCGAGCCATTGCCACCGCACCGCACCGTCCGCGCACGCGCCGCCCTTCACGGCCGGCGTGTCGCCCGCGAGCGTGGACGCGAGAAAGTCGTCGAGCAGTGCCGTCGCCGACATGCCGTGCTCAGCGCTGGAAGTCATACAGCGACCCGACGCGCAGGATCTGCGTGAGCTCGTCGAGCGCCGTGCGCGATTCGTCGAGCAGCGTCGGATCGGCGAGATCCTCCGGCGCGAGGCGATCGCGGTAATGCTTTTCGATCCACGCGTCGAGCGACGCGAACAACGTGTCGTTCATCCACACGTTCGACGTGACGGCCGCGCGCTCCGCGTCGTTCAGCACGACGCGCAGGCGCAGGCATGCGGGGCCGCCGCCGTTCTTCATGCTTTCGCGCAGATCGAACACGAGCACGTCGCTGATCGGGCCGTTGCCGCTCGCGAGCTGGTCGAGATAGGCCGCGACGTTCGCGTTCTCGCGGCATTCCTGCGGCACGACGAGCACCTGCGAACCGTCCGTGCGCGACAACAGCTGGCTGTTGAACAGATACGACGTGACTGCGTCGTTCACGCTCACGGCCGCATCGGGCACCTCGATCACGTTCAGCCGCGCGCCGCGTGCGCCGAGCGTCGCCGTCAGCGTGTCATAGATCGCCTGCTTGTTGACGAACGCACGCTCGTGCGTGAACAGCGTGTCGCGGTTGCCGACGGAAATCACGTCGTTGTGGAACACGCCCGCGTCGATCACGTCCGGATCCTGCTGCGCGTAGACCGTCGCCGTTTCGGCCAGCCCGTGGCGCTGCGCGATCGCGCGGCTCGCCTCGAAGGTCTGGCGCGCCGGGAAGCGCTTCGGCTCCGGGCCGCGGCGGTATTCCGAGCGGCCGTACACGAAGAACTCGACGCCCGGCTTGCCGTACTCGGCGCAAAAGCGCGTATGGTTCGCCGCGCCTTCGTCGCCGAGTGCCGGCGTGCCCGTCAGCGCCTCGTGCACCGCGAAGTGCGCAGGGTCGGCGAACAGCGTCGACAGCGTGCGGCGGGTCGCTTCGTGCTCGATCGCACGATGCAGCTTGCTGCACAGGTTGGCCGGCGTGAAGTGCACGCGGCCGTCGCTCGTGTCGGCCGACGGGCTGACGGTGGCCGCGTTCGCGGTCCACATCGCCGACGCCGAACTCGCCGCGGCGAGCAACTCCGGCGCCTGCTTCGCGGCCTTCGCGATCACGTCCGCGTCCTTGCCGGAGAAGCCGAGTTCGCGCAGCAGGCGCAGCGACGGCCGCTCCTGCGGCGGCAGCACGCCTTGTGCGAAACCGAGATCCGCGAGCTGCTTCATCTTGCGCAGCCCCTGCTTCGCCGCGGCCTTCGGGTTCGCGGCCGATTTCTCGTTGTTGAGCGACGCCACGTTGCCGAACGACAGCCCGGCGTAGTTGTGGGTCGGGCCGACGAGTCCGTCGAAATTGGCTTCTTGTGCGTTCATCGTCGTTCCCTCGATCAGAAATGCAGGCCCGGCGACAGGCTCGCGGGCAAAGTCAGTTGGGTGCTTTCCACCGACGCCATCGGATACGCGCAATAGTCGGCCGCGTAGTACGCGCTCGGCCGATGGTTGCCCGAGCGGCCCGTGCCGCCGAACGGCGCGGCAGACGATGCGCCGTTGGTCGGACGGTTCCAGTTGACGATCCCCGCACGGATCGCGCGACGGAAGTGCGTCCATGCGTTCTCGTCGTCGGCGAGCAGGCCGGCGGACAGGCCGAAAGCCGTGTCGTTCGCACGCTCGATCGCTTCGTCGAATGTCGCGTAGCGGACGATCTGCGCGAGCGGGCCGAAGTGCTCTTCGTCGGGCAGGTTCGCCACGCCGGTCACGTCGATGATCGATGCATTCACGAAACCGAGGCGCGGGTCGCGCTGCGTCATCCCGATGATCGGCTTCGCGCCCTGCTCGATCAGGCGCGACTGCGCGTCGACGAGCTTCGCGGCCGCGCGTGCCGAGATCACCGCGCCCATGAACGGCTGCGGATCGGCATCGAACACGTCGGCGGTGATCTTCGACGTGACGTCGGCAAAGCGGGCGAGGAAGCGGTCGCCGAACGCGCCCTGGGGCACGAAGATGCGGCGTGCGCACGTACAGCGCTGGCCGGCCGACAGGAAGGCCGACTGGATCGCGTGATGCACGGCCGCGTCGACGTCCTCGACTTCGCCGATCACGAGCGGGTTGTTGCCGCCCATCTCGAGTGCGAGCACGATCTCCGGACGGCCGCCGAACTGCTTGTGCAGCAGCGTGCCGGTGTCCGAGCTGCCCGTGAAGAACAGCCCGTCGATCTGGCGGTGATTGGCGAGCGCGATACCGGTGTCCTTCTCGCCCTGCACGAGGTTCAGCACGCCGGCCGGCAGCCCGGCTTCGCGCCACACCTCGACCGTCGCGCGCGCGACGCCCGGTGCGAGCTCCGACGGCTTGAACACGACAGTGTTGCCTGCGATCAGCGCCGGCACGATATGGCCGTTCGGCAAGTGGCCGGGGAAGTTGTACGGGCCGAACACGGCCACGACGCCGTGCGGGCGATGGCGCAGCACCGCGACGCCGTCGGCCATGTCCTGGCGCTTCTCGCCGGTACGCTCCTGATAGGCCTGGATCGAGATGCCGACCTTCGCGGCCATCGCGGCGACTTCGGTGCGCGCTTCCCACAGCGGCTTGCCCGTCTCGCGGCCGATCGCGGTGGCGATCGCTTCCTTGCGCTCCGTGAGCAGCGCCGCGAAGCGCTTGACGATCTCGCAGCGGGCTTCGAAGTCGAGTGCCGACCAGCCGGCGAAGGCGCGGCGCGCGCTCGCGACCGCACGGTCGACGTCGGCAGCCGACGCACTGCCGCCCTGCCACGCGATTTCGTCGGTGCCGGGGTTGCGCGAAGCGAACGCGGGGCCCGAGCCTGCGACCCAGGCGCCGTCGATGAAGAGTTCCGTCATGATTCGTTTATCCCTGTTTGACTTTGAGCGGCAGCACGCGGACCGGATCGCCGGCCTTCACGTCGAGCGCGACGGCATCGTCGGCCGACAGCACGAACGAGCCGTTTGCGACCACACCCGGCGCAACGCCGACGCGGAAATCGTCCAGCGACGTGTTCGACACGAGCGACTTCGGCGGATGGCCGTCCCGTGCGTCGTCACCGGCATCGGGCACGCCGATCGCGACCGGCACGACGACGCTCTCGCGCACCGTGCGCAGGTCGTTGATGTGGCATTCGAGCACCGGGCCCGCGTCGAAGATGTCGACGTGGTTCTGGTAGCGCAGCCCTTCCGCTTCGAGCATCTTGCGCGCCGGCAGCGTGTCGCGGTGCGTAACGCCGACCGCGTCCTGCGCGTCCTGCGGCAGCAGGTCGACGTACACCGGATAGCGCGGCATCAGTTCCGCGAGGAACGACTTGCGGCCGTGCGAGCTCAGGTAGTCCGCTGCATTGAAATCGATCTGGTAGAAGTGCGAACCGACTGCGCGCCAGAACGGCGACGTGCCGTCTTCGTCGAAGTGGCCGCGCAGTTCCGCGCAGATGCGTTCCGGGAAGCGGTCGCGGAACTGCGCGATGAACATGAAGCGCGAGCGCGACAGCAGGCCGCCGACGCCGCCCGTGCGATAGCGCGGACTCAGGAACAGCGAGCACACTTCCGCGTAGCCCGTCAGATCGTGCGAGATGTTCAGCGCGGACATCCGCGTCCACACGCCGAGCTCCTGGCTCGCGTGCACGACCGTGCTCACGCGATAGTTGTAGAACGGCTGTTCGAGACCGACCTGCGTCTCGATCCCGCACACGCCCGCGATATCTCCCGTCGTCGATTCTTCCATCACGAAGAAGTAGCCGGCTTCGCCCGGCGCGGCGTTGCCCTCGAGCGTGCGCCGCGAGCGTTCGATGCGCGCGGCAAGCGCATCGCGGTCGGGCTTGAACGTGGTCAGGCCCGGTCCGGTTTCCTTCGCGAGCGACACGAGCGCGTCGACGTCGCCCGTTTGTACGACCCGAACGACGATCATGCTGCGTCTCCCTTCAAATCTTCATCGTCGCGGCGGTGCAGCGGCACGCAGCGCACGACATCGCCATCCTTGACATCGAGTGCCGCGCGCACGTCGCCGGCCAGCGGGGCATCGACCGTGTCGCCCGGCAGGTCGGCCAGCACGCAGCGGAACGATTCGCCGCTGCCGGTCGACACCAGGTACGCCACATCGCCCTGCTGGCGTGCGGCTTCGCGCACCGTGCGCTCCGCGCCGTGCTTCACGCACGACGTGCGGTCGACCTGTGCGGTCAGCACCGGGCCCGCGTCGAAGATGTCGACGAAGCGATCCGGCTCGAAGCCTTCCTCGAGGTGGATGTCGTACGCGAGCAGCGCCGTTTCGTTCGGCTCGCCGAGCACGCGCTGCGCGGCTTCCGGCAGCAACGGCACGTAGAGCGGATACGCGGGCATCACTTCCGCGATGAACGTGCGGCTGCGGCCGCCCGATGCGATATCGACATCGGTGAAGTTGCGGCCGAAGAACTTGCGGCCCACCGCTTCCCAGAACGGCGATGCCCCCGTGCTGTCGCTCACGCCGAGCAGCAGCGTGAACACTTCCGGCGTGAAGCGGCGGCGGTTCGCGGCGATGTACATCATCCGCGCACGCGAGATCAGGTGCGCGGCCGCGTCGCCGCGCAGCGACGGATCGACGTAGAAGCCCGCCAGCCGGCTCTTGCCGGTCAGCTCGTGCGACATCGTGAGCGCGTGGATCTTCCGGTTCACGTGCAGCTCGCGCGACGCGTGAATCAGTGCGTCGTTGCGGAACGCGTAGAACGGTTCCGAATAGCCGGCCGCGGCCACGATGCTCGCCGTGCCGAGCAGTTTGCCCGTCGACGAATCCTCGAGCACGAAGAGGTAGAACTCTTCGCCGGCGAAGTCGACGTCCGCGCGAAACGAATCCTCGGAGAGCGCCACACGCGCTTCGAGCGCCGCGCGGTCGTGCGGCAGCGAGTGCAGGACCGGCTGCGCGGTGCGCGCCATGTGCGCGAGCGCATCGAGATCCGTGAGTTTGCCGGGGCGAACAAATAGCATCGTCGTTCCTGTTCTGCGGTGGGTGCGCGATCAGCGCGCGGTGGCTTCCTGGGCTGCGAGCACCTGTTCGACCGCCTTCTCGAAGCGCTTCATGCCTTCGTCGAGCAGGTCGAACGGAATCACGAGCGACGGGACGAAGCGCAGCACGTTCGGGCCGGCGATCAGCATGATCAGGCCGTGCTCGGCGGCGGCGGTGACGAAGTCCTTCGCGCGGCCGTCGAATGCGGCGGTGAGTTCCGCGCCGACCAGGAGGCCCTTGCCGCGGATGTCCTTGAAGATGCCGAAGCGTGCGTTGATGCGTTCGAGCGCGCCCTTCAGTCGCACGCTGCGTTCGCGCACGCCTTCGAGCAGTGCCGGGTCGCCGATCAGTTCGACGACCTTGTCGGCGATGGCCGATGCGAGCGGGTTACCGCCGTACGTCGTGCCGTGCACGCCGACCTTGAAGTGGGCGGCCAGTTCGTTCGTCGTCAGCATCGCGCCGATCGGGAAGCCGTTGCCGAGCGCCTTTGCGGTCGTCAGGATATCCGGTGTGACGCCCGTGTCCATGTATGCGTAGAACTGGCCCGTGCGGCCGACGCCCGTTTGCACTTCGTCGAAGATCAGCAGCGCGCCGTGGGCGTCGCATGCTTCGCGCAGTGCCTTCAGGAACGCCGGATCGGCCGGGATCACGCCGCCTTCGCCCTGAACCGGCTCGACGATCACCGCGCACGTTTGCGGGCCGATTGCGGCCTTCGCGGCTTCGATGTCGTTGAACGGCAGGTGCTTGATGCCGGCCGGCACCGGGCCGAAGCCTTCCGAGTACTTCGGCTGGCCGCCGACGCTGACCGTGAAGAACGTGCGGCCGTGGAACGACTGCACGAACGACACGATTTCGTACTTGTCGGCGCCATGGCGATCGAATGCAACGCGGCGTGCCAGCTTCAGTGCGGCTTCGTTCGCTTCCGCGCCCGAGTTCGCGAAGAATGCGCGATCGGCGAAGGTCAGCGATTCGAGGCGCTTGGCGAGGCGCAGCACCGGCTCGTTCGTGTAGCCGTTGCCGATGTGCCAGAGCTTGCGGCTTTGTTCATCCAGGACCTTCAGCAGTTCCGGGTGGCCGTGGCCCAGCGACGTCACTGCGATGCCGCAGGCGAAATCCACGTATTCGCGGCCGGCGGTGTCCCACACGCGGGAGCCCTCTGCACGGTCCGGCACGAACGGCGCGGGGGAAAATACCGGCACCATCACTTCGTCGAATGTCTGGCGGGTCACGGTCGAGGTCGTCATGGTCGTTCCTTTCGGTTTCGTAAGAGGGTTCAACAGGATCAAGTTTAGGTAAGGGTGACGCAAGCGTCTTGCAGATTTGCGACGGGTTCTATCGGAAGCGGATAGTGCGCTTTTATTTTGCCTTTTTGGCGGTTGGGTGGTCCGTCCGCGTTTTTCGTGAAGCACCTGCGATCGTATCGGTCCATTAGCGTCGCCCCTGCGCGGGGCGGCGGTTACTTTTCTTTGTCTTGCCAAAGAAAAGTAACCAAAAGAAAGGCGCTGTGAGAACGCATGATCTCCCGGTGCCATGGCCGCCGAAGTGGTACTCGCCTAAGTGTCCGCGCCAGTCAGGAACCCGGAGTGGTCCGCGCAATGGTTCCGACACCTCCCACTACCCAACACTAGCTCCGTCCTCGCTACGCTCGACTGCAAGGTACTTCAGTCGCGATTCATGCGCCCAGATCCAGCCCCACCAATCGGTTCGCCAAAGCAGTACGAGAGGCGCGCCGCACCGTGAAATTTCGATGCACCGGAATCAATGCCATCCTCGATACGATTGTCGAAACCCATCGAGCGATGACGCAAAGATGAAGGATATGGACCTATCGGCCGAACGCAGCAAGGACGGAGCTAGCAAGCGGTATAGCGCTTTGTTGGGTATGTTGGATAGGGGATGGTGCGGAACCATTGCGCGGACCACTCCGGGTTCCTGACTGGCGCGGACACTCAGGCGAGGGCCACTTCGTGGACCATGGCACCGGGAGATCGTGCGTTCTCACGGCGCCTTTCTTTTGGTTACTTTTCTTTGGCAAGACAAAGAAAAGTAACCGCCGTCCCGCGCAGGGGCGACGCTAATGGACCGATACGATCGCAGGTGCTTCACGAAAAACGCGGACGGACTGACCTGCCCCCTTCAATCGGGCCAATGGGCTTCTAGCAAAGTCCCTTTAAACCAGCTCCTGGAAAGCGGCAGGAGCATCCGCGGTTGCCCGATGTTTCGCCGCAAACTCTGACGGCGCAAGGTAGTTCAGTGC
>NZ_QTPY01000052.1:0-16726 GCF_003857765.1 Burkholderia sp. Bp9016
GCCGCGATCGCGACCACCTACGCGATGCTGCGCGAACTCGATCTCGAACCGGTCGTGCCGGGCGCCGGCGCGCTGCTGTCCGGCGCGTACTGACAAAACGGGAGACCTGATGAGCGATCGTTCCACTTTCATGCATGGCGGCAATGTCCACGCCAACGGCATCCGCCAGCACTACCTGCGCTATGGCGGCCGGCACGGACTGCGTGCCGGGCGGGATCCGGTCATTGTCGTACCGGGCATCACGAGCCCGGCCGCAACCTGGGGTTTCGTCGGCGAGCATTTCGGCACGACCTACGACACGTACGTCCTCGATGTGCGCGGCCGCGGCCTGTCGTCGGCATCGGACATGCTCGACTACAGCGTGGACGCGCAGGCACGCGACGTCGTCGCGTTTGCCGGTGCACTCGGCCTCGAACGCTATAGCGTCGTCGGTCACTCGATGGGCGCGCGTATCGCGATCCGAGCCGCAGCGGCGAAGCCCGCCGGCCTGGCGCGCATCGTGCTGGTCGATCCGCCGGTGTCGGGGCCGGGGCGCCGACCGTATCCGGCGAAGCTGCCGTGGTACATCGATTCGATGCGCGTCGCGCGCGAGGGTGCCGGCTATGAGGCGATGCGCGCGTTCTGCCCGACCTGGACCGAAGAGCAACTGCGGCTTCGCGCCGAATGGCTGCATACCTGTGACGAACGGGCGGTGCGCGCGAGTTTCGATGGATTCCACACCGACGACATCCATCGCGATCTGCCGGCGCTCGACCTCCCGGTGATGCTCATGACGGCCGGGCGCGGCGACGTCGTGTTGCAGACCGACGTGGACGAAATCCAGCGTCTCGTTCCGCATCTCGTTCATGCGCACGTCGCAAATGCTGGCCACATGATCCCGTGGGACGACGAAGCCGGCTTCTACCGGGCCTTCGGCGGATTTCTCGGCACGCCGCTGCCGCTCGAAATCGAGGCCGCGCGCTGATCCGCGATACCCGTTCAAAGGAACCCATCATGCCCGTAAGCGATTTCCAGATGGTCGACGCGTGGAAGCAGGTACTTACGCTGTCGCGCCTCGAACCCGGCCAGACCGTCACGATCCTGACCAGCTCGGCCACGCATCCTCAAACCCTGAACACCGCGTTGATCGCGACCCAGTCGATGGGCGCGGTGGTGAACCGGCTGGATCTGCCGCCAGTCAACGGCGAGAAGTCGCTGAGCCGCGATTCGCTGGCCTATCTCGGCACGACGCCGCTGACCGGCAATCGCGCGGCCATCGCCGCGCTGAAGGCGAGCGATCTAGTGCTCGACCTGATGACGCTGCTGTTTTCGCCTGAGCAGCTCGATATCCTGAAAGGCGGAACGAAGATCCTGCTCGCTGTCGAGCCGCCCGAAGTGCTGACGCGCCTCGTTCCCACGCTGGAAGACCGCGAGCGCGTACTGGCAGCGCGCGCGCGCATCGCACGCGCGAAGGAGATGCGCGTGGCGTCGGCGGCCGGTACGGATCTGCGCTGCCCGATCGGCGAGTTCGATGCGATCGCGGAATACGGTTTCGTCGACGAGCCGGGGCGCTGGGATCATTGGCCGAGCGGATTCGCGCTGACGTTCCCAGACGAAGGACGCGCATCCGGCCGCATCGTGATCGATCGCGGCGACATCCTGCTCCCGCAAAAGAGCTACGTACAAGAACCGATCGTGCTGACCGTCGAGAATGGCTTCGCGACGCGTATCGACGGCGGCATCGATGCACAGCTGTTGACGGAGTACATGGCGACATTCGACGACCCCGAAGCGTATGCGATATCGCATATCGGTTGGGGGCTTCAACCGCGCGCACACTGGTCGACGCTCGGCCTGTATGACCGCGAAGCCACGATCGGCATGGATGCTCGCGCATTCGAAGGCAATTTCCTGTTCTCGCTCGGGCCGAACAACGAAGGCGGCGGCCAACGCACCACTACCTGTCATATCGACATTCCATTGCGGCACTGCGACGTGTTTCTCGACGGGGAAGCGGTCGTGCGCAACGGCAAGGTCCTCTGAGGAAAACGCGATGTCACATGATCTCGATACCTATCGCCGCCAGAGTTTCGGTACGGCGCTCGAACCCGTCGCACCCGTCGGCCTGCTGATCGTCGACTTCGTGAACGGCTTTGCCGACCCGGATGTGTTCGGCGGCGGCAACATCGTGCCGGCGATCGAACGCACCGTGCCGCTGCTTGCCGCCGCGCGCACGCGGGGCTGGCCGGTGGCCCATACGCGCATCGTGTTCGCCGACGACGATGCGGATGAAAACGTCTTTACGACGAAGGTGCCCGGCCTGCTTGCGCTGAAGGAGCATGCGCACAACAGCGCGATCGTGCCGGAACTGACACCGTGGGCGGGCGAACTCGTCGTGCGCAAGACCGGCCCGTCGGCGTTCTTCGGCACACCGCTCGCCGCATGGCTTGCACAGCGCGGCGTGCGCACGCTTGCAATTGCGGGCGCGGTCACGAGCGGATGCGTGCGAGCCAGCGTGGTAGATGCGATGCAGTATGGCTTTCGTCCGTTCGTGTTGTCCGATTGCGTCGGCGATCGGGCCATTGCGCCGCACGACGCGAATCTCTTCGACATGGCGCAGAAATACGCAGCTGTTCTCGGGCGAGACGAAGCCCTCGACACCCTGGATCGGGCGAGGTGACCGTGCGGCGCATCCGTACGCGATGGATGCGCCGCGAAAAACCTGACATTCAGGCCGTCGCGATCGACGATCGGCCAGATAAAAAACCAGTCCGGTGCCATCCGGCCAAAGGAGACACTATGTTGACAGCGACGCCTGCACGGGCGACGCGAATAGTCACGCGCAGCGAATTTACGCTGATCGTGGCGTCGTCGTTCGGCGCATTGCTCGAGTGGTATGACTTCTACATCTACGCGGCGCTCGCCGCAACCTTCAGTACGCTCTTCTTTCCGAGCGGAAATGCAACTGCCGCGTTCCTGGCCAGTCTCGCGACATTCGGCGCAGGCTTCCTGGTACGTCCGCTCGGCGCGCTGTTCTTCGGTCGCCTTGGCGATCGCATCGGCCGCAAATACACGTTCATGGCCACCATCGTGTTGATGGGCGTAGCGACGGTCGGCGTCGGGCTGCTACCGCCCTATGCGCACATCGGCGTCGCAGCACCGGTGTTGCTGGTGGCGCTCCGGTTGCTGCAGGGGTTCGCGCTGGGCGGGGAGACTGGCGGTGCAGCGACCTATCTCGCCGAGCATGCGCCCGACGGTCGCCGCGGGTTCTACACGAGCGCATTGCAGACCACCGCGACGCTCGGCCTGCTGTCGTCGATTGCCGTCGTGGGCGCGACGCGGGTGTTCGTGGGACACGATGCGTTCCAGGTATGGGGGTGGCGCGTTCCGTTCCTGGTCTCGCTGGTCCTGCTCGCGATTTCTGTCTACCTGCGCACGCGTCTCGCCGAATCGCCGACGTTCCAGCGGATGAAGGAAACCGGGAAGCTGTCGAAGTCGCCGATCGGTGAAAGCTTCGGCACGTGGGCCAACCTGAAGTACGTGCTCGTGATGTTGTTCAGCACCGCATCGGGCGTCGGTGTGGTATTCGGCACCGGGCATTTCTATTCGATGTACTTCCTGCAGAACACGCTCCGGGTTGCGCCGGAGACCGTCAACCTGTATCTCGCGATCGCGCTCGTCTGCGCATTTCCGTTCTATCTGTTCTTCGGCTGGCTGTCCGACCGCATCGGCCGCAAGTGGATCATGATCGCCGCGTGCGCGCTGCTCGCCACGACGACCATACCGATTTTCCACGGGCTGACGCACTATGCGAATCCGCAACTGGAGGCCTTTCAGGCTCGCACCGTCGTCGTCGTGCACGCAGACGATTGCCATTTCTCGCTGTTCGGTGCGCCGCGCAGCGAATGCGACCGCATTCGCGCCTTTCTGAGTGCATCGGGCGTGTCGTACGAGCACGCGGCGGTATCGGGATCTGCGTACACCACGATCGGCGACGCTCGGGTCGATGGCGCCGATCCGGCCGCGCTGCGACGCACGCTGCTCGCGGCCGGCTGGACCGATCACGCGGATCCGGCAAGGATCAATGGTGTCGCGGTCGTGTTCATGATGTGGCTGCTGATCTTCTACCTGACGATGGTCTACGGCCCGATGGCCGCATTCATGGTCGAGCTGTTCCCCGCTCGCATTCGTTACACGTCTCTGTCGCTGCCATTCCATCTCGGCTCCGGCTGGTTCGGCGGCATGCTGCCATTCGTCGTGTCGGCGATGGCGGTCGCACACGGCAACGTCTATTTCGGCCTCTGGTATCCGGTGTCGATAGCGATCGTATCGGTCGTGGTGGGGGTGTTCTTCGTTCCTGAGACGTTCCGGCGCGACGTGTCGCAGTGATCCGATGGTTCGATGGTTCGATGAAAAATACGCGGTCCGCGCAAAGACGGGCCGTCGTGGTCGAGATCTTTTCAAGGAAAACGACAATGCGTGCGTGGCAAGTGGCGGCGTTCGGAATAAGCGCGGCGTGCTGTTCCGCGTCGGCGTGGGCGGATGCGTCGAGTGTGCAGCTTTGGGGCGTCCTCGACGCCGGTCTTACGGTCGTCAGCAATCAGAAGGGGCATCGCAACACCCTGATGGATACCGGCATCGCGTCGCCCAACCTGTGGGGATTGCGCGGTCAGGAGGATCTGGGAGGTGGCTATCGTGCGGTCTTCGAACTGACCGACCAGTTCAATCTCGGCACCGGCGTGATCTTTCCGACCAACGGTGGCGGTCTGTTCGGTCGTACCGCCTATGTCGGGCTCGCGAGCGATCGTCTCGGCAAGCTGACGTTCGGCCAGCAGTACGATTTCATGATCGACAGCCTGCTCCGGTACGACAACTCAGTGGCGATTGCCGGTCTGTACGGCTTTCGGCAGGGACCATTCGCGGGCCTCGGCATTCCGAACAACGTGACGGGTAGCTCGAACTTCGACCGCATGTCCGGAACGGCAATGCCCAACGCGGCGAAGTACGTGACGCCGACCTGGAACGGCCTGTCGGCGGGCGTGATGGCCGGGTTCGGCGGTGTGCCGGGCTCGATCGCGCAGCAGAGCGGGCAGAGCGCCGGCATCAACTATGCGATCGGTGCGCTGTCACTCGGCGCGGCCTATACGTACCAGCGGTATCCGCAACTCGGCAACGGCATGCGAGGCATCCGGAATTTCGGCGCGGGAGCGACGTATGCGCTTGGCGCACTGACGTTCAACGTGCTGTACACGAACACGATGAACACCGCGAACGATGCGCGAATCGACGTCTATCAGGCAGGTGTTCGCTACCAGGTCGATGCCGCGTTCTCGGTCGGCGGCGATTACGAACTGATGCGCGGTAATAGTGTGCTTCACGACGATCGCGCGAACCAGTTCTCGCTCGGGGCTCGCTATGCGCTGTCGAAGCGCACGGTGGCGTATGTGGAAACCGTGTATCAGCAGGTTTCGGGAGACGACCGGCCGGACGCCTGGATCATGGCAGTGTCGAGCCCGTCCGGCAATAACCGGCAAATGCTCGTACGCGTGGGGATTCTGCATCGATTCTGAATCGGTGGCCGGAGCGGATCAATCGAAATGCTTGAGCGAGGTGCGTCCATACTGATTGTTGCCTTCGACCAGCGCCATCATCATCCGAACGAACTCGGTGCGTTCCGTCGACGACAACGGCTCCATGAACTTGACCTGTGCCTCGCGCATGCTGTCGTACATGTCGTTCATGATACGGGTGCCTTTCGGCGCGATGTAGGCAAGCTTCTGCCGGCCGTCCAGCGGGCTCGGTTCACGTTTCACGAGCCCGCGTTCCTCCAGCCGCCGCAGCACGTCCGCCATCGTGGTGCGATCGACGCCGACTTCGGCGCACAACGACGTCTGGTCGAGCCCGGGGCGCTCGTGCAGCGTGGTCAGCAGCCCGTACTGGACGGGCGTGATGTCGAACCCCTTGCAGCATTCGAAGAATAGCGCGATGTGGATCTGGTTCAACCGGCGGATCAGGAAGCCGGGGCGTTGCCACAGATGGCCGGTTTCAAGGTCGCCAGCCGGTTTGGAGGTCTTCTTGTTCGTAGCGGAAGTCATGACGGAAGCATCCAGAGCGGTCATACAGTGAGTCATTGTAGCCCGGCGAACATCGGAGACCGAGCGCCCGATGAACGCGACGGTTTCCGTGTCGGGGAAACCATGGTTTGCAGCAGGAAAATTCTCGATATACAAATCTATATGTCAGTGTACTGATCAAATTTTCGATAACGTTTTCCGCGCAATGGAGGTGCGTCGGAGAGAGCGGCAGCGGCAAGTCCCGATAGTCAGGCTAGTCAGGCGTGGCCCGATGGTGCGGGAGAAGAACCCCGGTTTGTTGACGTGCATTCATTTTGTCAGTGGACTGACGATAACGATACCCGAATGGCAGAGAACCTTTCAAGTGTTTGGAGATTGCAATGAATTCGACCCCTGTGCAACCGGGCGAGCTGTCGATACATGCTCGTTCGCTGTCGCGCAACGACATCAAGACGCTTTTTCTTGCTTCGCTGGGCGGAGCGCTCGAGTATTACGACTTCATCGTCGCAGTGTTTTTCACGAAGCTGCTTGCTACCGTGTTTTTTCCACCGCATACGCCTGAATGGCTTGCGCAGCTCGAGGTGTTTTGCGTTTTCGCGGCAGGTTATCTCGTCCGGCCCATCGGTGGCATTTTCTTTGCACACTTCGGCGACCGGATCGGACGCAAGAAGATGTTTGCGCTGAGCTTGTTCCTGATGGCATTTCCGACGCTGCTGATCGGCTTGTTGCCGGGCTATGCGACGCTCGGTATCGTGGCGCCGCTGCTGTTTCTGCTGTGTCGCGTATTGCAGGGTTTGTCGGTGGGCGGCGAGGTGCCGGGCGCGTGGATCTTCTGTGCCGAGCATGTCCGGCGCGATCGCGTCGGCCTGGCATGCGGATTGCTGATGGCGGGGCTGTGCACGGGGATTTTGCTCGGGGCATTGAGCGCCAAGTACCTTTCCGCGAATCTCGATCACGACAGTCTCGTTGCATGGGGCTGGCGCATGCCGTTCATCGCTGGCGGCGCGTTCGGACTGGTATCCGTCTACCTGCGCCGTTATCTGCACGAGACGCCGGTGTTCGAGGCATTGCGCGCGAAGCGCGAGACGGACGCCAGACTACCGCTGTCGATCGTGCTCAAGAATCATCGCGGCGCGATCACCGTCTCGATGCTGGCCACATGGGTTTTCTCCGGTGTCTTCGTGATTTTTTTCCTGTTCACGCCGACGTACCTGCAGTCGCAGTTCCATATCGACGCGAAGACGGTGTTCACGATGAATTCCTGGTCGATCCTGATGCTGATCGTCGGGAGCATCGTTGCCGGGTGGGCAGCCGACACGATCGGCGGCGGACGCGCATATGCGATCGGATGTGCCGGCATGCTTGCTGTTTGCGGGGCGTTCTACTGGACACTGACAACGGGCGAAGGCGTGTCGTGGCCGCTTTATGTGACAGGGGGATTCCTGATCGGGACCATCACGCTCGGGCCGTACATCATCGTTCGCAGCTTCCCGCCGGAAGTGCGGTTTACCGGATTCGCGCTGGCCTATAACACGGCCTATGCGATCTTCGGCGGCACGGCGCCCGCTGTCGTGTCGTATTTCGTCGGCAAGCTGGGCATTGTTGCGGCACCGGGTTACTACGCGGCAGCGCTGTGCGTGCTCGGAATAGTCGTCGGATCGTTCTGGCGGGAACCGGTTTCCAGCGATTCGGGTCTTTCGCTGTAGGTTTGCGTGACCGGCTACGCGCCGGTCGGTGAGGGTTGCTTCGACGGCGCCGATGGTCGGTGTTTATCGGCACCGTCGAGCACGGCGTCGCGCGGCTGATTCGCGACGTTGGGACAGGGCCGCTGATCGATATTCGAAGTGGCATGGGCCTGACGGAGTCCGGCGGCGAGGTTCGATCTTCGCCGGTCGCGCCAAACATGGCCCGACCGGCCGGCGATCGCCCGATCGGACGACGCAAAAAAATGCGACATCCATCCGGACGCCGCACCCAACCCGAACTCTCGCGACGGAGCCCGCTCGGGACGACGAGTAGGCCCTCCTCACGGGTATTGCCGGATCGAGGAACCCGCCAATCCACCGCGCTTATTTTGCGGTCGGCATTGCGAATTCAGCACCCTTGCCGATGCTCGACGACCAGCGCTGCATGATCGACTTTTGCTTCGTGTAGAAGCGCACGCCTTCTTCGCCGTATGCATGCATGTCGCCGAACAGGCTCTTCTTCCAGCCGCCGAATCCATGCCATGCCATCGGCACGGGGATCGGCACGTTGATGCCGACCATGCCGACCTGGATGCGGCGCGCAAATTCTCGCGCGATGCCGCCGTCGCTCGTGTAGCACGCGACGCCGTTGCCAAACTCGTGCGCATTGATCAGATTCACGGCTTCGGCGAAATCCTTCACGCGCACGCATGCGAGCACCGGCCCGAAGATTTCTTCCTTGTAGATGCGCATATCGGTCGTCACGTTGTCGAACAGCGTGCCGCCGGTGAAGAAGCCTTCCTCGCGGCCAGGCACCTTCAGGCCGCGGCCGTCGACGACGAGCTTCGCGCCTTCCTGCACACCGATGTCGATATAGCCTTCGATCCGCTTCAGCGCCTCACCCGTGACGATCGGGCCCATTTCAACTTCCGGCGACATGCCATCGCCGATGACGAGCGTTTTCGCGCGCTGTGCGAGCTTCTCGACGATGCGGTCGCCGATGTCGCCGACCAGCACTGCGACGCTGATCGCCATGCAGCGCTCGCCGGCCGAGCCATAGGCGGCGCCGATCAGTCCGTCGACCGCTTGATCGAGGTTCGCGTCGGGCATCACGACCATATGGTTCTTCGCACCGCCGAGCGCTTGCGCGCGCTTGCCGTTTTGCGATGCGCGCTGGTGTACGTAGTGCGCGATCGGCGTCGAGCCAACGAAGCTGACCGCTTGCACGTCCGGATGATCGATGAGCGCGTCGACCGCGTTCTTGCCGCCTTGAACGACGTTGAAGACGCCCTTGGGCAGGCCCGCCTCGGTCAGCAATTCGGCGATGAACAGTGCCGCCGACGGATCGCGCTCGCTCGGCTTCAGCACGAACGTATTGCCCGTTGCGAGTGCCACCGGAAACATCCAGCACGGCACCATGCACGGGAAGTTGAACGGCGTGATGCCTGCGACGACGCCCAGCGGCTGGCGCATCGTCCAGTTGTCGATGCCGGTGCTGACCTGATCGGTGAAGTCGCCCTTGAGCAGTTGCGGCACGCCGGCGGCGAATTCGATGATGTCGATGCCGCGCGCGACTTCGCCCTGCGCGTCGGAGAACACCTTGCCGTGTTCGGCGGTAATGATTGCGGCAAGCGTGTCGCGATGCTCGTTAATCAGTTGCAGGAAGCGGTGCATCACGCGCGCGCGGCGGATCGGCGGCGTCTCGGACCACGCCGGGAAGGCGGCTTGTGCGGCGGCGACCGCCTGAGCGACCTCGTTGTCGTCGGCGAGCGCGACACGGCGGGCGGCCTTGCCGGCTGCCGGATTGAATACGTCCTGGAAGCGGCCGCTGGCTCCCGACACCCGGGCGCCGTCGATGTAGTGGCCGACGTCGTCGGACGAGGTGAAGGCGGGAACGGTGGTCATCAAGTCGTCTCCTGATCCGTGATCCTGATTGAGAAGGCTCCAGTCTAGGCAAATGACGGCGGCTGGAGAAGGCCGCTACAATTGATTCACTGTTCAGAATTCTGAATAATCAAACGATGAATTCTCAAAATAGCCAAACCCTTTTGCCGCACATTCATTCCCTGACGGTGCTCGCCGTGACCGGGAGCTTTACTGCTGCGGCCCAGCGGCTCGGCATCAGCAAGGCGGCCATGAGCCAGCGCATCGCCGATCTCGAGGGGGCGGCGGGCGTGCCGCTCGTGCGGCGGACAACGCGCAGCGTGCGGCTCACGGAGGCAGGGCAGACGCTCGTCGACAGCACGCGCGAGGCATACGAAACCATCGAGATGAACTTCGCTCGCGTGAAGGATCTGGCCGGCGAGCCGCGCGGCCTCGTGCGCGTGACAATGCCGGTCGCGCTCGGCCGGCAGCGGATCGTGCCGCTGTTTCCGGCCTTCATCGAGCAGTATCCTGGGGTACGCATCGAACTGGAGTTGTCGGACCGGCTGTTTTCACTGTCGCAGGAAGGCTTCGACCTCGCGATTCGCCATACGACCACCGCGCCGCAGACGCACGTCGCGTGGAAGCTTTGCGAGACGCGCTCGCTGCTCGTCGCGAGCCGCGAGTATCTGACGCGACGCGGCACGCCCGAGCATCCGAATGCGCTCGCCGAACACGACTGCCTGTGCTATTTGCGCGGCAACGAACCGACCGCATGGAGCTTCGAGCCGCGCGACCGGCGGCGCGCGCGCGTGAGCGTGCCCGTGCGCGGCTGTTTCGCGGCGAACAACAGCGAAGCGATGCGGGAGGCGGCGCTCGGTGGCCTCGGCATCGCGTTGCTGCCGGATTTCAGCGCACAGCGCGACATCGACGCGGGCCATCTGGTGCCGCTGCTCGGCGCGTGGCGTCCGTCAGGCGCGTTCGGAGATCATATCTTCGCAATCCGCCCTTACAGCCCGGTCGTGCCTAGCGCAGTGCGCGCGCTGGTGGAGTATCTACGGGGCGAGTTGAGCGGCGGGTTCTCGCCTGCCGTGGCAGCGGCTCGCTAACGCCGGGTCATCAACCTGATTCAGATCCGCGTCGTCTCGTAGCGGCCGGTGCGCATTGAAGCCGCCTTTCGGTGGCTTCGCGAAGCGGGCGTCATACATGGCGATGAAGAAGGGCGCGTAAGCGTTGGCGTCGACCACAGCGCTGCAGAACGTATCGATGTTCAGTGCACACATGGCCCGGCCAAATAGCGCCGATCGATTACCACTTGAACCGTTCGCCCGCCAGCCGGGAGCGTGAGCCCCAACCGTCGGGGTGATACGTCACGCTGGGGATGTAGACCGGGGTAGACGTCGAATGGCTTCCTGCCGGGCGGTGGATGGTCGGCATGAAACTTGGCCACGCCCGCGAATCGCCGGCATGCAGTATATTCCGCGCGGGGACAACGACGTGGCTGGCCGTTCCCGCATGTGAGCTTATCGAATGACCTGGCTGTACGGCGACCAGGGCAACCAGCAGCGGTATCGAAATGCCGTCCACTTCTCCTCACCGATTCAGGTTGATGGGGTCAATCCACGCAGCGACGAGGGCAGCGACCGATGAAAGCACTTTGCACTACCTGTCACGGGCGCCTATATTTTAGGTCACGTGATGACATGATTCCAGAAAACTCCCGGTGTTCCCGGAGTTCGTGATGGCGGCAAGCAATCGAAAAGCTGGCGCAAGCGCCACGAAACACGACCTCGAGCAGCTATCCGAATTTCGCTACCGGCTGCGGCGTTTTCTGCGTTTCTCGGAGGAAATCCTGCGTGCCGAGGGGCTGACGCCGTTGCAATACATGCTGATGTTGCACACCTGTGCGTTTCCGGACCGCTCGTGGGCGACAGTAGGCGAGATTGCCGAGCGGCTGCAGGCGTCCTCGCATGGCACGGTGGCGCTCGTCACACGCTGTGAAGCGGCCGGGCTCGTCCGGCGCCAGACGAGCGAACAGGATCGAAGGCAAGTGGAGATCCATCTGACAGAAAAAGGGGCGGATTGCTTGCGCAAGGTTGCGGCCTTGCACAAATCGGAAATTCAGTCGTTCGGCTGGGCTTTCCAGGACGTCACCGATATCAACTGAACGCGCGACAGCAACGTGCGCGGATTCGCAGGAACGGACGATACCTGTCGTCGTCGCGATTACGGGCAGGGCGGGAGAACGAACATACACGCAGCAGGGGGAGGTCGTTTGCAAGGAGCGGCATATGAGCACGACCTCGAGCCTCAATCTGGAAGGCAAGCTCCGGCGTGACGCCGGAATCATCGGGCTGTTGTTCGCCAGCACGACCAGCATGGTCGGTTCCGGCTGGTTGTTCGGTGCCTATCACGCATCGCGCATCGCCGGCCCGCTGAGCATCGGCAGCTGGGTACTCGGCGCGATCATCATCATGCTGATCGCACTGTGTTTCGCCGAGCTCGCGGCGATGTTTCCGCGCAGCGGAGCGCTGGTGCACATGAGCCATGCGAGTCATGGCGTTGGACTGGGCCGCATCTGGTGTGGCCTCCTGTTCCTTGCGTACGTGCCGGTTCCGGCGGTCGAGGCGGAGGCGATCGTCACGTACGCGAACAACTATCTTCCGTGGTTCATCCAGCCTGGAAGCGCAGGCTTGCTGACGGCTGCCGGCTTCATCGCATGCGCCGGCCTGCTCGGCGTCATGGCATTGCTGAACCTGATGGTGATCCGCTGGCTGTTGGGCGTGAACTCGACCATTACGTGGTGGAAGATACTCGTGCCGCTTCTGACGATTGCCGGCTTGCTGGGTGCGAGTACGCATTGGGGCGTCATGCAGGCGGCACCTGGCAGCTACCATTTGTCCGGCATGTTCACCGCGCTGCCGGCCGCTGGCATCGTCTTCAGCTATCTGGGCTTTCGAACGGCGATCGACCTGGGCGGCGAAAGCGCCAATCCGCATCGAAATATCCCGCTGGCCGTGATCGGCGCGGTACTCTTGGCCGCCGTCATCTACATCCTGCTGCAGGTCGCGTTCATCTACGCGCTTGCGCCGGCCGATCTTGCCGCCGGTTGGAACAACCTCAGCTTCAAGGGCGAAATGGGACCGTTCGCCGGGCTTGCAACGACCCTCGGCATGGGATGGATGGCCACGCTGCTTTACATCGACGCCTACATCTCGCCAGGGGGAACCGGCTTGATGTACGTCACCGGCGGCTCGCGAATCCTCTTCGCGTCAGGAGAGCTGGACGCAGGTCCGCGCATGCTGACGCGGTTGAATGCCAACAGGATTCCCTGGGTTGCCGTACTGATCATGTGGGCTGTCGGCGTGCTGTTCCTGATGCCGTTCCCGGCGTGGCAGCAGATGGTGAGCTATATCACGTCGATCACCGTGCTCACGTACGGGCTGGGGCCGATCGCGCTGCTCGTCCTGCGACGCAACATGCCGGAACTGCAGCGGCCGTTCCGCATGAGCGGGGCCGGGTTGATCGCGCCGCTCGCATTCGTGTGCAGCAACCTCGTCATCTACTGGACCGGCTTCAAGACCAACAACTTCCTGTTCTCGCTGGTGGCGATCGGCTTCGTCCTCTACGCGCTTCACCATCATGTCGTGTTACGCCGTAGCGCGCGAGACTTCGGCTGGAAGCACATCGCATGGTTGCTTCCGTGGTTCGGCGGGTTGTGGCTGTTGTCGTGGCTGGGCGGTATCGGCGGCGGCCTGGGTGTCATCGGATTCGGCTGGGACATTCTGCTGGTCGCCGCCTGGAGCGTAGTGGTGCTTGCGTTGGCCATGCGCAGTGCGCTCGATGCCGGCGAGACGTCGGAGATGATGGGGCGCATGAACGAGACCAGTTGACGGATCGACACACAGGCGGGCGTCATGACATCGGGACCAGCAGGACGAGAGGACGGGGCGGCCGAAGAACTCGCATCGCATCGCGTGGAAACCGGTCGCATTCAACGGTCGTCACAAACGGAAGACGACGCGCCGCCGATCGACATGTATCGCCTGAGCTGCCTGGGGATCGTGGTCGGCGTCGTCACTGGAGTCGGCGCCGTGGCATTTCGCGGCTTGATTGGCTTCGTGCACAACGCCTTTTTCCTCGGCCGGTTTTCGGCCTCGTACAACGCGAGCGAGTTCACGCCGACTTCCGTATGGGGGGCGTTCGTCATACTCGTGCCGGTTATCGGTGGCCTGGTTGTGACCTGGCTCGTCTGTACCTTTGCGCCGGAGGCGAAGGGGCACGGCGTGCCCGAGGTAATGGACGCGATCTACTTCAAGCGCGGCGTGATTCGCCCGGTGGTCGCGATCGTGAAGTCGCTGGCGTCCGCGTTCGCAATCGGCACCGGCGCGGCGGTCGGTCGAGAGGGGCCGATCATCCAGATAGGTTCGGCGCTCGGCTCGACGCTGGGGCAGGTGGTCAGGATGACCGCCGGCCAGCGCATCACGCTCGTGGCAGCGGGCGCGGGTGCGGGGATCGCCGCGACGTTCAATACGCCGATCGGCGGTGTCCTGTTCGCGACCGAGCTGATGACGCCCGAAATCAGCGTGAACACGTTCCTTCCCGTCGCGCTGGCAACCGGCACGGCAACCTTCGTCGGACGGTTGTTCTTCGGCAGTGCGCCGGCGTTTCTGGTGCCGGCCCAACTGGGGGCGATTCCCGATCGTCCGGGCAGCGTGGTGACTCTCCTGCTGTATGCTGCGCTCGGCATCGTTACGGGTACCGGCGCCGCAATGCTGACCCACGGCCTTCATTTTGCGGAGGATGTCTTCGAGCGCATTCCGGGCCGCTATACGCGTCACGCGTCGGGGATGGTGCTCGTCGGTGTGACGATCTATCTGTTGATGCGCTTCGCCGGACATTACTACGTCGAAGGTGTGGGATATGCCACGATTCAGGCGCTGCTTTACGGACAACTCGGTGGCTGCCTGTTCCTGATCGCGCTTGCGCTCTGCAAGACCCTCGCTACGTCGATCAGCCTGGGCTCGGGCTCTTCTGGCGGTGTCTTCTCGCCGTCGCTATTCATCGGCGCGTCATTGGGAGCGGCGTTTGCCGCATTCGTCCAGGACGTACTGCCCGCAGCGCCCGTCAGCGCGCCAGCGTTCGCGATGGTCGGGATGGGGGCGATGGTCGGCGGGGGAACCGGTGCGGCGATGACGGCGGTCGCGATGATCTTCGAGATGACCCGCGACTACGACATCGTGCTGCCCATGATCATCGCAGTTGCGGTCAGCCTTGCGACCCGGCGCCTGCTTTGCCGCGAAAGCATCTATACGCTCAAGCTCGTGCGTCGCGGTCACGTGATTCCGAACGCTTTGCATGCCAACATGTTCCTCGTCCAGAACGCGGCGCAAGTGATGGAGACGGACGTGCTCGTGCAGGACGCCGACACACTGTTCCGTGACATTCTGGGTAATCTGGATGGCCCCCCGTTCCGCCACGTGGTTGTCACGCGATCGGGCCGGATCGATGGTGTGCTTCGCATCAACACCGGATTGCGCCGGGCCATCTCGCACGACCATCCGTCGGTGACGCTCGGTGCACTCGCTCAACGCAATTTCATCGTGGTCGCGCCGGGCGAAGCGGCGTTCGACGTGATTAGCAAGCTGCGTCAGAAGCACGCGACCATGGCGGTGGTCGTGACGCGGCCCGAAGAACAGGGCGCAATGGAAGTGGTCGGGGTCATTGCCAAGGAACACATCGCAGACGCAGTGGCGAGCAGCATCAGGATTTTTCCCGAGAGCCGGCATGGAACGGAGCGCAGCCGGCGGTCAGGGACACAGCATCGTGACAGCCACGCGTCGACTCGGGCCGAAGTGCATGCCGGCAAGGAGGGGCAGAATGAAACTCAGCGTTGAGTTGGCCGTTCTGCGTCAGCGCCTTGCGGTGGCCCTGCATCTCGATGCATGGAGGGAAGTGTTCGCTGGCAACCAGGAAGACGAGGCGAGTGACGATCGCGAGTGGGTCATCGTCTACAGAACGGCGAGTGGATATTGTTGCCTTTACCGGGGGAAGCCGGTCGAGTTCGATGAGCTCTCCGACGTGCAGACCTGGTCCGCCGAGAGGGATGTGCGGACGTACTTCATGGGCTTGTGACCGCGACCTCGGTGCCGAACCGCTTCTGTCGGTCGATGCGTTTCGCGAGCGGGCTGTTGGGGTTGTTCAATTCGTCTGCCATGGTCGACGGCGTCCCGGTTGCCTGACCCGTTGCGGCCGCCTGATTCATCATGCCGGCAGTGCTGGACGTCTTTGTCGCGGAATGGCACCCACCGAACAGCACAAGGGCCAACACCACCGCATATCGCATCAAGCCTTTCATCACGGATCTCCCGAAGAGGGCGTTCGATCGAGCGGAATGGGGCGCTGATCAGCGGAACGGCTCGCGGCCTCACTGCGGGAAGCACAGTGAACTGAGCCGCTCCTTTTTGGCGGGTGACGGAATTTTGTAAATGAACTGAAGGGCGAATCGAAAGATTTTCCGGTTCACACGGATCTGGAAAATGCTCGCCTTTACTGGAGCTGGAAAAATGTCACATCGTGACTAGTTGCCATGTTACGATACGGAAATTCTGCGAAATCGTGAATTCAGATGTGCTCCCTCAGCTCACGTCGCTCGACGTCCGGTCGTCCCAATACGAAAGGCCGGGGCGAGCTTCTTGAACCCGGCTGCCCAGCTGGGTTTTTTTTGTCTGTTGTTGGATCTGTTCGGTAAATCGCGTCAACGATGTCCCAGTCGTCCACCGTGTCTTCCCGCATGACTGCGCCCGAATTGCGCGCGACCGCGTCGCTCGCGGCAATCTTCGCACTGCGCATGCTCGGCCTGTTCATGATCATGCCGGTGTTCTCGGTCTACGCGAAAACCATCCCGGGCGGCGACAACGTGTTGCTCGTCGGCCTCGCGCTCGGAGCCTACGGCGTTACGCAGTCGCTGTTCTACATCTTCTACGGCTGGGCGTCCGACAAGTTCGGCCGCAAGCCCGTGATTGCCACCGGCCTGCTGATCTTTGCACTCGGCAGCTTCGTCGCCGCGTCTGCGCACGACATCACGTGGATCATCGTCGGCCGCGTGATCCAGGGGATGGGCGC
>NZ_QTPY01000053.1:0-14683 GCF_003857765.1 Burkholderia sp. Bp9016
TCCCGGCACGATTGGAAGAGCGCGATGACCCAGTTTGCGCTGCTTTACCCGGAACGATTCAACATTGGAGTCTGAATCTCAACCCGCCTCACACACTAAATTCCGGATACCTCCACTTCGAATAGTTTCACTTAAAGCCATTCGTGAAGTTTCACTTACCCGCATAGTCTCGATGCCCGTCTTGCCGAGGTTGCGTATCTTCTGCAACTTGACGACAGTTCCTTCCGCGGACATCTGCTGTATTCGAAGGACCTCGCTGACTTCGCCCGCAGCTTCGACGCAGCGAAATACATGTCACGGAGCGAATGTGGTCGATGTCGAGGCAATGTTCCTGTTACGGCACTGCCTCTCATCGCACAACAAGACGCTGCGATTCCACAAAGCTGGCGCTCGCGTGCACACGAACCGAGTCAAACGCGCGCGTAATCGGTGGACAGCGATTACGCCTGCCGGAGACTGTATCGGTTGCTTCTTCCTGCCGGTCGACCAGGTATTTTTCCGAGAAGTCGAAAGCGAGTAAACCGAGGCAAATACCGGGCAGAGGGGAATGTCATCCAACGCCCGGACTGCAACCATCTCAGGCGCGGGCCGGCATGCTCGCAACTTGAGTCGTTCCTTCGGCTACGCCAGCATCGGCAGAGCCTGCGGGGCCCTTCTGCACACGTGCTTTTCGGGCAGCAGGCGCCTTTGCGGCCGCACTCCCTTTCGGAGCAACTTTTCGAGCCGCCGCTTTCCTGGTAACGGTCTTCTTCGTTGCCGCCACCTTCTTCGCGGCAGTTTTCTTAGCCGCTGGCTTGACCGGCTTTGCCTTCGGCGCGGTAGCCACTTCACCCGCACCGGCAATCAAAAACTTCGACCGGTCTTTCACACTCGCGAGCCAAGCCGGCGCACGGCCGCGACCGCTCCATGTAGCACCCGACTTGGGGTCACGATAAAGCGCCGGTTGCGGGGCCTTCACCTGGTTTCCCGCCTTCACCGCTTTTGCCGGCGCTTTAGCAACTGCCGCGGCGCTCGACGAAGGTCCGTCAACGAGGAACCTGGAGCGGTCCTTTGCGTTCGCAATCCAGGCCGGTGCACGACCGCGCCCCGTCCAGGTCGCCCCGGTCTTTGGGTCTGCGTATTTCGCGGTAGAGCCGCTCTTCCTTGCCGTGGCTTCCGCTTGAGATTTGCGACCACGACGTTTGCCGACAAACGCCTCGATTTCGGCAACCGATACGCCGTACTTCTCCATAAGGTCATGAATCTTCCCGAGCACTGCAGTTGATTTCGCTGCCACAAGTTCTTCCGCCTGCGCCTGAAGCTTCTGGATTTTTGCCTGGATGGATTGAAGCGTTGCCATTATTTTCCCTTCACTAGAACGATGACCGCACTATGCTACACCGGAAGCCACAAGAGCGAGGCACGCATCGGAACTCATTTCTTTCGTCCTGGAACCGGGTTGCCACGACTACTTGTTTGAGCCGACGCATAGTTCGCGGGCACGAGTGTTCACTGATTCGGGCCCGTCGGTAACGACAGGGAAATCATGCCGTAAACGCCTGAATCAGCTCCACCACTCAGGGGAAAGGAAACGGTTTCCTTTCTGCAAGGCATCTGTCTAGGAATCCATACAGGAATAAATCCATCAAGCGAGCATCCCGTCTCGTGAGATCACTCGCCCATCCGCCAGCAACTACTTCGACAACCGCAACCTCTTAGACAACACAACACCACTCGACGGACTCACCAGCGAGATGGCACGGAGATCCATATGCAACGTGGAAATTCTGGTCGTGATGTCCGTCGGCTCATCAATACTCGGATCGGCATGCTCGCTTTGTTCAGTCAGATAAGGCCGAACCAGGCGCCCGGAAAAAACGAATGCGAAGTCGCCATGCGCTTGAGCATACAAAGCAGGCGAAAGCCGCATGCGGCTACGAACCGAGGTCTTCTGACCTTGCCCGGAATCGATTTCGATGATGTCGACCTGCTGGATATACCCTTTCGCCTTCGCTTCGGGTGCAATCACAAGCCCTCGCCCGCGTGGCCCCGTCGTGACCTTTCTGAGCAGGATGCCCTTCCGGTCGTCGCGCTCTGCATCGAACAGGTCGACGTCCAGCGTCAACAGGTGCCGCCGTGTCGAGTACCTCAGCCCGTACCGCACCGGCACCACGAACGTCACGTCACGATCCAGATCGACGGCCGCCAGGTCAGGATTCGGGCCATGCCGGTCGGCAACGCTGGAGACCAAGCCGCGAACCCGGTCGCTCAACGACGGCTGGACGGTGCTGATGTGCAGCTTCTTCAGCGCGTCCCGAATGGCAACCGGGTCGTCGCCGACGATCGGTCGTGCGGATGCTGTGCCGTGATTGACAGCGTGCGCGACGCGCGTCGTGCCGGCGACAGCCTCGGCATGCGCCGCGACCGGCGCCAGCATCATCGTCAGCGCGACGACGCACACGAAGTTCGAACGACCCAACCTGGATTTCCGGTGAAACACGACGAACTCCTGATTCTCTTGCAGATCGGTCAACGACGAGCACTATAGGCGGGACTGATCGGCAACGCACCTGCTGCCTGAAATTCACCGCCAGCCGGCGCCCTCGTTGCAGGTTCATTATCGGCCCGCGGCAGGTCAATGATCACACCAATCCGCCCCCTCATTCCCGCCGATCGTCCCGCCTGTACTCCGCCGGCGCCTTCCCCACCAGCTTGCGGAAATCGCGCGTGAAATGCGCCTGATCGAAGTACCCCAACGAATGCGCCAGCTCCGCGAGATCGACCGGCTCGCCGCCCGCGAGCTTATCCGCGGCCTCATGCAGCCGGTAACGACAGATCACCCACTTCGGCGTCACGCCCACGTAGCTGGAAAAGAGCTGCTGCAGCGTGCGCTCGCCCAGGCCCGCACGCTCGGCCAGATCCCGCACCTGCGTCAGCCCGATATCCTGCTGCAGCATCTGCAAAATGGCATGAATGCGCTCGACCTGCGGATCGACCGGCGGCAGCACCCGCAACAGCAACGCCTCCGCCGCCGCGACCATTCCCGCATCATCCCCGGCACCGAGCACGGCGTCCTCGGCTTCCGCATCGCCACAGTCGAGCAGCGTCGACACCGGCAGCACCTTGTCGGTCAGCACATGCACCGGCTTGCCGAGGAACGCCCGAAACGCCCCCGGCCGAAAGCGCAAACCCATCACCCTCCCCGCCCCGGCCAACGTCGTCTCGAACGCGCCCGACACGACACCGAAAACGCCCGTCCGCCGGCGATCGAACACCAGATTCACACACGGATACGGCAGCGTGCGCTGCACATACGGCGGCTGGTCGCGCAGATCCCATTCGACGATCCAGTGGTGATCCAGCACACCGGCCAGTTCGGCACACGGGTGATAGCGATTCAGGCGAAACCGCTGATTGAAGGCTTTCGGGCCGACGACGCCCTTGGGCGTGTCGGTCACGTGACGCAAGTCGGCCATGGTGACGAACCAGGAAGAGGATTGCGTGATGATGCACCGCGGCAGCGGATTTTTCCAAGACGGCGATCCGCGAGCGTCCTACATTTGAATTCCCGCCGACGACCGCACACCGGAGCCCGCAAATGCCGCAAGACCGTCACCTGACCCTGTACCACTCGCCGCGCAGCCGATCGGCAGGCGCCCGCATGCTGCTCGAGGAACTGGGCGCCGACTACGCAGTGCATGCGTTCGATCTCTCGACCGGAAAACATCGTGAGCCCGACTACCTCGCGGTCAATCCGCTGGGCAAGGTTCCCGCCTTGCGCCACGGCGACGTAATCGTCACCGAGCAGGCGGCCGTCTACCTGTACGCGGCCGAGCTGTATCCGGAAGCCGGCCTGTCGCCCGCGCCGGGCGATGCACTGCGCGGCCCCTATCTGCGCTGGATGACGTTTTACGGTTCATGCTTCGAGCCGGCGCTCGTCGATCGCTCGATGAACCGTCCGCCGGCCGCATACTCGACGTCGCCCTATGGCGACTTCGATGCCGTCGTCAACGCGATCGCCACGCAACTGGCCAACGGCCCCTATCTGCTGGGCGAGCGTTTTACGGCGGCGGACGTGCTGTGGGCCTCCGCATTGAACTGGACCACGATGTTCAAGCTGGTACCCGAGACGCCGCTCATTCGCGCCTATATCGATCGCGTCCTTGCACGCCCGGCCATCCAGCGCGCGCAGGCGGCCGATGCAGCACTGGCGGCAGAGCAGGACAAGGCCAGGGAAGCGGCCGCAACGGCTGGGTCGTAATTCGAACGACGGCAAAGCAGCACCCCGTCAGAACATCGTATGCAACCCGACACGCGCGACCGCCTGGCTCGCCGAACTCGACGCCCCGTCCGGATCGAGCACGCCGTTGATCTGCGCGTTCGCGCCGTTGTTCGCGCGTTGATAATCCGCTGACACATAAACCATCGTTCGCTTGGTCAACAGGTATTGAAGCGCGACGCTGACCTGATGCGCGTGGTTGTCGTTCACGGCTTCGTTGCCCTTCATGTACATGTACTTCGCGCCAAGGAAAACGTCCGGCCTGATGCGCCAGACGCCACCGGCTTCAGCCATCCACACCCCGGCGTCGTTGAACGAGTTGTGCACGGTGGTCAGCAACGCCTTCGCGGTCACGGCCCCGAAGTCGTAGTGCATCCCGACGCCCCAGTTGCGCACGCTGGTCGACGGCGTGCCCGGCGCAGGCCCGTACTTCTCGTTCGTATAGGCCGCGCCGATACCGAACGCGCCACGCTCGTAGTTCAACCCGGCGCTTACGGTATTGTCCGCGCCGACGGAGCCGGCCACGCCGCCGAACGCATACATCACGCCGCCCGAAAACCCCGCAATCGTCGGCAAGCTGTATTTGACCGAATTCGCGACCGGCTTGCTGCCTGCCGTGCGGTCCCAGTCGAACGCGCCGGTCGGGTTGTCCGGAAGCGCGAGGCGCTGGAACGGGCCGTTGCGAAAGCCGTACAGCCCCGACAGATCCATCGCGATTTCATTGTCCTTCGCAAAGAGGGAATCCACCATGAAGTCGTACTGGTTGCCGAGCCGGATGCTGCCGAACCGGTCGCTTTCGATACCCACGTAGGCGTTACGCCCGAAGAGGCCGGTGCCGACGATGCTGCCGTTCGCCATCGAGAACTGGTTCACGAGCGCGAACGTCGCGCGATATCCGCCGCCGAGATCTTCCGTGCCGCGAAGGCCGAACAGGTTCGGCGTGAAAATGCCGTCGTCGAACTTGACGTTCTTCCCTCCGCCCTCGTTGCTGACATATGAAATGCCGCTGTCGATCAGGCCGAACATGGTCACGCTGCTTTGCGCGTACGCACCCTGCGCGATGGCAAGCATCGCCAATACTCCAAACCTCAGTTTCATTTTGTCTCCGTCTTTTTGAAAATCGAGCGAGTGCCCGCTACGTCGCGGGCGCTCGCCCGGTGCTTCGAGAAACAACGCCTTCCCCTGCCCGGATCAGGCTTGCATCCGGGCAGGCATACCGATATTTATTTAGTGATACTTATTCAAATGGATGGATATAATCCCGCGGATTCCGGATTTCACCCAACCTGAGACGATCGTCCCATCCACCGACTCAAGCGCGTCGACAAACCACCCACGCCGCGGCATCCACCTCGACGGCCACGGCTTCCAGCCCGGCACCCGAGCACGGCCCGTCGATGCACACGCCATCGTCGAACCGGAACAACGCGCTGTGATGCGCGCACATCAGCACCTGCGACCGATAACAGGACACGTTTCCCGGAATGAAATCGAGCGGCACCGAGAAATGCGGGCAACGATTCACGTACGCCCACACCTGCTCACCGCGCCGCACGACGATGACGGGACGTCCGATGCACGCTTCGTCGACGACCCGTGCACCACCATCGGGCACGTCGGAGAAGCGACAGAGTTGCGGAGCGCCCATGACTCACACTCTCCGCTCGGGGTTGCCGAGGCTCCAGTCCCACGGACGCACCTCGACTCGCGAGAACAACCCTTCCTTCACGTACGGATCGTTGCCGACGAACTGCATCACGGCATCGATGTCGTCCGCCTCGATGACGAGCAACGTGCCGTTCATCGCATCGCCCTGTGGATCGAGCGTCGGGCCGCCGAGCCGCACATACACGCCGTGCTGCGCGGCGGAACGCAGGTAGGTCCGGTGCGTGGGCCGCACGCGGTCGCGTACCTCGCGCATGCCGGGCTGGTCGGTGGCGAACACCGCAAAAAAACGCGCCATGTCGATCAACTCCGGTCGAGCACGAAATCGTACGTCGCTTCGCGATACGGGCCGTTCAGTCCGACGTGGCGAGCGATCCCCTCATCCGCGGCGCGCGGGCGATACGCGACCATCAGCGACGGCTTCACGCCGAAGACGGCATCCGATTTCAGATATTTGTCGTCTTCATCGAAAAGATGCGTGACGAGCGTGCGATAGCCGGGCGCGTCGATCATGAAATGCAGATGCGCGGGCCGCCAGGGATGGCGGCCGGTGGCGTCGAGCATCTTCCCGACCGGGCCGTCGGTCGGAATCGGATAGCTGACCGGCAGAATCGTCGTGATCGCATAACGGCCTTCGGCATCGGTCCGATAGCGCCCGCGCAGATTGCCGTGAGGCTGTTCGGTGTCCTGCCCGGAATACATGCCGTTGTCCGCGGTCTGCCACACGTCGAGCACGGCGTCCGCCACGGGCGTGCCGCCGGTGCTGAGCACGCGCCCGTGCACGACGACCGGCGTGCCCGGCGTGAACGCCATGTTCTCGCCATACGCGCGATCGGGCATGCCCTTGATGTAGAACGGGCCGAATACGGTGGTTTCCGTCGCGCCGGTGGCGAAGCGATGGTTGATCGCATCGACCAGCATCGACACGCCGAGCGTGTCGGACAAAAGAATGAATTCCTGTCGCACGACGTCGTCGCACATCTGCCCGGTTTCGGTCAGGAAGCGAATCGCCGCCATCCACTCGGCTTCCGTCAGCGCCGTCTCGCGAACGAACGCATGAAGATGCCGCACGAGGCTCTGCATCAGCACGCGCAGGCGCGGGTTCGGCGTACCGTCGAAGCTGGCGACGACCTGCTCGGTCAGCCGGGTGTCGCCGTCTTGATGATCATTCGTCACGTTCGTCTCCTTGGATCCAGCCGGCCGCTCAATGCGGCTCGCGCCCTTCCCACGCATGCTGAAGCAATTCGCGAATCGCTGCACGCTCGATCGGCCGCGGATTCGCGTACGGGTTCCGGCACGCGAGGTCGGCGGCTTCGTCGAGGCCCGCTTCCGGCATCCCGAGGTCGGCAAGCGCCGGCGCAATGCCAAGCTGCCGATTCAGCCCGAACAGCAGCGGGCCGGCGTCGGCCGCGTCGGTGCCGCCCAGCGCCCGCGCGACGCGACGCAGCGCATCGGGCGACGCGGCATGGTTGTAGTGCGCGGTATGCGGCAACATCGCGGCGTGCGTCTGCGCATGCGGCAGGTTGAAGGTGCCGCCGAGCGTATGGCAGAGCTTGTGGTGCAGCGCCATGCCGACCGCGCCGAGACAGGTGCCCGCAAGCCATGCGCCGTACAGCGCACGGCTGCGCATTTCCCGGTCCGCCGGCTCGCGAACCACGCCCGGAAGCGCTTCGCCGAGCGCGCGAATCGATTCCTCGGCCATCAGGCCGATCACCGGGTTTGCATCTTCCGCATAAAGCGCTTCGACCGCGTGCGCCATCGCATTGACGCCGGAAGCGGCCGAGATCGCCGGCGGCAGCGACAACGTCAGCGACGGGTCGTAGAGCACGGTGCGCGGCAGCACGCGCGCATCGCGCCCGGTGCGCTTGAGCCGTCCCTCCGTGATCCCGAAGATCGGTGTCATCTCCGAGCCCGCATACGTCGTCGGCACGGCGAGGATCGGCAACGACGACTCGAGCGCGATCGCCTTGCCGAGCCCGATCGTCGAACCGCCGCCGATCGCGATGCAGCAGTCCGCGCCCAGTTCGGCGGCCATCTCGCGCGCGGCGCGTGCGACCTCGACCGGCACGTGCATCACGGCCTGCGCACACACACCGGCGGCCCGCTCGCCGAGCACGTCCCTGACGCGTTCGGCGAGCGCCTGCTGCTCGGGCGTCGCCAGGATCAGCGCCCGCTGCGCGCCGAGCGTGGACAGCTCGTCCGGCAAGCGTTCGAGTGCGCCCCACTCGAATACGACGCGCGAAGGCGTTCCCTGATAGACGAAGCGCTCCATCTTGGCCTCAGCGCTTGAAGTGCGGCGGCACCTTGCCGTCGACGTTGACCCATACCGAACGCGCTTCCGTGTAGTCGTGCATCGCCTCGAAGCCCATCTCGCGGCCGTAGCCCGACTTCCCGATGCCGCCGAACGGGCTACCCGGATTCACGCGCTTGTAGCAGTTGATCCAGCACATGCCCGCGTCGATCCGCGACGCCATCCGGTGCGCGCGGGAAAGATCGTTGGTCCACAAGCCGCTGCCGAGCCCGTATTCGGTCGCATTGGCGATCGACAGCGCTTCCTCGTCGCTGCCGAAGCGCAGCACGGTGACGAACGGCCCGAACACTTCCTCCTGCGCGACGCGGTCGGCGGCATGCTTCGCTTCGATCACGGTCGGGCGCACGTAGTAGCCGTTGGCGAGCGCCGCGTCCTGCGGCGCGCTGCCGCCGGCAAGCACACGGCCGCCCTGCTCGCGCGCGACGTCGACGAACGACAGCACGCGGTCGAGGTGCTGCTTCGACGTCAGCGGGCCCATCTCGGTGTCCGGGTCCAGCGGGTTGCCGACGCGGATCGACGCAGCCAGCGACACGAAGCGCTCGAGGAATGCGTCGGCGATGCGCTCGTGCAGCACGAGACGCGAGCCCGCGATGCACGCCTGCCCCTGGTTGTGGAAGATCGCCCATGCGGCGCCGTTGACGGCCGCTTCGAGGTTCGCATCGTCGAACACAATGTTGGCGCCCTTGCCGCCGAGCTCCAGCTGCACGCGCTTCAGGTTGCCCTGCGACGCCTCGACGATCCGGCGGCCCGTCGCGGTCGAACCCGTGAACGCAATCTTGCCGACGCCGGGGTGTTCGGCGAGCCGCTGACCGGCCGTATGCCCGTAACCGGGGACGATATTGACGACGCCGGCCGGAAAGCCGACCTCGGCCATCAGCTCGACGATGCGCAACGTCGACAGCGGCGTGATTTCCGACGGCTTGAGCACCACGGTGTTGCCTGCCGCCAGCGCCGGACCCATCTTCCAGCTCGTGAACATCAGCGGGAAGTTCCACGGCACGATCTGGCCGACGACGCCGATCGGCGCACGCTGCACATAGTTCAGGAAGCCGGTTTCGACGGGAATCACCGAGCCCTGCAGCTTGTCGGCCATCCCGCCGAAGTAGCGGAAGCAGCCAGCCGTGCGCGGCACGTCGAGCGAACGCGAATCGCGGATCGGATGACCGGTGTCCAGCGATTCGAGCTGCGCGAGCTCCTCGGCATTGGCTTCGATCGCGTCGGCGAGGCGCAGCAGCAGCCGGCCGCGCTCGGCCGCCGGCATGGCCGACCATTTCGGGAACGCACGGGTGGCGGCTTCGACGGCCAGGTCCACGTCCGCCGCGGTGGCGGCGGCGATTTTCGTGATCAGCGAGCCGTCGTGCGGATTGAGCACGTCGATCGTGCCGCGGTCGATGGCGTCAACGAAGCGCCCGTCGATGAAGAGTTGGGTTTGCATGAATCGTCCTCGAGGTTTTGCCGAAGCGCTGCTTAGAACGCGATCGGATACGGCGCAAGCTGGCCGCTCTCGTATCGCTGCGGAAGGTCAGGCGTCGCGTTTTCCCAGACCAGCAGCATCGACCGCTTCGTCGAATAGCCCTGATGCCGGATGTCGGCTGGCATCGCGCAGATGTCGCCGGCCCGCATCGTGATGCGCGCACGCGGCGCGCCGGTGTTCTTGTCGCCGATGTCCCACACGATTTCGTCGGACAGTTGCAGGAACCATTCGACACGGTCGTTGCCATGGAACACCGGCAGGATGAATTCCTCGGTGGTCGGGCAAAACAGGCTGCGTCCGCACACGGAGGTGACCGACGGATTCCACGTCACGTCCGAACGCGACAGGTACTTGAACAGGTTGAACGCATGCAGCTCGCCTTCGAAACCCGGCGCGGCATGCACTTCCGGCTCGTCCTGCGCGACATCGAGGAAGGCGCGGTTGACCGGCAGGTCGTCGCGCAACGGCGAGTCGCCTTCGAGGCCCGGCATGCGGCGCGTCGCGATGCGCGTGCGCTCGATCGCCGAGCCGTTCTCGCCATGCTTGCGCCCGAATGCCGAGCCCGTTTCCTCGGGCGCCGCGAACGGATCGAAGCCTTCGTTGGTCCAGTCGTGCAGCATGGCCTTGAAGGTCGCCATGATGGCGGGCGTTTCGAACGTCTCGGTGTAGTCGACGCCGGCTTCCTTCAGGATGCCGTTGAACGTGCCGGCATACATGTCCACCTTGCCGTAGTGATTGCGCGTGCCGAACACGTGATCGAAATTCACCCAGCCGTAGAAGAAGCCCCATGCCACGTCGCGCATCATCGCGCGCAGGAAGGCATCGGCGGGTATCGCATGCGTGCGGGTCTGGCCTTTCGCCGGCCAGCTGATTTTCACGAAATACTCGTCGCGCTGGAATTCGAACGCGCCGAGCTGGAAGCGGCAGTAACCGGTCACGGCGTCGGGCTGCGAGACTTGCACGAGATCGGCTGCGAAGCTCGCGGGATGATCGAGGGTGTCGAGGGTGGCCATGTCTTGTCTCCTGGAATATTCGAATGGGGCGATCGAAACGATCAGTGCAGGCAGATATCGGCCCACTTCTCGACGGACAGCTCGCCGAGCACGGTCTGCACGAGCGCGACGCCCGGCTTGCCGGCAGCGAAGCGATACGCGCAGCCGGCCGGCAGCAGCGCCTGGTGCCCCTTGCGCAGCACGACGTGGCCCATCTCGCGGCCGGCCGGCTGCGTGCCGGCGCTCACGGTGCCGCGGCCGGTGGTCGGCGGGTTGTCGAGCTTGATGAAGTCGATGCGGACTTCGCCATCCATCTGGATCGCGAACTCGTCGTGCGCGCAGGCAAACCATGGCGACTGGCCGTCGGTGCGCAGCACTTCGATCACGTATTCGAGGTTCTTGCCGGCAACGACTTTTTCGTAGGGGGCCGACTTCGACGCCACCTCGAAGACGTTCGAGAACGCGTAGTGCTGTGCGCTGCCGCTGGTGATTTCGATCTCGCCCTTCGTGTAGCCGTCGAGCGAGCCAAAGACGGTGTGGAATGCCGTGTCGGTCATTGCTTGTCTCCTGAGTTGAACCGCTTGTCGGATTCAACTTTAGGGGCGAGGGCGCCCCTCAACAAGGTAACGGACCGCGACTACGGCATTTGCGTTTCGCGAATAATCGCCCGGTCAGCGAACCCAGCCGCGCTCCAGCAGCGGACGATCCCACGGCGACTCGTCGCCGATGTATTCGACGAGGAATTCGACCAGCGCCTTCACCTTCAGAGCCTGTCGCTGCGTTGCGGGATAAACGGCGGCAAAGCTCAGCGGTGCGATCTCGAAGCCGGTGAGGATGGGCACGAGCCTACCCGAGACGAGCGCGTCGCTCGCGACCAGCGTGGGCAGGCACACGACGCCGCCGCCCGTCAGCGCATACTCGCGCAGCAGGTGCACGGAGTTCGAGCGGATCATGCCCGGCAACTCCATCTCGACGACCTCGTCGCCGCGCGTCATCGTCCAGCGGTTGCGCGACGGATAGCCCGAATACAGCGCCGTGGTGTGCTGCAGCAATTCGCGCGGATGTTGTGGCGCACCATGCGCCTCGATGTACGCGGGTGCCGCGCAGAAGAGGCGGCGCACGACGAACAGGCGCCGCTCGATCAACGACTCGGAGATCGGCGGAAAGATCTGGAACGCGATGTCGAACCCTTCTTCGACAGGGTCCACCACGCGGTCATTGACGATGATGTCGAGCTGGATGCCCGGGTAGCGGCGATGGAATTCGGCGAGCGGCACGCCGAAGTGATCGAGCGCGAAGCCGGGCAGCATCTGGATGCGCAGCCGCCCGGTGGGTGTCGCGCGCAGCTCGCGCATCTGGTCCGTCAGCTCGTTGACGCGCCCCACCACCTCGGCGCATTCGCGGTAGAAGGTCTCGCCCACTTCGGACAGCCGCACGTGGCGCGTACTGCGATGGAACAGCGGCGCGTTGACGAACTTCTCCAGTTGCTGGATGCGGTTCGTCACCACCGAACTGGTCACGCCGAGCTGTCGCGCGGCTTCCGCGAAACTGCTCGTCTCCGCGACCCTGACGAACGCCTCGATGCTCAGAAACCGGTCCATGCCGCGCCCTTCCCGAAAGCGAAACTGGCAGTCTAACCGCACCGGCCAGCCGGTTGGGTCATGCGAAAAGCGTCACTGTGTCACCTGACGGGTGTCAATCTTGCAGGGCGCCGGGCGCGGGTACGGCCGCGCAGCACAGCGCATTACGGCTGCTTGCCCGCCGTCAGCTCCGGTTGCACGGCCACGCGGCGCTGCAGCACGGCGGGTGCGGTTTCGCGCAGCAGCATGCTGACCACGATGCCGAGCATCACCGCGCACATCGGCAGCCACAGGATGTTCTGGATCCCGAAATGCGCGGCGACGTAGCCGCCCATCGCCGGCGCGATGCCGCCGCCGAAGATTTCGCCGACACCGACCACCGCGCCGATCGACGTCGACACGAGGCCGACGGGCGCGGCTTCGGTGGCCACCGGGCCCGACAGCAGCGATACCAGGCCGAGCGTGAAGAACGACGCAACGAACAGGACAGCGAACAGCACGACCGGTTGCGGGCCGAGCCCGCGGAAAATGTAGAGCATCACCGCCGTGCCGGCGAAACCGACGATGCTCGCGATGCGGCGCCCGACCAGATCGGACAGGCCCGGCAACCCGAACTGCCCGAGAAAGCCGCCGAATCCGATCGCCGATACCACGAGGCCCATCTTCTGCGTGCCGAGCGCGAGGTAGTCGGTCAGGTACAGCGGCAGCAGTGCGCCCAGCACGAACACGCCCGTCATCGCGCAGCACAGCGCCGCCATCGCGACGAGGATGTTGCGGCTCCTGAGCACGTGGCCGAGCGAGGCCGGCGCGTGTTCCGACACGACCTCCTTCGTGCGCTTCGGCTCGCGGATGACGAAGAACATGATCGCGCCGAGGATCAGGCCGGGAACGGCGACGAGCGCGAACACCCAGCGCCACGACACGAAGTTGAGCAGTTGCGTCGCGATGATCGGCGACAGCGCGAGCCCGAACAGCGCGAAGCCGCTTTGCTGCAGCCCGAGGTTCAGCCCGCGCCGCCGCGGATGCGACGCGTCGGCCGTCGCCGCGAAGCTCGTCGGGCAGAACGAGCCCTCCGCGACGCCCATCAGCCCACGGATCGCGATCAGGCCGAGCAGGCCGCCCGCGAGCCCCGAGAAGCCCGACAGCAGCGAGAACGCGACGATCGCCGGGATCAGTACCTTGCGGCGGCCGATCTTGTCGGAGATGCCGCCCATCAGGGCCGCGAAAATTCCCCACGACAGGCCGAGCACGCCGATGCAGTTGCCGACGTCCTGCGCGGTCAGGTTCAGATCCTTCATGATCGAAGGGAACAGCGGCGCGATGAGCCAGCGGTCGAGGCCGACCAGGCCGAAGCCGAGCGCCAGCAGCGTCACCGCTTTCCACTCGTAGGCGGTATCCCACTCGTTTGATTTCATGTCTGTCTCCGTGGATTGGCCCCCCTGCGCGCGCCGGAGCGTCCGTGCATGAGCCAGTTCCGATGTCTTTTGTGTGCGACGCGGCGTGAGCCGCGAGGAAGTGACGGCCGCCTTTCCGGTTGCAGGCGTCGAATTCAATCAGCCGACGCCCGAACGATAGGTGCATGGATGCAGATCCGGTATGGAACAACCGGCGAACGCGCCATTCGCGAAATGCAAATAATCGGGACGGGCACGCGGGGAATGTGGGTGGAGAAGCGCTGCACGGATGAGTGCCGCGTCGGACCGACGCTCATTCTCGGGTTACGGGGGAATCCCTCATAGACATCGTGGAGGCTCGTGCCGGTGCCTGGCCGCGCCGGATGCTCGATCCGGATGGATGGCGCGGCTCGGCCGGTACTCGGCCGGTACTCGGTCGGTACTCGGTCGGCTGGACGACCGGGGGACGAATCCATGTGCCCGGAGCGGGTCCGAGCGCGCGATCCTGCTCGTATTCCTTCCGATGCGGCAACGGGAGATCGTTCGTTTCGATATGGGACGGATCTTATTTTTTAAAATTCCCGACCAAATTCATCTTAATCAAAAATCGCCGCCATACCCCGTAAATCCGGACAACAACAATCGACCTTCAAAAAGGCCCATACATATATACGTTTTTTTAAAATACAACATTAAAACAAATTACATCATCCCAAAATAAAAACCATTTATACCGACAGACAAGTTTGATATTCTTCGCCGCACATTTTCCACCCTTACCTCTTTATCAAGACATAATTCAATATCAAAAAATCCTGATTCTGAAAAATGCGATGAGTCTCAATAAGCATATCTAAGCACAAGCAGGAGCCCGGATGCCCGATTCATTTCCCGATCCGCGACCGGTAGCGGACACACCCCCCGACGAACCGGCCACTGAGGCCGGGTTGCCTGACGCACCTGCGTCGCGCCCTGAACCGCCATCGATCATCGTCGGCCGTGTCGAAGG
>NZ_QTPY01000054.1:0-12583 GCF_003857765.1 Burkholderia sp. Bp9016
TCCCCGCGTTCATCGACCTGTTCATCCAGACCGGCGGCACCGCCGGCATCCAGTTCTCGTACGACAAGAGCTGATTCCCGCCTGGACGCACCCTGCGTGACATGAACCAACCCGCCCGGGCCACACGGCCCCGGCGGGTGCCCGTGCGTCCGGACCACGCGGCAGCTCGCCGGCCGCCTCGCCGTCCATCGCGGCCAGCCGCGCTTTCCCATCCGTGCTTCAATGTCGTTCGACCCGGCATCGCGCATTGCAGCAACGCCGCGTGCCGTCTCCCCCCGTTCGACCTTCACGGAATCACATGACGAATCCTGCCGAGATCAAGGCGCTCGTTTTCGATGTATTCGGTACGATCGTCGACTGGAGAAACGGTGTCGCGCGCGATGCCGGCGCATTCCTCGCGCGCCATGCGCCGGCGCTCGACCCGTTCGAATTCGCCGATACGTGGCGGCGCGAATATTCGCCGTCGATGGAAGAGATCCGCAGCGGACGCAGGCGCTACGTGCGGCTCGACGTGCTGCATCGCGAGAATCTCGTGCGCACGCTCGATCGCTACGGCATCGACGGCGTACCCGATGCGGAGATCGATGCGCTCACCCTCGCGTGGCACCGGCTCGATCCGTGGCCGGATGCCGTCGCGGCGCTGCAGCGCCTGAAACGGCGCTACGTGATCGCCCCGCTGTCGAACGGCAATATCCGGCTGATGATCGACGTCGCGAAACACGCGGGCCTGCCGTGGGACGCGATTCTCGGCGCCGAAGTCGCGCGCGCGTACAAGCCGTCGCCGAAGGTGTATACCGAAGCGGTCGAGATTCTCGGCATCGCGCCGGCCGAGCTGTGCCTGGTCGCCGCGCACAACGGCGATCTCGCCGCCGCGCGGCAACTGGGGCTGTCCACCGCGTTCGTGCTGCGCCCGACCGAACACGGGCCTGCCCAGACGACCGACCTGAAAGCGGACGACGCGTGGGATTTCGACGTTAAAGATCTGAACGAACTCGCGGACCGGCTCGGTTGTCCGGGGTGAGCGACGGCCGGGCATGACCGGGGTGGCGCCGCTCGCGATGCGTGGCGGGCGGAACGTCCGGTCGCGACACCAGACCGTCGGCGCCACCATCCGGTAGCACAGCCGGCGATTTTCATCGAGCACGAGAATCCGCTGGTCGATGGTGCCGCGATCGGTCGTGCACTGCCGCGTATGGCCGACGGCCGGCGTGCCTTCGAGCACGCGGCAACTGACCGGCTTCGGCACGCCGGGACGGAACAGCAGCGGCCGCGTGTCGTCCATCCGCGCGCGCAGGAAATGCGGCCATACATGCTCGGGCCGGCAATCGAACGCTATTGCGAATGAATTTCCACGACCGTGTCCTGGCGGCTGTCGGTGCGCACATGCTACTTCGCCACGGCGCGCCACGCGTTGCGCGCATACAGGATCAGCAACGGCAGCAGCGCGAGCGCGAACAGCATGCACAGCCCCAGCACCCACACCGGCCACTGCTGCGGATTACCGTGCGCCCAGTAGCGGTAAGGCACGCTCAGGAAGCCGATTTCCATCAGCAGCGCGCCGAGCGGCACGAGCCCGTTCAGCACCACGGCCATCCCGATGCGGGCCGCGCCGTCGAGCGTCTTCCCCGCCCCGTAAGCCGCGATCAGGTACAGGAAATAGCCGAGCATCGCGACCATCAGCGCGCCGCCTGCCAGCAGGCCGACGCTGCGCACGCTGCGTTCGTGCAACTGGCCCGAGCCGGGCGGCAAGACGACGTCGACGGCCTCGCCGATGACCGGCATGCTACCCGAGCGGATGTTGCCAGGCAACACGACCCGCTGGCCGTCCGGCAGCACGGCTTCCAGCATCGACGTGTACTTGATGCACCGGTACGTCGAGGTTCGCCCCGAACTGTCGCGGCGCTCGCAGGTGTCCCACTCGGACTGGTAGGACACGACGGTCGCCGGGTATTTCGGCGAAACGGCCAGCACGTACAACTCGTCGCCAATCCAGTACGCGAACGGGAAACACAGCGACACCAGGCAAAAGCACACGAGCCACCAGAACGCGACCGCGCCGCCATTCGAACCGCCCTTGCCGCCCGACTGGCGGCGCACCATGCGCGACGCCAGCCAATAGGCGGTCACGCCGAATACGGCGACACACACCACGAACACCTTGCCGGCATGCGTCAATGCCATCTCCCCCTCCCCTCCGATAACCGGCTGAATCGCGGTCGCGACCCTCGCGACGCCCGCCCGTCCGCTATTCAGGATCCCCGACGAACCGCAACCGCTCCGACTCCCCCATCAGCAACGCGCGATTCGCATCCGCCGCCGCGCGCAGGTAATCCCATAGCGCCGTCACGCGCCGCAGCTTGCGCAGATCCTCGCGACAGGTCAGCCAGAAGCAGCGCGTGACGACCACGTCGTCCGGCAACACCGGCACCAGCGCCGGCTGCGTGGCCGCCATGAAGCACGGCAGGATCGCGAGCGCGCCGCCCTGCAGCGCCGCGAACACCTGCGCGATCACGCTCGTCGTGCGCAGCCCGGCGGTTGCGCCCGGCACCGCGCGCTCCAGGTACAGCAGCTCGCTGCTGAACGCGAGATCGTCGACGTAGCTGATGAACGCGTGCCGCGCGAGATCGTCGGTGCAGGTGATCGGCGGATGGTTCGCGAGATAGTCGCGCGTCGCATAAAGCCGCAGCTGGTAGTCGCACAGCTTCGTGACCACGTAAGGCCCGCGCTCGGGCCGCTCGAGCGTGATCGCGAGATCGGCCTCGCGCTTGGGCAGGTTGACGAAATGCGGGACCGGCAACAGGTCGACCGTCACATGCGGATGCGCGACGCGAAACCGCGCGAGCTGCGGCGCGAGGAAAAAGCAGCCGAACCCTTCGGTCGACCCGATCCGCACATGGCCCGACAGCGCCTGGCCGGTATTCGCGACCTGGTCGCATGCGGACTGCACGGTCGTCTCCATCGCATCCGCGTACGCGACGAGCCGCTGGCCCTCGGCCGTCAGCGTGAAGCCGCCGGAGCGCGACTTGTCGAACAGCAGCGTGCCCATCGCGGTTTCGAGTGCGCGGATGCGCCGCGCGACGGTCGTGTAGTCGACGCCGAGCCGCTTCGCCGCGCCGCTCGCACGCTGCGTGCGGGCGACTTCGAGGAAAAAACGCAGGTCGTCCCAGTTCAGGTTGCCGGAAACCGGCTCGGTGGCGTGTCGCATCGGCGGAAAAAGGGGCTATATCTCCGGGCCGGCCGTCGATATGCATAAATGCATATCCGACCGGTTTTCTTGTCGGTACATCATGGATCTGCGCATAACTATACTCGACCGTGACCTGAGGACCATGAGCCGCGGGCAATAAAACCGGAGACACCATGCAGACCCGATCCACCCTCGATGAGCATGCAACCGCCGCGGCGCCGGCACCCGCCCGCACCGCGAAGCACTACCTGCTGGCCGGCTGGGCCAGCATGGCCGGCACCACGATCGAGTGGTACGACTTCTTCCTCTACGGCACCGCCGCCGCGCTCGTTTTCAACCGCATCTTCTTCCCGTCGCTCGACCCGGTCGTCGGCACGCTCGCCGCGTTCGGCACGTTCGCGGTCGGCTTCATCGGCCGGCCGATGGGCGGCATCGTGTTCGGCCACTTCGGCGACCGCATCGGCCGCAAGTCGATGCTGATGATCACGCTGCTGCTGATGGGCGTGCCGAGCATGGTGATCGGGCTGATCCCGTCCTACGACAGCATCGGCTACTGGGCCGCCGCGCTGCTGATCGCGATGCGCTTCCTGCAGGGGATGGCGGTCGGCGGCGAATGGGGCGGCGCGGTACTGATGGCCGTCGAGCACGCACCGAAGGGCCGCAAGGGGCTGTTCGGCAGCCTGCCGCAGACGGGCGTCGGGCTCGGCCTGATCCTGTCGTCGGTCGCGATGGCCGCGGTCGCCGCGCTGCCCGACGCCGACATGCTGTCGTGGGGCTGGCGCGTGCCGTTCCTCGCGAGCATCGCGCTGGTCGGCCTCGGCTGGTTCATCCGCGCGAAGGTGCCCGAGTCGCCCGACTTCGAGAAGGTCCGCAAGCAGGGCAAGGCGGAGAAGTCGCCGGTGACGGCCGCGCTGCGCCGCCATCCGCGCGAGGTGCTGACGATCGTCGGCGCGCGCGCCGCCGAGAACACGTGGTTCTACATGGTCGTCACGTTCGCGCTCGCGTATGCGACGCAGCAGCTGCATCTGCCGAAGGCCGGGATGCTGCACGCGATCACGGCCGGCGCCGCGCTGTCGCTCGTCACGATGCCGCTGTGCGGGCATCTCAGCGACCGCATCGGCCAGCGCCGGATGTTCGCGATCGGCCTCGTGCTGATGTGCGCGTTCGCCGCGCCGTTCTTCATGATGCTCGGCACGCAGCAGACGTCGTATGCGTGGTGGGCGATCGTGCTCGGCCTCGGCGTCGTGTTCCCGATCCTGTATGCGCCCGAGTCGCTGCTGTTCGCGCAGCAGTTCCCGGCGGAAATCCGCTACAGCGGCATCTCGCTGTCGGTGCAGCTGGCCGGCGTGATCGGCGGCGGCTTCGCACCGATGATCGCGACGTCGCTGCTCAAGGCCGGCGGCGGCCAGCCGCATTACGTGATCGCTTATCTCGTCGGCTTCGGCGTGTTCGCGCTCGCATGTACCGCATTGATGCGTCCGCCGCGTGCATGAGCACACCCGAGTGCAGCGGCCCGCATCGACCCGATTCCAGTTCGACCTGCCGTCCGCCGTGGCCGCACGCGCGACGGACGCAGCCCCCCATTTTTCTTCGCACCACCGTTTCCCGGAGAGTTCCATGAACGCCGCAGTTCCCCAGACCACCCTCGCCCTGCCCACCGCCAAGCTGCTGATCGACGGCGCGTTCGTCGAATCGCAAAGCGCCGAATGGGGGGACATCGTGAACCCCGCGACGCAGGAAGTGATCGGCCGCGTGCCGTACGCCACGCTCGACGAGGTCGATGCCGCGATCGCATCCGCGCAGCGCGCGTTCCAGACGTGGAAGACGACGCCGATCGGCGCGCGCCTGCGCATCATGCTGAAGTTCCAGGATCTGGTGCGCCGCAACCTCGAACGGATCGCGAAGACGCTGACGGCCGAGCAAGGCAAGACGCTGCCCGACGCGCAGGGCGACATCTTCCGCGGCCTCGAAGTGGTCGAGCATGCGTGCTCGATCGGCACGCTGCAGCAAGGCGAATTCGCGGAGAACGTCGCGGGCGGCGTCGACACCTACACGCTGCGCCAGCCGATCGGCGTATGCGCGGGCATCACGCCGTTCAACTTCCCCGGGATGATTCCGCTATGGATGTTCCCGATGGCGATCGTGTGCGGCAACACGTTCGTGCTGAAGCCGTCGGAGCAGGATCCGCTGTCGACGATGCAGCTCGTCGAACTCGCGATCGAGGCCGGCGTGCCGCAGGGCGTGCTGAACGTCGTGCATGGCGGCAAGACCGTGGTCGACCGTCTCTGCACACATCCGGACATCAAGGCGATCTCGTTCGTCGGCTCGACGCGCGTCGGCACGCACGTGTACAACCTCGGCAGCCAGCACGGCAAGCGTGTGCAGTCGATGATGGGCGCGAAGAACCACGCCGTCGTGCTGCCGGATGCGCATCGCGAGCAGTCGATCAACGCGCTGGTGGGCGCCGGCTTCGGCGCGGCCGGCCAGCGCTGCATGGCGACGTCGGTCGTCGTGCTCGTCGGCCAGGCGCGCGACTGGCTGCCCGATCTCGTCGAGAAGGCGAAGGCACTGAAGGTCAACGCAGGCGCCGAAGCCGGCACGGACGTCGGTCCGGTCGTGTCGAAGGCCGCGAAGGCACGCATCCTGTCGCTGATCGACGCCGGCGTGAAGGAAGGCGCGACGCTGCTGCTCGACGGCCGCGACGTGAAGGTGCCCGGCTACGAGCAGGGCAACTTCGTCGGCCCGACGATCTTCTCGGGCGTGACGACCGACATGTCGATCTACCAGGAGGAAATCTTCGGGCCGGTGGTGGTCGTGCTCGAAGCGGACACGCTCGACGAAGCGATCGCACTCGTCAACGCGAACCCGATGGGCAACGGCGTGGGGCTGTTCACGCAAAGCGGCGCGGCCGCGCGCAAGTTCCAGAGCGAGATCGACGTCGGCCAGGTCGGCATCAACATCCCGATCCCGGTGCCGGTGCCCTACTTCAGCTTCACCGGCTCGCGCGGCTCGAAGCTCGGCGATCTCGGCCCGTACGGCAAGCAGGTCGTGCAGTTCTACACGCAGACGAAGACGGTCACTGCGCGCTGGTTCGACGACGATGCGACGGCCGGCGGCGTGAACACGACGATCGCGCTGCGCTGAGCGAGGGCCCGCACATGGAAATCGCATTCATCGGACTCGGCAACATGGGCGGCCCCATGGCCGCCAACCTGCTCAAGGCCGGCCACGCGCTGACGGTGTTCGACCTCGACGCGAACGCGGTCGACGCCGCGGTGCGCGCGGGCGCGACGGCCGCCGCCTCGCCGCGCGATGCGGCCGCGCGCGGCGCGCTGGTCATCACGATGCTGCCGGCCGCGCAACACGTGCGCGCCGTCTACCTGGGCGACGACGGCGTGCTGGCCGGCGCGCGCGCCGGCGCGACATTCGTCGACTGCAGCACGATCGATCCGGGCACCGTGCGCGCGGTGGCCGAAGCGGCCGCGCAGCGCGACTTCCCGCTCGCCGATGCACCGGTGTCGGGCGGCACCGGCGGCGCGCAGGCCGGCACGCTGACCTTCATGGTCGGCGCGCCCGACGCGCTGTTCGAGCGCATCCGCCCGGTGCTGCTCGACATGGGCAGGAACGTCGTGCATTGCGGCGGCACGGGCACCGGGCAGATCGCGAAGATCTGCAACAACCTGCTGCTCGGGATCTCGATGATGGGCGTGTCGGAGGCGATGGCGCTCGGCGCGGCGCTCGGCATCGAGCCTTCGGTGCTGGCCGGGATCATCAACACGTCGACCGGGCGCTGCTGGAGCTCGGACACGTACAACCCGTACCCGGGCGTAAACGAAGCGGCGCCCGCCGCGCGCGGCTATGCCGGCGGCTTCGCGGCGAACCTGATGCTGAAGGATCTCGGGCTCGCGACGGAAGCCGCACGCAACGCGCGGCAGCCGGTGTGGATGGGCGCGCTCGCGCAGCAGCTCTATCAGTCGATGAGCCAGCAAGGGCTCGGCACGCTGGACTTCTCCGCGTGCGTGAAGCTGTACGAAGCGCAACCCGCGTAACGCGGCAAACGGACGTGCGCCGGCCCGCGATGCCCGTCAACGGCATCGCGGGCCGGATCACATTCGGAGGAACCCGGGCGCGGGCGCCGCGAACGCGCGACCGGCGCTTACCCGCGCGGATTCGACGCGGTCTCGAAGGTCGGATGGCACTCGAACGCAAGCTCGGAGCGCGCGTCGACACGGCGGCCGCCGGTCACCGACTCCTGCTTCAAGCTCGCGCGCAATCCGCGCTGCGAGCAGTAGTTCGTGGCTTCGGTGACGGCTTTTTCATGGGCGTCGGCCCACGTCGTCGACACGCCGAGCGTGCGCGTCGTCACGGTGAAAACGTTCGGGTTCGACGTCGCGGTCACGTCGGAAGCGGTCGAACACGCGGCGAGCAAGCATGCAGCAGCCGCGACGGTCAACCATCGCAGGGATCGAAAAGGGACAGGGATAGACATGGGGGGCAAGCGCACGTCGATTCGACGGCATTGAGCAACATAGGCGACAGTATGCCTGTCCGATCGCCGGAGATCATGCCCCTTTCGGTGAACACATTGTTTCTAATGGTTAAACGATGAACCGATGCCGGCAAGATTTACGGCCTGCGCGGTGTGCTGCGCGGCCCCGGGGCGTCGCTTTTCCCGGCTGCCGCGCGAGGCCGGGCCGGCGTGAGCGTCGCGCCCCGCGCGCCCGTCAGTGCGCGCCCTCGCGCCGGATCCTCGCCGATGCCTCCTCCAGATTGCGCCACGCCGGTTGCCCCGGCGCGTAGCGCGCGCGGATGTACGCGGCGAGCTCGGCCATCTGCCGGTCGTCGAATGCGTCCCGAAAACCCGGCATGTAGCCGAGCCGGGCGGTGGCCGGCTGGTCGATCCCGTTGTGCAGCACGCGCAGCAGATTGTCGGGCGCGGCCTGGCTGACGCTCGTGTTGAGCCCCATCAACGGACGCACGCCGAGATGCCCGACGCCGCCCGATTCCGCGTGACAGACCGCGCATGCGGTATCGAACGCGCGGCGGCCGCTTTCGAGGCCGAGCGTCGCGACGGCTTCCGCGCCGTGCGCGCGACGGGTCGCCGCATCCGCGGCCGTGGCGGCATCGACGGACGGCGACAGCGACGCCAGATAGTGCGAGATCGCCCGCACGTCGGATTCGGGCAACGATGCGAGCCCCGCGACTACGGGCGCCATCGGCCCGGCCGCGACGCCGTGCTGGGCGGAGAAGCCCGTGCGCAGATAGTCGAACAGCGCACCTTCGGTCCACGGCACCGGCGCGGCCGGCGACGCGACGAGCGGCGGCGCGATCCAGCCTTCGGCCTCGCCGCCCGCGAGGTACGCGCGCCCGCCCTTCTCAGCCCCGAGCGCGTTGCGCGGCGTGTGGCACGCGCCGCAATGACCGGCCCCGTCGACCAGGTACTTGCCGCGATTCCACATCGCGGAGCGCGCCGGATCCGGCGCGAACGGCCGCGCGTCGTGAAACAGCCAGTTCCACCCGGCGACGAGACGCCGCTGGTCGAGCGGGAACGGCAGCTTCGTCTTCGGCGGCGCGTGCTTCACCGCCGGCTGCGCCATCAGGTACGCATAGAGCGCGAGCAGGTCGGGCTCGCTCATCTTCGCGAACGCGGTGTACGGGAATGCCGGGTACAGATTCGTGCCGTCGCGGCCGATGCCTTCGCGCATCGCGCGCGCGAACGCCGGATACGACCATGCGCCGATGCCGGTTTCCGGATCGGGCGTGATGTTGGTCGTGTAGATCGTGCCGAACGGCGTGTCGAGCGCGAGCCCGCCCGCATTGGTCGCACCGCCGGGCGCGGTGTGGCATACCGCGCAATCGCCGGCGAGCGCGATCAGGCGGCCGCGCTCGAGCGTCGCCGCGCTCCACATCGCGCCGTCCGCGCCGCCAGGCGCGAGCGGAGCGATCGGCGCGGGGCCCGGCAGGATCGCGCATGCGAGCCCGATCAGCCCGCCGACCACGCCGCCCGCACCGCCGCCGGCCAGCCAGCGGCGCCAGCGCGACGGGCGGCGCGGTGCGCCCGATTGCCCTTCGGCGAGATCGGCCGGCACCGGCCGTGCCAGCGCCGCACGAATGCGCGCGGCGTCGAACGGCGGCGCGCGAAACCGCACGCCCGTCGCGTCGTACAGCGCGTTCGCGATCGCGGCGGCGGCCGGGGCGGCCGCCTGCTCGATACATTGCGCATCGCGGGTCGACAACGGCTGCGCGCGATCGGCACCGGCGGTCGCCGGCTCGAACGCGACGAGTTCATGCGCGATCGTATCCGGCGGCATGCCGTTGCCGGTCTCGTCATGCGCAGGGCGCGCGGACAACCGCGTGCCCATCACGCGCGAGATCGCAGCCTCGACCTGCCACGCGGGCAGACCGGCCATCGACGGCTGACCCGGTTCGCCCGCGCCCTGCCCCGCCACCACGCGCCGCACCGCGACGTTGCCCGTCGCGCGATCGACGTCGAGATCGACGACCCACGCGGACCAGTGCGGGGCGCTGTCGGGCGCGGCATCGGCTCGCGGCTTCCCGCTGTCGAGCGGCGCGCCGAGCGTGCCGGCGCCGTCGAATGCGAAGCCGCGGCCGCTGACACGCGTATCCGGCTGCGCATGCGCTTCGGCTGCGGTCGATTCGCCCCATGCGGCGCGTTCGCTGACCATCCGGATAATCTCGCGCGGCCCCGCATCGCACGACGCATCGAGATGCTGCAGACGCAGCGCGACCGGATCGCGGCCCAGCGTACCGGCCAGTTCGTCGATGAAGGATTCGCGGGCGAATGCGTGTGCATGGCCGGGAATCGCGCGATCGGCGTCGGCGATTTCGATCGACGTCCGCACGTGCCGGTAGACGAACGGCGACGACGGCGCGGATGCCCCGCCGTCCGTCGCCGCGGGTAGCGCATCCGGCGTCGCGCCGGCTTGCGCGCGATACCGCCACGTCGTCATCCGTCCGTCGGGCGCGGTCAGGGTTTCGACGCTGAACGATGCCTGCGCGCGTGTGTCGCCGATCGGCCATTCGTAACGCGCGCGATGCGTGCGCGCCGCATCGGCCCGGCGCCGCGCGGACTCGGCGACGACTTCACCGCGCGGCTCGTCCCGTGTTGTATCGGGTTCGGGCCTCGCGGTCAGGCCGAGGTCATGCTTCATCGCCGTCGCCCCGCAGATAACGCGCGGCCCGATGCACCGCACGGATGATCTCCAGATGCGTGCCGCAGCGGCACAGGTTGAAACGCAGTGCGGCGCGGATCGCCGCATCGGCCGGCGACGGATCGCGGTCGAGCAGCGCCTTCGTGCTCATGATCATCCCGTTCAGGCAATAGCCGCATTGCGCGGCCTGCTCGTCGATGAACGCGCGCTGGATCGGATGCAGCGCGTCGCGCGAGCCGAGCCCTTCGAGCGTCGTCACATCGCGCCCGTTGGCCGCGGCGGCCGGCACGACGCACGCACGCGTCGGCTGCCCGTCGACGAGCACCGTACACGCGCCGCACTGTCCGAACCCGCAGCCGTATTTCGGGCCGTTCAGCGCGCAGTCGTTGCGCAGGACCAGCAGCAGCGGCGCATCGGGCGCCGCATCGTCGAAGGTATGCGGCGTGCCGTTCACGCAAAATGCGAGCGGCCGCGACGAAGGAGCGGGATGGGACATGAATGGATCCGGAAGGCAGCGTGCGCGCCGGGGCCGGGCCGGCGGCAGGCATGACCGCCGGCTCGCGACGTTCGGCGTCGCGCACACTGCTCACGTATAACACGCCGAAATGCGCGCGTACCGCCGCATCGATCCGCGATACGGCGCGCGCCGCACGGCGCCGGGGGCTCGGGTGCGTCAGGCGACGGCCGCGACAGTGCTGCGCGACGGCGACTCCAGCGGCACGCCGAACACGTCGTAGCCGAACACCCACGCCGGATCCTCGTTCGTGCGCAGCCACGTGTTGTTGTGCGACACGAGTTGCACCTTCGACGCACGCGCTGCGCGATTCGCCTCGTACAGTGCGAACACGCCCGCGTAATCGCCGATGCCGACCTCGTCGAGGCAGCGCGCGAGCATCGCGGCATCCTCGATCGCCATCGCGGCGCCCTGCGCCATGTGCGGCTTCATCGGATGGCACGCATCCCCGAGCAGCACGAGACGGCCGCGGCTCCACAACGGCAGCGGATCACGCTCGAGCAGCGGCCACTTCGTGATCGACGGCGACACGTCGATCAGGTGCTGGATATCCGCATGAAAACCCGCGAACGCTTCGCGCATTTCGTCGCGGCTGCTGTCGACCATCGACACGCCTTCCGGCCAGTCGGCCTGCGGCACGCCGGTCACGTAGTAATACTCGTCGCGCTTCTCGGTCACGTAGTAGACCATCATGTGGCGATCTTCCGACCACCACTTCACGCACATGTCGTACGGCTTGTTGCCGAGCAGCGACGCGGGGAACACCGCGCGATGCGCGACGTAGCCCGTATAGCGCGGCGGCTCCGCGCCGAGCAGGTGCTCGCGGATCCGCGAATTCACGCCGTCCGCGCCGATCACGATGTCGGCCGTATCGACGCTGCCGTCCGCGAACGTCAGGCGCACCTCGCTGCCGGTGTCCTCCACCGCAGCAAGCCGCTTGCCGAAGCGGATCGTGCCGGGCGTCACCGCCTGCGTCATCAATGCATGGAAATCGCCGCGATGCACGGTCAGGTAGCTCGCGCCGTACGTCTTGCGCGCGTAGTCGCCGAGCGGAATCTGCGACAGCACGTCGGCCGTCTGCCAGTCGCGGCTGTACCAGCAATCCGGATGCGAGCCCATCGTCTCCAGCGCGTCCTCGCAGCCGATGCGCCGCATGATCTTCATCACGTTCGGGCCGAGATGGATCCCCGCGCCGAGGCGCGAGAACGCCGGCGCCTGCTCGTACAGCGCGACGTCGTAGCCGCCGCGCTGCAGCAGCGCAGCCGCGGCCGTGCCGCCGAGACCGGCGCCGATGATTGCGATACGGGGTTTGCTCATGCGGATCTCCTGATCGTGGGCCCGTCGCCGAACACGGTGCGAGAACGGGCGGATTGAATGGCGTAAATATAGCGTACACACTCAATTTATTCCGGACAAGAGGATTGTTGACGGCAGCCGAGATATACGGGAAAACACCAATAAATCCCGGATAATCCGCGCACTCAAATACTCCAAATCGATCGTCAATCATTTTGATCCATTGCCATTTTCAAATGTACACACTAGACTTTGCTCGAAATCAGGCGATTCCGCATCCGCGTGCCGCCCCACCCTTACCGACACGGAGCCTCCCGTCATGAGCAAGACCTACCGCATCGGCCAGATCGTGCCGAGTTCCAACACGACGATGGAAACCGAGATTCCCGCGATGCTGCGGTTGCGCGAAACGAT
>NZ_QTPY01000055.1:0-11695 GCF_003857765.1 Burkholderia sp. Bp9016
TTGCGTTTGCGTGGCATAAAAGTGGCTCCTTGGCCGTCAGTTTATGCATCACACACAAAAGACCGGATAGGCTCGAGGACGTTGGGATTCGTGCGTCCGCCGGGCGCGTAATGCAGTAAATCTGGCGGGAAAGCCCTTCGCCGGCCGGGCTCTACCGCTGAATCCGGCGTGAGGCAACAAAATTGCCGAGCCGTTGAGCGAATTCATGTCATTTGCGAGAGTGGTCTGAATCCGGTCGATGGGTATTTCAACGTCCTGCTAAGCACTGTTCAACGTATGGGACGCGGGCAGCGCACGCACGGTCGCCGATGCGGGCGGCGTCGCGCTGGCGACCGGGAGCTGGTCGGTCGCGGCCGCCAACGGTTTCAGCGACGGCGAGCAGATGCCGAAGGCGCTGATGCTGGAAGTGCTCGCGCGGATCTCGCGGGCGACCGATCTGCCCGTCACCGTCGATCTCGAAAGCGGCTATGGCGAGCGGCTGGAGGAGGTCGCCGACACGATCGCCAGCAGCATCGAGGCCGGCGCGATCGGCTGCAATCTCGAGGACAGTTTCCCGGCGACGGGCGAGCTGCGCACGGTCGCCGCCGCCGCCGCCCGTCTCGCGGCGGCCCGGCAGGCAGCCGACCGCGCGGATATCGGCTACTTCATCAACGCGCGGACCGACGTGTTCTTCAAAGCCGCGGCCGACACGCACGACGAACGGCTGCTCGACGAAGTCCTGACCCGCGCACGCGCCTACGCGGCGGCCGGCGCCGACGGCCTGTTCGTGCCGGGCCTGCGTTCGCCGGCGCTGATTCGCGCGCTGACGGCCGCATCGCCGCTGCCGGTGAACATCATGCGCGTGTCGGAAACGCCGGCGCTGGCCGAACTCGCCGAATACGGCGTCGCGCGCATCAGTCACGGGCCGTACCCTTACCTGCAGGCGATGAAGGCGCTTGCGGCGGTGGTGAAGCAACATGCATAGACAAACCGATTACATCCGATGTAATTGGCGCGCGGCCCGGCCGTCCCTACGCTTCAGGTGCCGCGCCGCCATGCCGGCGGCGCTCATCGCCCAGGAGGCGTCATGTCCCGCTATCCGCTTCATACGATCGACTCGGCCCCTGCCGGGTCGAAGCCCGTCCTCGAGCAACTCCGGCAAACCTTCGGCGTGATCCCGAACATCGCGGCGGCCATGGCCGCCTCGCCGGTGCTGATCAACGGCTTCATCGGCCTGTTCGAGCGCGTGCACGCGAGCAGCCTCACGGAGCCGCAGATCCAGACGCTGCTGCTCACCAATGCGGTCACGAACGCCAGCGAATGGCCGGTCGCCTTCCATACCGCGCTCGCCTTGCAACAGGGCATTCACGCCGCCCACGTCGATGCGATCCGGCGTGGCGGCCTGCCCGACGACGCGGCGCTGGCCGCGCTGTCGGCGCTGGCGCGCGCACTGATCGAAACCCGTGGCCGCGTGGCGGAAGCCGACCGGCAGCGCTTCCTCGACGCCGGCTTCAGTGCAGAACAGTTGCTCGAAGTGATCGCGGTGGTCGCCGCATCGACGATCACGAACTACGTCGGCAGCGTGGCGCGGCCGGCGCTCGAAGCGCCGTTCGAGGCGTTCGCGTGGCATGCGGACGCCGCGTGAGTTCGATATAGTCGTCGGCGTCGCTCACGGAACGATCAGGACAACGCGATGAATGCGAGCACCCGCGATCCGAACGCGCCGCAGCCTGAACTGGGCCGGCTGTTGCGCTACTGGCGCGACCTGCGCGGCGTGAGCCAGCTCGACCTGTCGCTCGACGCCGGCATTTCGCAGCGCCAGATCAGCTTCATCGAAAGCGGACGCAGCGTGCCCGGACGCGACACGCTGCTGATGCTGGCGCAAACGCTGGACGTGCCGCTGCGCGAGCGCAACGCGCTGCTGCTCGCCGCCGGATACGCACCCGTGTATTCGGACGCGCCGTGGGACGCGGCGGAAATGCATGGCGTGATCCGTGCACTCGAACGGGTCGTGCGCCAGCACGACCCGTTCCCCGCGATCGTCATGGACCGGCACTGGAACGTGCTGATGAGCAACGACGCGGCGCCGCGCTTTTTCGGCTGCTTCATCGACATGGTCGCACGCGAAGGCCCGCGCAATCTGCTGCGCCTGATGTTCGATCCGTCCGGCATGCAGCCGTTCGTCGCCGACTGGGACAGCGTGTCGCGCAGCCTGCTGCAGCGCGTGTACCGCGAATCGGTCGGTCGCGTGATCGACGACGACACGCGGCGACTGCTCGACGACCTGCTTGCCAGTCCGCATGCCCCGCACGACTGGAAAACGCCGACGGCACCGGCCGCCGCACCGTCGATGCCGGTCGTTCCGGTTGGCTTCGTCCACGAAGGCGTCGTGCTGCGCTATTTCTCGTTGATCACGACGGTCGGTACGCCGCAAAGCGCCGCCGCGCAGGAACTGCGCATGGAGTGCATGTTCCCCGCGGACGACGCCACCGAAACACGTCACCGGCAGTTGCTCGACGCACACGCGCCGACGCGCTGAGCAGCGCGCCACCGGCGCTCACGCATCGGTCACTCCGCCAGCGCTGCCGCCACCCCGACCCGCTTCGGCACGCCGGTCGCGATCGTCGCCACCGCGACGGCCAGCACCGCGGCCGCGCCCAGGAACACGCCGCCCGCACCGTTCGCGTCGAACACGACGCCGCCCACCGCCGCGCCCGTCGCGATCGCGAGCTGGATGGCCGCGACGATCAGCCCGCCCGCGCTCTCGGCTTCGTCGGGCACGGTGCGCGTGACCCACGTCGACCACGCGACCGGCACGCCGCCGAACGCCATTCCCCACAACGCGACGAGCACCGCGTCGAGCATCGGCGCGCGGCCCAGCGCGACGAGCGCGACGCCGAGCACGACCATCAGCGCGGGCATCCCGATCAGCATCGGCCGCAGCCGGTGTTCGAGCACGCGGCCCGCGAGCGACGTGCCGACGAAGTTCGCAATACCGTAGCCGAGCAGGATCGCCGACAGCCCGTTCACGCCGACGCCGGCCACCTGTTCGAGGAACGGCCGCAGATACGTGAAGAACGCGAAATGCCCGGTGAACACGAGGATCGTCGCGAACATCCCGAGGCCGACGGTCGGCCGGCGCAACACGTCGACGAGCGTGCGCAGCCGCGTCGTGCCGCTCGGCGGCATCGACGGCAGCGTCATGACCTGCGACACGAGCGCGACGCCGCCGATTCCGGCCGCGATCAGGAACACGTTGCGCCAGCCGATCAGGTGTCCGAAATAGCTGCCCATCGGCGCGGACGCGATGGTCGCGACCGCCACGCCGCTGAAGATGATCGACAGCGCGCGCGGCACCATCGCGGTCGGCACGAGCCGCATCGCCGTGGCCGTCGCCATCGTCCAGAAACCGCCGAGCGCGACGCCGAGCACGACGCGGCCGACCAGCAGCGTCGTCAGGTTGGGCGCGAACGCGACCGCGAGGTTCGACGCGACGAGCAGCACCGAGAATGCTAGCAGCACGCGCCGCCGGTCGATCGTGCGCGTCAGCGCCGAAATCAACAGGCTGGTGACGAGCGCGACGGTCGCGGTAGCCGTCACGGCCTGACCGGCGACGCCTTCGGTCACGCCGAGACTGTCGGCCATCGGCGTGAGCAGGCTCGCGGGCAGGAATTCGGCGGTGACGAGGCCGAACACGCCGAGCGTCATCGCGAACACCGCGCCCCAGGCCGGTTCGCGGGGAGTCGCCGTGACGGCGGTGGAGGACATTCCGGGATTCATGCGTGGTTCCGTATGAAAAAAGCGTTCCAGTGATGGCGTATCGTAAGGAACCACGGCAGGACGGTCTATGACATACAATCCGCCCTTATTGATCGAACGTCCGAATCTGATATGTCCGAGCCTCTGCTTCCCGATGTACCCGACGCGCACGACCTCGTCAGCGAGCTGCTGCTGGGCATGCGCCTGAGCGGCGTGCAGTACCGCCGGATCCAGGTGCCGCGGCCGTTCGGGCTGAGCTTCGGCCAGGCGCCGGGCCGCGCGCAGTTCCATTTCGTCGGGCGCGGGCCGGTGCTGCTGCGCGACGCGGCCGGCACGACGGTGCAGCTGGAGGCCGGCGACGCGATCCTGCTGCCGCACGGCCTCACGCATGCGCTGATGTCCGATCCGGATGCCGCGTGCCGCGAGATCGGCGGGTTCGAGGTCGCGAAGATCTGCGACACGGTCGCGGCGGTGGGCGCCACGTCGTGCGCGACGACGGAGCCGGGCGCCGGCGATGCGCTGATCTTCAGCGCGTGCATGGAGCTCGATCTCGGCGGCATGCAGCCTCTCGTCGGGACGATGCCGGCGTTCATGCACGTCGGCACGCTGCTCGCGCGCTACCCGGAAATCCGGCCGATGCTCGATGCGATGGAGCGCGAATCGTGCTCCGCGCGGGCGGGCTTCGCGGGCATTCTCGCGCGGCTCGCGGACGTGGTCGCCGCGTTCATCGTGCGCGGCTGGGTCGAATGCGGCTGCGGCGACGCGACGGGCTGGGTGCAGGCGCTGCGCGAACCGAAGCTCGGCCGCGCGATCGTCGCGCTGCATCGAGATCCGGGGCGGAACTGGAGCGTCGCGGAACTGGCCGCCGAAGCCGGCGTGTCGCGCTCGGTGTTCGCCGAACGCTTTCTTGCAGCCACCGGGATGACGCCGGTGCGCTATCTGACCGAGCTGCGGATGCGGCTCGCCGCGCAGTGGATCGCACGCGACCGCGAAGCGATCGAGGCGGTCGCGTACCGGCTCGGCTATGGGTCGCTCGCCGCGTTCAGCCGTGCGTTCAAGCGCGTGGTCGGGCGGCCGCCGGGCGCGGTGCGCGCGGAAAGCGACGCGCACGCCGACGCGTGACGGGGCTCGCGCGACGCATGCCGATGCGCGGGCCGGCCGCGCCGTGTCGCCCGCTCACGCTCCGCCGGCGTCGCAACACGCGCCGCCGGCCGTGATGGCCCGGCTCACCCGCTGCGCGCGTCGAGCTCGTCCATCAGCGCCGTCGCACATTTGCACGGCAAGCGCCGCACACTGTTGCGCATCCACCGGCGCGCCGTTCATCACCATGCCCTGCACGATCCGGCCCGGCAATTCCTTCGACAGGTCGGCGATCTCGTATTCCCGTGTCGTCATGTTTCTCTCCTGTGCGTCGATCGTGACGCGCGCCGCCTCCGCCGCGCTCAACGCTGCTGCGCACGCACGACGATCTGTGCCTGCGTGTCGCGTTCGATGCGTTCGAGCGACGCACGCAGCGCCGTGAATTCGTCGGGCGTGCATACCTGGCGGCCGAACGCCGCGTTCATCCTGCGGGTGATCTGCACGACGCGCGCGGCCGGATCGAACACGTAATGCGACGTGAAGTCGACGAAGCGGTCGTGCACGACCGTATCGTCCGGCAGGTCGGTCACCGCGACGCCGGCCGGCAGCGCGATCTGGCCGGTCTCGTCGAACGAACCGCCGATGCACACCCACGGTTGCGTGCGCGCGGGCTCCGTCAGCCAGCTTTCGACCTGCGTCGCGATCCCGCCCGTCAGGCTCGACAGCGCGGGCACCGCCGTGGTGCCGTCCGGCCACACCAGATGATCGAGCGTGCCGGTCATCGTCACGTCGAACGGCCCCTGCGTCACGCGGCGATCGCTCGTCGCGATCTGCGCGCGGCCACGCAGCCCGCTTTGCCGCACACGCTCGTTCGCGAGCTGCCGGATGCGTTCGGGCGGCGCGCGGCGAAACAGCGTGCGTTCGAGTTCCGCCGTCCAGCCGTCGTCCTCGATGAGCGCGTGGAAACGCGCGGAACCCGGTTGTGCGGCATCGATCTCCAGCCGCGCGACACGGCGGCGCGGCTGCGTGGCCGGCGTACGCGACAGCACGCCGCTATCGACGAGCAGCGCCGGACGATCCATCACGATCGGCGGCAGGTAGCCGAACGCGATGCCGCCGGTCGTCGTGTCCGCATAGAGCCCGAGATCGGGCAGCCACGTGATCGCGTGATTGATCGCGCCGCCGCCGTAACCGGGCACCGACGGCAACGTGTAGACGGAGCCGAGATTGATCAGCACCGGTTCGCTGCGAATGCCGACCGCCGCGAGCAGCGCGCCGAACAGCGCAACGTGATCCTTGCAGTCGCCGTAGCGGTTGCGCAGGATGTCCGTCACGCGATGCGGCGCGGCGGCCGTTTCGCCGAGAAAGAGCGCGACGTAACGCACGTTTGCCTGCACCCAGTCGTACAGGATGCGCGCCTTGTCGTGAGGATCGGCGGCGTCGGCGGTGAGCGCGCGCGCCAGTTGCACGACGGCCGGATCGTTCGCGCTCGGGTCGACGGCCGCGTCGCGATAGCGCGCGGCGAACGCCGCGTAGTCGGGCAGCGTGGACACCACGAGCCGATCGCCGTAGGTCGGGTAGCCGACCGCGCCGCTCTCGATCCGGTCGTACGGCCCGTGCCGGTAATCGAACTCGTAAAGCGTGCGGCCGTTTTCGGTCACGGGCGGCAGCGCGACGTAGCCGCGCGCGTCCGCATGCAGCGGCAGGTCGGCCGGCAAGTCGAAGATCAGCCGCTGGCTCTCGACCGGCTCGCGCGACGGCTCGACGTAATAGCCAAAGTAACCGGCGTTGACGCGCTTCGTGCGCGTCTTGCGAAACACGATGCGCGTGCTCGATCCCGCCTCGACGCCGGGAAACACGACCGTGCGCAACAGCCCGTCCTGGAACGTCGGGGCGCCGGCCGAACGTGGCTCCTGCACGTCGCGGATGCCGTCGGGGCCGACCGGATGCGCGACGCCGTCGCGATCGATCGTCTCGGCCGCGAGCAGGTCGACCTTCTCCAGGTTCCTGTCGAACCACACGTAGCGCTGTGCGATCGCGTCGATCCCGTTCGCATCGTTCGCGCGCAGCGTCGAATCGTCGTGCTCGTCGAGCGATCCGTCGTGCTGGAGCACGAACACGTGGACGTCGCTGACGAGCGTCACCGGCGCTGCGTCGCCCGTCTCCGCGAACGAGGGCCGTGCAGGCGCCAGCGCGACCGCAGCGAAGACGCCGGCGAGCGCAAGGGTGCGCGCCGGCATGCGACCGGTCAATCGGGGAAAGGGGAAACGCACCACGTCGAAGCTCTCCGCGCGTTCGTGTTCGGTGGGATGCAACGGGCAGGCATCGACGCCGGCAACATGCGCACCGCGCAGCCCTCGCCCGTCGCTCGACCCAGTGTGGGTGACGGGCCGGTGAGCGTCAAGCCGCGCAGCGACGGCCCGCGTCGCCATCAACCGGACGTGCCGGCAAGCGCGCCGCGCACCGTACATGCAGGCTGTCGCCGCCTCCACGTCCGCACCCCGCGCGACTGCCATTTGCATCATGTCGCGATATATAATCCAGATAGGCAAATCGTTCCCGCAACGTCGCCGAAACGAATGACGATCCGGTGCATCCGGCACGCCGACATGGGGAAGGAGACATCATGCTGATCGACAACGATTTCGAAATCGGTTACCTCGTGATCGCGTTCGCACTGCTGGGCGTGATCCTGTTCGGCGCGCTGCTGACGGCGCTGCACTTCGAACGCTGGCATCCGAAGCTGATCGGCGCGGCGCTTGGGGCACTGATCGGGATCGCGTTGATCGAAGCGATGCCGCTGCTCACGTGAATGCGGTCCGGCAATCGCTCGTCGGCCCCGAGCCTGCCGCAACGTGCGCGCGGACGGCACGGGGTCGGAACGCGCGGCGCCCGCGAAGGAGATCAACATGGAATCACCGCTCTGCGTGACCTGTCGCCAATGCGAGATCCGCGCGGGCGCGCTGGTCGATGCGGTGGCCGGCGAAGGCCTCGAACTCGGCGCCCTGTACCAGCCGCTCGCGGTCGTATACTGGGGGGATGCCGGCGGCCGCCACGAAGCGCATCTGCTCGACCCGAAACACGACGTGTTCCGTAACGATTCGGACGCGGTCGGGATCTCGATCGCGCTGGCCAAGCGCTTCATCGATACGAAGCTCGCCGGCGCCTTCATGCCCGCCGGCTGACGTCCCGCGGCACCCCTCGTCCTCACGCTGCAGGAGGCGACATGGAAAACGGTATCGTTCCCACCATCGTGCTGCTCACGGTCCTCGTGTTCGCGGTGCTGTTCTTCGCGGAACGGCGCAGCCGCGACCGCACGCGCGACAGGCTGCTGCACCGGGCCGCGCGGCGCTCGCCGCGCTCGCATACCCACCATCACCCGTAAGCGCGCCACGCAAAAAAATCGGCCGGCGATGCGGCGTCGTGCGACGCGCAACCGTCGGCCTTTCAGTGGAGGTCCGGTTGTCGGGGCAGCCGCGCGACGCGCCTACATACCCCACATCACGTGTCGGCCCTGTGCATGGGCCGCACGCATCATGTCCAGCAGCGGCCACGCGCGCTGCGCGAGCCCGCCGGCGTGCGGCGCCAGTTCGGTGCGCAGCCCGCGTGTCGAATACGCGTGCGCGCTTTCCCGCGCCGCGTCATCCCTGATCGCCTGCTCGAGCCGGGCGATCGCCTCCGGCAATTCATCGGCGGAAAGCACGCCGCGAACGTCGAGTCCCTTCCCGACGAGCCCCAGCAGGTACTGCGCCAGATCGCGCAACATCACGATATCCGGTGCGGCGGATGACCGAAACGTAACCATCATCGTCATTTCCCCTCGTCGTGGTCGCCACAAGCCCGTGCGGCGCCAGCCGCCGGTCGCGGCGAGGCCGGCCATCCCGCTGCGCCCGGTCGCCGCCCGTTCATCTGAACCGGACGTTCGCCCGGCGCGACGCGCGCATCGCGCGTCCGGGTTCGCGTGCGGCGCGGAAGCCGGATAACGCGAAGGCCTGCCTTCATTTTATGTCATGCTGTGACATATTCAAGCATGCGGCCCCGGAATGGCGCGGCTCGTGTGGAGAAATTATCGACAGGCGCCGGACGTTGCGCGCGATGCGGCGCTACCCGACATTCATCGGCAGCAGCACCATCTGCCGCCCCTCGACATGCAGCCGCGCCTGCAACTCGACCGGCGTCTGGTTATGCAGCCAAGCGGTCAGGAAGTTCACGCGCCGGAAAATCAGCTTGCTCGCGAAGCACACGGCGTTCGGATACGCATCGAGCGTCGACGACGCGAGGTTCATGAATTCGACGACCGGGTTCGTGCCGAACGCGATCCGGTAATCGGCGGCAATGCCGTTGCGGCGACAGTGCGCGACGTAGTAGTCGAGCGATTCGGTGATCGTGTGGCGCAGCCGTTCGAGATGCTCGTGTCCGTCGTACGCCTTGGCATCGACCTCCCCTACCGCGAGAAAGATCACGTTGCGAAAGTGCCCCGGAAACAGCCGGTTGACCCACAGCAGCGCGTGCATGCTCGCGCCGCGATGCTTGCCGACGAGCAGCACGGCGGTGGGCTGCGCCGGATCGGGCTGGCCCGGCGCGCTCGCTTCGTCGACTTCCGGCGGCTTGCCCGAGAACAATGCGTCCTCCTTGGCGAGCTGCGTGCGCGTGTACGCGTAGTGCCGGTTGATCATGCAGCACAGCGCGATCACCGCGCTCGTCACGAGCACCGTGAGCCAGCCGCCGGCCGTGAACTTCTCGATCAGCGTGATCACGAGCACGGTGGCCGTCACGCTCAGGCCGAGCGCCGACAGGCAAAAGTGCTTGACCCAGCCGCGCTCGCTGCGATGGCGCCACCAATACGTGCACAGGCCGAGCAGCGACATGCTGAAGGTGAGGAACACGTTGATGCTGTACAGCACGACGAGCACGTCGACGTTGCCATGCGTCCATAGCAGAATCAGCAGGCTCGACAGGCCGACGACGATGATGCCGTTCTGCCGCACGAGCCGCGTCGACAGGTCGCGGAAATGGCGCGGCACCCACGAATCCGACGCCATGTTCGACAGGACGGCCGGCCCGTCGAGAAAGCCCGTCTGCGCGCCGACCAGCAGCAGCCCCGCCTCGAACGCGAGCACGGCCGCGAGCAGCGCATGCCGCGCGAATGCGGATCCGAGCCCGAGACGATCGATCACGCTGCCGAACACGACCGCGTTGAGCGTCTCGCCTTCGACCGGCCGCGCGTGCCACAGCATGTACAGCAGGATGATGCCGCCGGCCGTAAACGCGAGCGACGTCGACATGTACCACATCGTCACCTTGCCGTTCGGCACGCGCGGATCGGCGAGCATGTTCACGTTGTTCGACACGGCCTCGAGGCCCGTGTACGTGCCGCCGCCGAGCGAGAACGCGCGCATCAGCAACGCGAGCATCACGAACGTGCCGAGCGATTGCGACATACCGTGCGCCTCGTGCACGGCGTCGGGCACGATCATCGCCAGGTTGCTGCCGTGCACCGCGACGCCATACACGATCAGCCCGAAGTGCAGCACGACGAAGCCGATGAAGATCGGTAGCAGCACGATGATCGACTCGCGCATCCCGCGGAAGTTGAGCCCCGTCATCAACAGGATCAGCACGATCTCGGTCGTGAGCTTGAACGCCTGCGCACCGACCGGCAGCAGGCTGTAGAACGCATCGACGCCGCTCGCGAGCGACGTCGCGACCGTCAGCACGTAATCGACCAGCAGCGCCGCGCCCGACACGAGCCCCGGCTTCGGCCCGAGCAGCGACGTCGCGACGCGATAGCCGCCGCCGCCGGTCGGAAACAGCTCGATCACCTGGTTGTAGCCGAGCGCGATGACGAACACGGTCGCCGCCGTCGCGAACGCGAGAAACAGCGCGAGCGGCGTGTGGTGCGCGAGCGCGAGGAACGCCTCTTCCGGGCCGTAGCACGACGACGACAGCCCGTCGGCGCCGAGCCCGACCCACGCCAGCAACGGTGTCACGGCGATCGCATGGCGCGTGCGCGGATCGAGCGGGTCCAGCGGCTTTCCGACGAGCAACTGCCACATCTTCTGGAATGCGGTCATGGTCCCCTCCCGGCACGCCGGGCGCACCGGCGTCATCTTCTCAAGCTAGTCCACCCGCGCAGCCGGCGCCAGTCCGCACATTCCATAAGAGACCGTCGACGGCCCGGCGGCGCTTTCAACGCGTAAGCGAACGGCCCGCCGTACCGGCGCCGCGGCAGCGACCTCGCGCCGCCCGCAAGCCGTCCGCCCGGGTCGCGCCGGGTCGCGCCACGGCCGCCGGTTGCGCGATGCGGCGCCCCGCCGCCGGCCCGCCGGGCCGATTCCGCCGTGCGCCGCGATCGAGGCCGAACCCGCCGGATGCGACGCGCAACCGCGTCCCGGTCGTGCGTCATTCCCCGCAATTCGAGTTTTGTGCGCGCGCAACAATGGCGATGCCTCGCGGCCGGCGCCATGCGGGGAGCGGGTTTCCCCACGCGACACCGGCTGCGGCGGTCTTTGAAAAACCACATCACGAGGACATACCATGCAACTCCAATCCCATCCGGCGTGCCGCCCGTTTTACGAAGCAGGTGAACTCACGCAACTGACCGCGTTCTACGAAGAAGGTCGCAATGTCATGTGGATGATGCTTCGATCGGAGCCACGGCCGTGCTTCAACCAGCAACTCGTCACCGACATCATCCATCTCGCGCGCGGCGCGCGCGACTCGGGCCTGCAGTTCGACTTCTGGGTGACGGGCTCGCTCGTGCCCGAGCTGTTCAACGTCGGCGGCGACCTGAGCTTCTTCGTGGACGCGATCCGCAGCGGCCGGCGCGATCAGTTGATGGCCTACGCGCGTTCGTGCATCGACGGCGTGTACGAGA
>NZ_QTPY01000056.1:0-9919 GCF_003857765.1 Burkholderia sp. Bp9016
CTAACGCCCGTCTGGCTTGAGTTTCAGGCCAATTTTTCTCAGCTTCTCCTCGGTGTCAAATCGATCACCCCCCCACACTGTTTACCGCCGACGGCAGATCCGGCTTGCTCAAACATCGCTCTCGAGCATGCCGCTGACATGGATTAATTTGGATCTGCTTTGACCGCGAACACCTACACGATACCTACATGAAATTCTTGAGGATCGGGGATGGGCTTCGAAACACAAGCTAACGCATTGATCTGACTGGCCCGCCCTACACGATTCGAACGTGTGACCTACGGCTTAGAAGGCCGTTGCTCTATCCAACTGAGCTAAGGGCGGTCAAGGAAAAAGACACGGCACACGGACCCGGGCCGCATTTGCCGCACAAGGCTTCGAACGCCACCACAACCACTACCGGTGCGAAGCCCCGAAACAAAACGGGCCCGGCATGAAGCCGAGCCCGAAATTATACCCGATCATCGCGCCATATCACGCGCGAGCGGCGCTGCAACCGTCAAACCGGCTGCGCGTGCAGCATGAACCACCCGAGACAGAACACCCCGGCGATCACGCAATACACGCCGAACGACGCCAGTCGCCCGCGACCTTCGAAATAGCGCATCAGGAACCGCACGCTCAGATAAGCGGCGATCGCCGTCAGCACGCCGCCGAGCAGCGCGTCCGCGAGCTGGCCATGCGCATGGAACAGCTTCGGCAGTTCGAGCACGCCCGCCGCGAAAATGATCGGCGTGCCGAGCAGGAACGAAAACTCCGCGGCTTTCTCGGCCGTCAGCCCCGCCGCATTGCCGGCGATCATCGTCAGCCCGCTGCGCGAGAACCCCGGAATCAGCGCGCCCACCTGCGCGAGACCCACGAAGAACGCCTGCTTGAACGTCATCTTCTCGGGCGGCTGATGCGCGCGGCTGCGCTGGATGCGGTCGCCGATCCACAGCAGCACGCCGTTCACGATCAGCGCGATCGCGACGATGCGCAGGTCGTGGAACACACGCTCGAGGCGCTTCTCCAGCAGCAGACCGACAATCCCGGTCGGAATCGTGCCGACGATCAGCGCCCACATCAGGTGCCCGTCGTCGTTCTTGCGGCCACCGAGTTGCGCGAAGAAACCGCTGATCAGCGCGATCCAGCGCGCACGGAAATACCACAGCAGCGCGAGCGCGGTGCCCAGGTGCAGCGCAACCAGGAACGGCAGCAACTGCGGCGCGTGCTTGTCGATGTGCATGCCGAACAGCGCCGGCACGAGCAGCGTGTGGCCGAGGCTGCTGACGGGGAACAGTTCGGTGACGCCCTGCAGGACGCTCAGGAATACCAGAAACCAGAGACTCACGCGTCGGTCCTCTTAGTAGTGATCAATCGGGAAGAAAAGCGGACGACGCAGTGCGCGTCCGAAAAAATGCGCCCCGATTATGCCGAGCCAGGATTACCGCGCCAAGGCATTTGGCTGGATATTGCGGCAATGCACACAAACGCTTGCAATTTGTAAGCACATGGAAAGCAAAAGGCCCGCCATTTGCATGGCGGGCCTTGCGAATCCGGAACAACTTGCCGTCAGCGGCCGAGCTGGTAGAAAAATAGTACCGTGCTGCCGGTGAACATGCCGAACAGTGCGATTCCCATTGCCATTGCCAGATCCATGGCGCCTCCAGAAGTGTCATGACCCGGCAACATCACCGGTTTACAGGCATTATCCAGACCGTCGGCAATCTGAAAAACTCGCGATTTCCCGAGAAGGGTTTTCCCCGACCGCCTCGCGGCCGATAATGGAGCGCGCCGTTGCGCACCCCGCCCACCCGTTCATTCCGATTCGCCATGCCGATCTTCCAGCAGCACGACATTCATGAACTTCACGCCGGCCCGTCGCTCGTTCGGGTCGCCCCGCAATTCGGCGGCCGCCTGCTGTCGTGGCACGTCGACGGCGAACCGGTCATCTTCTGGCCGGAAACCGCCGACTGGCGCAACCTCGCACGGGTGCGCGGCGGCAACCCGCTGCTGTTCCCGTTCCTCGGCCGTCACCGCGTCGACGGCGAACTCGGCCGCTGGCGCGATGCCGCCGGCGTGGTCCGCGACCTGCCGATGCACGGCTTCGCGCGCGACCTGCCGTTCGCAGCACAACCGTCGGCCGACGGCGCCGCGCTATCGATGACACTCGATGCGAACGACGCGCTGCATGCAAGCTATCCGTTCGATTTCCGCTTCGAAGCGACCTACCGGCTCGCCGACGCACACACGCTCGACGTCGCGCTCACGACGACCAATCGCGGCGACACGCCGCTGCCGTACTACGCCGGCCACCACTTCTATTTCGCGCTGCCGCACGGCGAACGCGACGAAACCACGCTCGAGCTGCCGCCGACGCGCCGCTGCCTGCAGCAAGCAGACGGCTCGATCAGCGCCCCCGAGCCCGGCGCAGCCTCGTACAGCCTCGGCGATCCGGACATCCTCGATCGCTTCCATTGCCTCGACGGCGCGTCGTCCACGCCGGTACGCATCGTGATGCCGGGCCGCCGCCGCACGATCGAGATCGCGCTCGACGTGCCGGGCTCGATCCCGTGGTACGCGGTCACGAGCTGGACGGAAAAGCCGGAATCGGACTTCTACTGCGTCGAGCCGTGGCTCGGCCTGCCGGACGCGATTCACAACGGCCTCGGGCTGCGCATGCTCGCCCCGGGCGCGTCCGAAACGGCCGCGTTGCGCATTCGCGTGCTGCCGCTCGCCGACTGACATCGCGCGCCTGACCGGTGGTGCGCGACGCCACCGCCCCGGCCCGAAACTGCGGTGCGCGGGTCGAACCCGTTAAAATCGGACGTTTTGTGTTGCCTGCCGCGTCGCGCGCGGCAGGGTTTTTGCGAGGTTCAATGTTCGGAACAACAACGAAGCGGCTCTGCGCGGCCGCCTGCGCCGCACTGCTCGTCGCGTGCGGCTCCGCCCCCGTCGGCCCGGGGTTCTATCGCGTCGAACGCGGCGACACGCTGTACAAGATCGCGCGCGAGAACCGCACGTCGATGCAGAACATCGTGCGCTGGAACCAGATCACGAACCCGGACGCGATCGAGGTCGGTCAGGTGCTGCGCGTCGCACCGCCACCCGGCACGACGACCGCGTCGACCACCGGCACGGGCAGCGCGGGCCGCAGCCGCCCCGCGCCTTCCGCGCCGGTCGAATCGGCGGTCAAGCCGGCCACGAGCATCGCGCTGATCTGGCCGGCCGCCGGCAACGTGGTGCGCAGCTTCGACGGCGCGAACTCCAAGGGCATCGATATCGCGAACTCGGCGGGCACGCCGGTGATGGCCGCGGCACCCGGCGTGGTCGTCTACGCGGGCAACGGCTTGCGCGGCTACGGCGACCTGATCATCCTCAAGCACAACTCGGACTACCTGACGGCTTACGCGCACAACCGCGCGCTGCTCGTGAAGGAAGGACAGTCGGTCACGCAGGGGCAGACGATCGCGGAGATGGGCAACAGCGACAGCGATCGCGTCGCGCTGCACTTCGAGCTGCGCTACGGCGGCCGCTCGATCGATCCGGCACGCTACCTGCCGTCTCGCTGAGCACGCGACAGACGACATGCGGTGCCGGCTCGCATCGCGTGTCGTCGCAACAGATCGGAAAGGTCGTGTCAGCGCCGGCGCAAACGGCCGGTGAAACGGCCGGACAGCGGATCGACGCGGCTGGCGAACACCACCAGCGCACCGATTCCGAACAGGCTGAACCCCGCAGCTATCAGAAGCAAATCCATGGTCACATTACTGTTTTGTCGTGATCTTATGCGTCATTGTGGAATCGTGCACTGAACAGCCCCCGTCGCACGAGTCCGAACATTCCCTATCTATCAGACGCCATTGTGGCTTCGATCGCGTGAAATGCCGATGTAACTCATCGACGCAATCCGACGATCGATGCAGAGGAGACATGTGATGCTGCCCGCCGCCGACCGCTACGAAGACCTGCTGTCCCGCTTCGCGTGGGACGTTCCGGCCCGCTACAACATCGGCGTGGAAGTCTGCGACAAGTGGGCCGACGGCAGCGGACGGCTCGCGCTGATCCACGAAACGGCGCAAGGCAACGTGTCGCGCATCACGTTCGACGACCTGAGGAATGCTTCTAACCGGCTCGCGAACAGCTTCGCGCGCGCGGGCCTGCGACGCGGCGACCGGATCGGCATCTTCCTCGCGCAGGGTCTCGAGACGGCCGTCGCCCACCTCGCCGCCTACAAGCTCGGCGCGATCGCGGTGCCGCTGTTCACGCTGTTCGGCGTCGATGCACTCGAATACCGGCTGGCGAACAGCGAAGCCGCCGCGCTCGTCACCGACGCGGCCGGCTACGCGAAGATCGCGCCGCTGCGCGCACAACTGCCGGCACTGCACACATGCTACTGCATCGGCGACGATGCGCCCGACGCGCCGGGCGTGCTGCGCTACGACGCAGCACTCGCAGCCGAATCGCCCGATTTCGTGCCGGCGGACACCGCCGCCGACGATCCGGCGGTGATCATCTACACGTCCGGAACAACCGGCAAGCCGAAAGGCGCGCTGCACGCGCATCGTGTACTGCTCGGCCACCTGCCCGGCGTCGAGATGTCGCAGCAATGTTTTCCGCGCGACGCGCGCCTGTTCTGGACGCCCGCCGACTGGGCATGGATCGGCGGCCTGCTCGACGTGCTGCTGCCGTCATGGCATCACGGCGTGCCCGTACTTGCGCGCCGCTTCGAGAAATTCGACGGCGAGGCCGCGTTCGCTCTGATGGCGCGGCACGGCGTGACCCACGCATTCCTGCCGCCCACCGCACTGAAGCTGATGCGCGCGGTGCCGGCGCCGCGCGAGCGCTACGCGCTATCGCTGAAATCCGTCGCGAGCGGCGGGGAATCGCTCGGCACCGAGCTGACGGCGTGGGGACGCGAGGCGCTGGGCGTCACGATCAACGAGTTCTACGGGCAAACCGAATGCAACATGGTCCTGTCGTCATGCGCAGCGCTGTTCGACGCGCAGCCCGGTGCGATCGGCAAGGCCGTGCCCGGCCACATGGTCGCGATCGTCGACGAACACGGCACGCCGCTGCCGCCGGGCGTCGAGGGGCGCATCGCGGTACGCCGCCCCGATCCGGTGATGTTCCTCGAGTACTGGCGCAATCCGGACGCGACGCGCGACAAGTTCGCGGGCGACTACCTGCTCACGGGCGACACCGGCACGATCGACGCCGACGGGTTCATACGCTTCGTCGGCCGCGACGACGACGTGATCACGAGCGCCGGTTACCGGATCGGCCCGGGGCCGATCGAGGACTGCCTGCTCACGCATCCGGCGGTTCGAATGGCGGCCGTGGTCGGCGTGCCCGATGCGACGCGCACCGAGATCGTCAAGGCGTTCGTCGTGCTGAACCCCGGCCATGTCGGCGACGACGCGCTGGTCCAGGCGCTGCAGGCACACGTGCGTACGCGCCTGGCCGCGCACGAGTACCCGCGCGCCATCGCGTTCGTCGACGGCCTGCCGATGACCGCGACCGGCAAGATCGTGCGCCGCGCGCTGCGCGACGCATGAGCGGCCCGCGGGCGGCCGGGCATCCGGCCGGCCGCCCGGATGGTTTATAGTGGCGCCACGCAGTCTTTCCAACGAACAACCGATGTCCTCCCACCAACACGATTCCGCCGCGGGTGCGTCGCACAGCCCGCTCTACGCCAAACTCCTCGGCGAAACCGCCAAGATCGACTGGTGCGATCTCGAACGCTTCTTCGCACAGGGCAAGCTGCTGTCGGTCGCGGGCGACCTCGATCTCGTCAGCGTCGCGGAAGCGATTGCCGACGACGCTTCGGAACAGGTCACGCGCTGGCTGTCCGCCGGCCTCGTCGCACGCATGCCGGCGGAAACCGCCGCCGACTACGCGGCGCGCAATCCGGAGTTGTGGGCGGTCGTCGTGTCGCCATGGGTATGCGTGCAGGAACGCGCCTGACGCGTCCGCCATGTCCGAATCCGCATTACCGCACGGGGCCGGCACCGGGCCGGTTGCCGGGTCTGTTGCCGTCTCGCACCGTCGCGTCCTCGCGCTCGCCTTCCCGATCGTCCTGGCGAACCTGACCCAGCCGATTCTCGGCGCGGTCGACACGGCAGTCGCCGGCCATCTCGACGGTGCGCAATATCTCGGCGGCGTCGCGCTCGGCGGGCTGTTCTTCAACTTCGTGTTCTGGGGCTTCGGCTTCCTGCGCATGGGCACGACGGGCCTCGTCGCGCAGGCGCACGGCGCCGGCGACGCCGCCGGCATCCGCCTGAACGTGCTGCGCGCGCTGATCGTCGCGTTCGCGCTCGGCGCGGCCGTGCTCGCGCTGCAAGTGCCGCTGCTGTCGTTCGCGTTGACCGCACTGGGCGGCAGCGACGCGGTTCGCGCGACGGCCCTCGCGTACGGTCAAGCCCGCATCTGGAGCGCCCCGTTCGCGCTCGCGAACTACGTCGTGCTCGGTTATCTGCTCGGCGTGCAGCGCGTGCGGCTCGCGCTCGTCGCACAGGTCTTCATCAACGCGGTAAACATCGGCGCGGTGCTGCTGTACGTGTACGGCTTCGACTGGGGTATCAGCGGAATCGGCGCGGCGACCGCCACCGCGGACGCCTGCGGCTTCGCGCTCGGTGCCTGGATGTTGTGGCGGCTGCGGCCGCGCGGGCTGGCGCCGCTCGCCGCGCGTGAACTGGTCGACCGCGCGGCGCTCACGCGACTGATCGTGCTCAATCGCGATATCTTCCTGCGCACGCTGTGCCTGCTCGGCGCGTTCGGCTGGTTCGCCCACCTCGGCGCGAAACAGGGCGATGCGACGCTCGCCGCCAACGCACTGCTGTTGAATTTCCAGACCTTCATGGCGTACGGGCTCGACGGCTTCGCGCACGCGGCCGAAGCGCTCGTCGGCGCGGCTGCGGGTGCGCGCGATCGCACCGCATTCCGGCAGGCCGTGCGTGTCACGCTGCTGTGGTCCGTGCTCGGCGCGCTGCTGTTCGCACTGGTCTATTGGGCGGCCGGCGGCTGGATCGTCGCGCAGCTGACCGATCAGGCCGGGATCCGCGCGGTCGCGCTGCAATACCTGCCGTGGGCAGCGATCTCGCCGATCGTATCCGTGTGGGGATTCCTGCTCGACGGCGTGTTCATCGGCGCGACGCAGACGCAATCGCTGATGCGCGCGATGATCGCGTCGTTCGCGATCTTCATTGCCGCCACGCTGGCCGCCGTCGGCCCGTTCGGCAATCACGGGCTGTGGTTCGCACTGCTGCTCTTCATGGTCGCGCGCGGCGCGACGCTCGCACGCTACCTGCCCGCGCTGATGCGCCGGATCGGCGCCGACGCACCTGCTGCCGGCGCGTGACGCGCCGCGCCGCCGACCGTTATTTCGCGGGGGGCGCCGAACCCGGCTCGCCAAGCATCGACGGCGGCGTCATGTCGGTCGGCACGCCGTGATAGTCGGCCGGGTCTTGCGGCGGATGGCCGCGACGGGCGTCACGGGGATCGCTGCTGCAGCCGGCAAGAATGGATGCGGCCAGCACGGCGAGCATGAAACGGGTCATCGAAAACGCTCCGGAAAACGGCGCGCCCATCGCGCGCCAGAACCGGGCCGAGTCTAGCGGAATTCCGGGTTAGAGGTCGTCCCGCACATGTTCTACCATGTACGCATGGCGCTGTGCCGTTGAAAGGAGGCTGCCATGACGTCTGAAGAAATCGCTGGCCTGATCGGCCTGTTCATCGGCCTGATGGTGCTCGTCGCCCTGTCCTACTTCGAGTCGCGCGAATACAAGCGCAGCCATGGGGGCGAAGGGATGATCCATCACTGGATGGCGGAACACCATCTGCTCGACTGGCGGCGCAAGCACTAGCAAGCCGCGCCGTCGTACGGGCCGCCGCACGTGCGGCCCGCCTGCTGACGCACCCGCCCGGGCGCGCTGGAGAGCGGCGTACCGCCCGAATTAACGGGGTTCGATACCGTGGCATCGTCCGAATGGCCGAACGCCGTCGCGTGGCAGACGGCCGGGCGGCGGCGTTCGCTTGCGCGCGCCCATGGCGGGCGCCCCGCGATCCGGAGGATGCTCAGCCCAGGAAGTGCCGGGCGTAGCGTGCGTTGATGTCCGACAGACGGAACAGCGTGAGGAAATCGGCGCAATTGAAGTCGGGATCCCAGGCCGGAGCGCCACAAATCTTCGCGCCGAGGCGCAGATAGCCCTTGATCAGCGGCGGCGGCGCGACGACCGTGCCCGTCTGCAGTTCGTCGACCGGCAACGCCGTATGCGGGAACGCGCGGTATTCCGGCGCCGTCAGCGAACCGGCCGACAACGACTGATACAGGTTCGCCGCATAGTGGCCGCCATCGGCCATCGACACGCTCGCGCAGCCGAGCATCGTCTCGTAGCCGTTCTGCATCATGTAGGCGCCGAGACCGCCCCACAGCGCCATGATCACGGCGCCGCTGCGGTAGTCGCTGTGCACGCACGAGCGACCGACCTCGACCATCTTGCCGCGCAGGTGCGTGAGGCGCGACAGATCGAATTCGCCTTCCGCGTACAGACGGCCGACACGCGCGGCCTGGTGCGGCGGCAGCACGCGGTACGTGCCGACGACCTTCAGCGTATCGAGATCGCGCACCAGCAGGTGGTCGCAATAGGCATCGAACGGATCCACGTCGAGACCGGACGGTCCGCTGACCTGCGCGCCCATCTCTTCGGCGAACACGCTGTAACGCAGACGCTGGGCTTCGCGCAATTCATCTTCGGTGCGCGCCCAGGCGGCGCGCAGACGGTATTCGGATGTGACGGTTTCAGCAGCGCGCGGCAGGTGGCGCCGCGTCGTGTCGAGGGGAAGCGAGGCAAAAGGGAGCGTAGGCGTCGGCAGTTCTCGCATTAGGCTTTCCTGGTCGTAAGGAAGAGGACGACATGCCAGCAATGTAGTAATCAGCCGTTACCGTTCTGTGGCACGACCGTGTCCTTTCAATGACGTGTCGCCGAACTGACTTTAGCAGAAAGCTTGCGAAACCGTATGACGAATGCCTTCAACCCCTTTACACGAGGTCCGGAGTCAACACCGCGCGCAGTACAGCCTGACGGCTGCCGTCGCGCGTGCGGCTCGCGAGCCATACGATGCCGCCCTTTTTGACGCTCCAGCTGTCGTCGCTACCCGCGATCAGCTGCGCGGCGACGCTGCCGAGCGTCGGCTGATGGCCGACGATCACGACCGTCGGCGCGATGCCGTCCGGCCAGCCGGCCGCCGTGAGCACGTCGTCGACGCTGCCGCCCGGCGCGAGCGAATCGATCGTGCGGTACTGGTCGGTCAGCGCCTCGACCGTCTGCACCGTGCGTGCCGCCGGGCTCGCGAGGATCATGCTGCTCGATTCGAGCCGGCTGCGCAGCCATTTGGCCATGGCCTGCGCTTCCTTGCGCCCGCGGGCGGTCAACTGGCGCGCGACGTCGCTTGCCGCGTAGTCTTCGGCTTCGGCGTGACGCCACAGGATCAGGTTCATCATGATTTCCTCCATGCGTTGGCGACGATCCGGCCACACGTACGTGCCCCGCGATCGCCATGCAAATTGTCGCCAATCGCGGCCGGTTCGGGGTCACGCACATCGCATCATATGCATAACGTGATTGACTCCGTCACCGATTAGACGATATGATCTTTGGCTCGTCGGAGCGTAGCGCAGCCTGGTAGCGCATCTGATTTGGGATCAGAGGGTCGTAGGTTCGAATCCTATCGCTCCGACCAAAGGAATCAAGGGGTTACATGCCAAAAGCGTGTAACCCCTTTTTCTTTATTCGGTTCATGTAACCATCATGTAACCCGATTCAGCCTAGGTCGATCCATGGTAATCCCCCCGAGAAACCGGTGTGATCAGAAGTAGAATTTTCTTGTTGAGGGAGTTCTACGGAATGAAGAAATCGAGATTCACGGACAGCCAGATCAT
>NZ_QTPY01000057.1:0-8657 GCF_003857765.1 Burkholderia sp. Bp9016
AAGCTCACGCCGATCGATCCGACGAAGGACTGGTTCCGCGCACGCGGCGGGAACAACGCCTACCTGCCGTGGTGGGGCCGCCGACACGACACCGATTACGGCATGCAGGGCTACTCGTGGTGAGGCAAACCAGTGCGGCGATCGCGTTGCACGCGCATGCCACCGCGGCGCAAATCATTCGGAAGACGGGCCCTATGCGATTAATCATCTGGGTAGACGACCTGCATGTCCACGGCGGCCGGGTCGAATCCGTCGCGGCAACAAGCAAGGTGATGAGGCGCGCAGTTGCCCGTGTCAGCGACACGTGCTCGTATCCGATCCATGGCACGTGCCCCATCGCCGACGGTGATCCGCAATTCAACGTCGAAGGCCGGGCCGCCGCGTTCGACGCTCACGAAACGTCATGCGGCGCGGCGCTGATTTCGTCACTCCCGCATTCGGGGCGTACCTGAATGCTCGAGACCCGACGCATGACGGCCGAACAGTTCCGGCGGTTGCGGATGCAGGATACCCGGATCAAACCCTTGAACCAGTGGGCCTTGCACGAGATTTTCGTGAAGGGCCGGTCACAACGGGCGCTGGCCGCCGAACTGGGCATGACGCGTTCCGCGATGTCGCAGCTCGTGCGCAAGGCCTGGCAACGGCATCTCGATCGATCGGGCGCCGACACGCGCGTCGTCACACTCACGATCACGATCCCGGCGAAGTACGAGCACGCGCTGCACGCCTGGGTGCGGGACGCATATCGATCGTCGAATCTGCTTGATCGAGACAGCATGGAACGCCGCGCTGACGAACGTGTGGCGGTCATGCGGCCACCCGCATGACCGGTCCGTCACCCTGACCCGCCAGGCCGCACAAAAATAAATTCCACATACCGCATCAGAAATAAAACTTTATTCCACATCAGACTGAATCACCAGCCAAATTTGGATCCTTTTTCCCCGTGCACCCTCGTATCATTTCTCCCATTCGAAAGAGAAAGATCAAGAGAAGGACATGAGCGATACGACCCCGCTGCACTACCTCGACTATGCAGCCACCACCCCTGCGGATCCCCGCGTGATCGAAGCGATGACGGCCTGCCTCGGCGCCGACGGCGTCTTCGGCAATCCTGCGTCGAGCTCGCACGCGGCCGGCCGGCTGGCGAAGGAGAAAGTCGAGCGCGCACGCGAGCAGGTCGCCGCGCTGATCGGTGCGGATGCCGACGAAATCGTGTGGACGTCGGGGGCGACCGAGTCGAACAACCTCGCGCTGAAGGGCTATGCAGAGAATGCGACCGACAACCGCCACATGATCACGAGCCGCATCGAACACAAGGCGATCCTCGACACGATGGCGAACCTGTCGAAGCGCGGGATGACGGCGACTTACCTGTCGCCCACCGCCGACGGCGAGATCACCGCCGACGCGGTCGCCGCCGCGATCGGCCCCGATACGGGCCTCGTGTCGCTGATGCTCGTGAACAACGAGCTCGGCACGCTGACCGACATCGAAGCGATCTCGCGCATCGTGCACGCCGCCGGCGCGCTGCTGCACGTCGACGCCGCGCAGGCGCTCGGCAAGACGCCGATCGACGTGCGCGCGTTCGGTATCGACCTGATGTCGATGTCCGCGCACAAGGTTTATGGCCCCAAGGGCATCGGCGCGCTGTTCGTGCGCCGCGACATCGCCGCCCGGATCGCGCCGCAGATCCACGGCGGCGGACACGAACGCGGCCTGCGCTCGGGCACGCTGGCAACCCATCAGATCGTCGGCATGGGCGTCGCGTGCGAGGTCGCCGCCGAGAAGCTCGAGCGCGAAGCCGCGCGAATCGCGGCACTCGGCACGCGGCTGACGGACGCGCTGTTCGCGCTCGGCGACGTCACGCACAACGCCGCAGCGGCACGACGCATTCCGCACACGTTGAGCCTGACGGTGAACGCGCCGGGCTTCTTTCCGTTCATGCTCGGCGATTCGCTGGCCGTGTCGTCGACGTCCGCCTGCAACTCGATGAGCGGCGCCCCGTCCCACGTGCTGACCGCGATCGGTCTCGATGCGAGCGCCGCGAGCCGCACCGTGCGCGTGAGCTTCGGGCGCTTCACGACGGAGCAGGACGTCGACTTCGCGATCGCGTGCTTCCAGCGCGCGATCGAGCAATGCCGGGTCGCGGCATCGACCGGGTTCACCGCGTCGCGCCAGATCTGCCCGGCAGACCTGATGGCGATCCACAATGCCGGATTCCGCGCGGTGATCTGCAACCGCCCGGACGGCGAGGACGCCGATCAACCGGCATTCGAGGAAATCGCGGCCGCTGCCCGCGAACTCGGGCTCGATGCACACTATCTGCCGGTCGAACGCGATCTCATCGGCGACGCGGAAGTCGACGCGTTCGGCGCGCTGGTCGATGCGCTGCCGAAGCCGGTGCTTGCGTATTGCCGAAGCGGGAGCCGGGCGGGAATGCTGTGGAACCGGCTGATGGCCCGCCGCACGGCGACGGCCTGAACGCGCTCCGCGGGTAACGAAACGCTACCCGCCAAAGCAGCGCCCCGCTCGTCACGCGCCTTACGCAGCGCGGTACTCAGGCCGTCACATGCGGTCAGGATCGCCCGGATGCAGCGATCATTACCGAATGCGAGCCGGCAGACAGCGCGCGGGAGGCGCTCCACGAGTTTCCGCCGGCGAAGGCCGGCTCATCGACAGGAAAATCATTCCGCCCGGGCCGCTTCCGGGTCGGGAAGCGCCGTTCGAATCGGGTGACGCGTAAATCCTGCGACAGCTACTTCGGATACTCCAGTTGCAGCGCAACCCAGTCGGACGTCGCGTCGCCATAGCGTGCCGCGATGTCCGCGAGCACGCGAGGCAGCACCGCATCGCCGCGCCGCCCGTCCGGAATCGTCACGCGCGCGTGCCCGGGATCGGCCGGTTGCACCAGCAAGCGCAGCCCGTGCTTCGATTCGATCACGCGCGCATCCGCCGTCGCGGCGATGTCGCTGCGCCACGTGCGCGCCCATGCATCGGCGGTCAACGCAACCGGCAGTTCGTCGAAACCGTTCTCCACCGGAAGATCGAAAGTCTGATGCCGCCAGAACGCAACGCGATTCGTCAGCGCGGTGGCCAGCGCTCGCGCGCTCAACCCGAACCGGTTGCCGTCGTGAACATCGCTCCACGCTTGCGCACCTATGTTCCGAGCAGTCTCGCGCGCGGCCGCCGACCCTGCTAGCGCACTCACCAACGCAAGCGATGCGGGAATCGACGCCGATACACCGGTCGTCGTCATCACGTTACCGTCCATCACGTAGCGGCGATCGGCGACCCACACGGTATCGGTAAAGCGCCGACGCAGCCCATCGCGCGAATACCAGTGCGACGTTGCGGTGCGCTGCCGCAGCAGCCCGGCGTTCGCGAGTACCTCCGCGCCATCGCAGATCGCGACCATCGTTGCGCCCGCAACGGCCTGCCTGCGCAGCCACGCAAGCACCTCGGGGCGGTCGGCCCGATGCAGCGCGGGCACGATCACGACGTCGGCCCCCGACGGAACGCTCGCGTCGAACCGGTCGAACGTCGTATCGGCCAGCATCCGCAGCGCGGGCATCAGGTCGACGGCACCCGCTTCGCTGGATACGGCGACCACGTCGGCCGAACCGGACGTCTTCAGAATCGCGTACGGGACGATGAAATCGGTCGTCTCCGTGCCCGCGTTGTCCGCCACGATCGCCACGAGCGGCCGCTTGCGACCGTCCTTCGGTACGCCGATCGTCAGCGTTTGCGCGACGGGGCGCGCGCCGTCCGCGACGGCCTGTCCGGATCGCCCCGGCACCCACGCGCCCAGCGCCGCATACACGCACAGCGCCGCCGCCGCACGCATGACCCCGCCTCTCTTCCGTTCCCGCATCGCTCACCCGCGTCGCTCGATTGCACGTCCGGAAAATTACAAGGATCATGCACGCGGTCACAAGGACAATTCCACCGCACTTTCAGCCATGCCCCAGTCAATCCGCCCGGCACGCGACATCGTGGTCGTCGGCTTCGAAGGCGTCCAGTCGCTCGACATCACCGGCCCGATGGAGGTGTTCGCGGTCGCCAACCGCCATCTTCCCGGCCACGTCGCGCCGTATCGGCTGACGCTCGCGTCGCAGCACGGCCACGACATCGTCACGCATGCGGGCCTGCGCCTCGCCGGTCCGACAGCGCTTGCGGACTTGCCCGAGCGCGTCGACACGATCATCGTCGCCGGCGGCGGCGAAGCGGCGCTGCGGCACGCGGCGTCGGATGCCGGCGTGCTGCCGTGGCTGCGCACGCGAATCGCCGACACGCGGCGAATCGCGAGCATCTGCACGGGCGCGTTCGTCCTCGCGGCAGGGGGATGGCTGGACGGCAAGCGCGCTACCACGCACTGGAACCAGTGTTCGACACTGCAGGCGCTATGCCCGAACGTGCGGATCGAGCCGGACGCGATCTACGTGAGCGACCCACCATTCCATACGTCGGCCGGTGTGACGGCCGGCATCGACCTGTGCCTCGCCCTCGTCGAGGCGGACTGCGGTGCGGCGACCGCGCTGGCAGTCGCACGCGAACTCGTGCTCTTCATGCACCGCCCCGGCGGGCAGGCGCAGTTCAGCGTCGGACTCGACGTCCATGCGAACGCGACGCCGCGGATGCGCATACTCCTCACCGACATCGCGGACGATCCGACCGGCGACCTCGGCGTCGCAGCGCTGGCCGCGCGCCTGCACATGAGCGAGCGGACGTTCACGCGCAATTTCCTCGAGGAGACGGGGCTGTCGCCCGCGCAGTTCGTGCTGGCCGCGCGGGTCGAGCGCGCGAAGGCATTGCTGGAGCGGGCCGACTGGCCGCTCGAACGGGTCGCCGATCGCGCGGGGTTCGGCAGCGTGGATGCCTTGCAGCGTGCGTTCGCGAAGCGGGTCGGGATATCGCCGCGGGATTATCGGGCGCGTTTCGGACAAGGACACGGTAAGCAGAAGGCGGGGTAGGCCTTTTCGCGTTTCAGCGCCGGAACCGGTGCCGCGATAGCGGCTCAGCGCACGGCCGACTGCGAAATGCGAGTGCGGGTCATGTTGCCCGTCAAACATCGATCGACATGACCCGTACCCACCCGTCAATTCGCCATCGCCCGCGCATCCATCGACATGCCGCGATTCGCGAAGTAATACAGAATCCCCGGCACGAGCAGGCTCGGAATCCAGCTGACGTCCGCGCCGATCAGGCGCGCAAAGTAGCTGTGATAGAACGACAGATCCATGAACGGCAGCGTGCTCGCGATCCCGAGGCTGTAGATCAGCAGCGTCGACACGTTGAACTTCCCGTACTGGCCGCGCGCATCATACATCTCCGTCACCGAGTACTCGCCCTTCCGGATCAGGTAGTAATCGACCAGGTTGATCGAGCTCCACGGCACCAGCACGTAAATCTGCGCGTTGAGGATATCGGCGAAATAGTCGTTGAAATGATACTGCGTCGCGATGCCGATCAGCGTCGCGATCACCGCGGTCACGGCCAGCACCGCGAACTTCGTGAGCCGGCCGATCCGCACCATCTTGCGAAAGCCGCTGAAGATGGTCACCGACGACATGTACGCGCTGTACAGGCTCAGCACGTTGAATTCCAGCACGCCGAGCACGATCACGACGAGCGCCGGACGCGACCAGTTGCCGAACATCGTCGCGATGCCCGTGCCCGGGTCGGTCGTGACCGACGACGTGACCGTCGCGAGCAGCGCGCCGAGCATCATCACCAGCAGCGAACCGAGCAGGCCGCCGAGATACGTGTACCAGAACGTATGCCGCGTCTTGACGTTGACCGGCAGGTAGCGCGAATAATCCGCGACGTACGGCCCGAAGCCGAGCGTCCACGACGCCGCCTGCGCGACGACCAGATTGAACGCGCCGGCGGAGAAGCCATGCCGGCCATGATGAACGGCCGTCAGGGTCTGCGGATCGAGCAGCACGATGATCGCCGACGCGAAGAAGATCACACACGACGTCAGCGTCATGAACGCGCCCATCTTGTGGATCAGCTCGTAGCCGATGTAGCTGATCCAGAACGTCAGAACACCGAACAGAATGATCGCCGCGTCGTCGCTCATCGGATAGATGGCCTTGATCGAGTCGCGCATTACCACGCCGCCGGCCGCGACGAACAGGATGTACGCGAGCACCACGATCAGCAGCGGCACGGCCGCGCCGTACACGCCGAACTGCGCGCGGCTCTGGATCATCTGCGGGATGCCGAGGTGCGGCCCCTGCGCCGAGTGGGCCGCCATGAAGATGGTGCCGATCACATTGCCGATCACGAGGCCGACAATGGTCCAGAACAGGCTCAGGCCAGCCACGATGCCGAGCGTGCCGACGACTAGCGCCGTCACCTGCATGTTCGCGCTGAACCAGATCGTGAAGAGCCGCTTGGGCGTCCCGTACCGTTCGTTGATCGGGATGAACTCGATACTGCGCTGTTCCACATCCATCTGTCTGTCTCCTGGAGTCGGTCTGTTCGGCATCGCGCGTCGCCACGCGGGTTGACGTCACTCTAGAAGCGCGCTTTTTCGCCGGCTATCGCATTTCGGCAAGTACGGGTCATCCCTGATCCGTCTGAATTTCTTACGAAAATACAAGCCGGCGTGGGATGCACCTGAACGGTGGAAGGCTGCGGAGTTTCACGGCATTGCCGAAATCCGATAGCGCCGCGAGATTTGGCTTCATACCGTTTCCGCATCGGACCGGAAAGCGCCTGCCATCCCGCACGACAGCGCGCGCCGCCGACGAATTCCCAGGAGCGGGCCGCAGCGCGAGGCCCGAGCAGCGATGACGGTCCTGCCTCGCAGGACATTCGTGACGGAGCAAATATGGATGCGAAAATCCAGCCTGATTCAGGCACCGACAGTGACGTAAGCCTCCTCCACAAGATGGGATACGCGCAGGAGCTGTCGAGACGCATGAGCGGTTTCTCGAACTTCGCCGTGTCGTTTTCGGTAATCTGCATCCTGTCGGGCGGCATCACCGCGTTTCAGCTGGCGTTTTCCGCGGCCGGCGGCGCATCGATCGGCCTCGGCTGGCCGCTCGGCTCGTTGTTCGCGCTGATCGTCGCGGTGTCGATGTCGCAGATCGCATCGGCATTCCCGACCGCCGGCGGCCTCTATCACTGGGGCGCCATCCTCGGCGGAAAGAAGTGGGGGTGGATGACGGCGTGGCTCAACCTGATCGGCCTGATCTTCGTGATCGCCGCGATCAACTTCGGCACCTACGATCCGTTCTTCAAGACATTGATCGCCCCGATGTTCGGCGTCAACCCGGACAGCCTGACCTGGTGGCACCAGACCGCGTTCATCACGTTCATCACCCTGTCGCAGGCAATCCTGAACGCACGCGGCATCAAGATCGCGAGCAAGATCACCGACCTGTCCGGCTATCTGATCTTCGTCGTGACGATCGCGCTGGTCGTGTCGCTGCTGGTCTACTCGCCGGTTACGTTCGACCTGCACCGGCTCGTCACCTTCACCAACTTCACGGGCGCCGACGGCGGCGCATGGCCGAAGCAGAGCATGCCGCTCGCGTTCCTGTCCGGCCTGCTGCTGGTGACCTACACGATCACCGGCTTCGACGCGTCCGCGCACACGTCGGAAGAGACGCACGACGCCGCGAAGAACGTGCCGCGCGGCATCATCGGCTCGGTGTTCTGGTCCGCGGTGTTCGGCTACGTGATGGTGTGCGCGTTCGTGCTGGTCATGCCCGACCTGACCGCCGCGATGAAACAGGGCACCGGCTTCTTCGAGGCCATCCTCGCGCCGATCCCGAAGACGTTGCGCGTCTGCCTCGAACTCGCGATGTTCTTCATCAACTACGTGTGCGGGCTCGCCGCAATCATGTCGACGTCGCGGATGATGTACGCGTTCGCGCGCGACGGCGGGCTGCCGGCGTCGAAGCTGCTGCGCAGCGTGAATCAGAATCACCGGACGCCCGGCCCCGCGATCTGGACGTGCGCGGTGCTCGCGATCGTCGTCACGCTGTACGGCGACGCGTTCTCGGTGCTGAGCGCAGGCAGCGCCGTGTTCCTGTTCATCTCGTATGCAATGCCGATCGGCTCCGGGATGTTCGCCGAAGGGCGCACGTGGACCGAAAAGGGTCCGTTCCAGCTGGGCATCTGGTCGAAGCCGTGCGCGTTGCTCGCACTGGTAGGCGCCTGCGTGCTCGCCTACGTCGGCATCCAGGCGCCGAACGAAAAGGTGCTCTACGTGCTCGTCGCGTTCGTGGTCGTGCTGATGGTCATCTGGTACGGCTTCGGCGTGCGCAAGTCCTTCGCGGGGCCGCCTGTGCTCAAGGACACGCGCAACGACGAGCGTATCCGTGAACTCGAGGCGAACGTCGATCCGACGGTGTGACGCAACGCCGGTTCGCTCACAGCGCAAAAATCCGGCTCGCACATTGCGAGCCGGATTTTTTTCATCGCGTCGGACTTCACACGGTTCAACCCCGTCGGCAGTTGAACCCGAAGGCCGCGTCTTAGCCGTAGACCGGGAAACGCCGGGTCAGCTCGGCGACCAGACCGCGCACACGCTCGATCGTCGCTGCATCTTCCGGCGCTTCCAGCACGTCGGCGATCAGGTTGCCGACCGTCTCGGCTTCCGCCGGGCCGAAGCCGCGCGTCGTCATCGCCGGCGAGCC
>NZ_QTPY01000058.1:0-7767 GCF_003857765.1 Burkholderia sp. Bp9016
AATCTGGCGGGAAATACCTTCGCCGGCCGGGCTCTACCGCTGAACCCGGCGTGACGCAACAAAATTGCCGAGCCGTTAAGCGAATTCATGTCATTTGCGAGAGTGGTCTGAATCCGGTCGATGGGTATTTCAACGGCCCGTTAATCGAGAGGTTTCGGCGCTCCGTCCAAACCCAGCAGATTCGTTCACTGGCGAAGATTACCTCGGAAGATTGCGTGCTCGTCGATCAGATGATGACGAAGTATTCCAAGTTCGAACATTCCCAGTCCGATGAGGTTGAAGCCAACCTTCCCGGCGTCGACGAGCTGGCCGACGATCTCAAGCTCATGATCGATTGGATAGGGGAATTTGACAAACGTGCGGCGGCGTAGGGATCAGAAGAGATAGTGGCTTTCGACCCACACTGAGGCTCGACTGTCCCTCCGATTGTCGGGACGCATTGAAAGGAATTTGCTAGGAAATGATATCGTAGATGGCTTTGGCTATTGGAGGTCAGGTCCCCATAGGGGGATGGGGATGAATTTTTGTCAGACCATATTGTTGTTTCCGCGATCAGGGTACATTCTCATGACCTGTCGACATGGCTAAAATTGCGGCGATATAACGGGAAGCCGTTCCCGTGAGAGCGTAGGCCGTTGAGCCTGCAAAAACAAGAAGATGGATAACGCATGAACATGACCGAAGTGGCTCAGGCAATTCGTGGCGGCCTGATCCAGCAAGATCGCCTGCTCAAGACGAGCATCCCTTCGCTGCCGGAGAACGCGCTTGTTCCGCGCCGAGCCGTGACTTATTCCGAGCTTGGCCGTGACTTCAGTGTCACGCTCGACATGGTATCCACTGCAGGCGATATTGAGCTCAAAACGTTGATCGCTCAGCCGATGACCCTTTGGTTGCAGCAAGCGAACAAGTCTTATTTGCCGATCAACGGATACATCCATACAGCTCGTAGACTTGGCGCTGACGGAAGCCTTTCAAGTTACCAATTATCTTTCGCTTCATGGATGCATTTCCTTAAGTTCCGCAGCGATATGCGGTACTGGCAGGACAAGAGCGTTGACGCCATCCTCACCGATGTATTCAATGCGCATCCACAAGCGCGAGGGCAATTTGAATTCGCCTTACTGAAGACGCTACCCTCGCGTTCGTACTGCCGTCAGAGCGAGACGGACTGGAATTTTGTCCATCGATTGATGGAGGAAGAAGGCTTGTTCGGCTTTTGGCGTCAGGACAACGAGGGGAAGTCGCATAGGTTCGTCGTGACCGACGACATTTACTCGCTTGATGAGGTCTCGCCCAAACAGGTCGGATTCTCGAGGTCGGGCACAAGTAACGAAACGGGCGCATTTACGCAATGGGCGGGGTCGCGGACGTTGCAGAGTACCGTGTACACGACGCGCACGTTTGACTATAAGGCGCCGTCCTCGCTGGCCAATCCCAAAGGTACGACGTTGCCGACGATGGCCGGTCAAGGAAATTTACCGGAACAGACTGAAGTCTACGAATATACCGGTGCCTACACGTATTTGAACCAGGATCGCGGTGAGCATCTTTCGAGGATTCACCTAGAAGAATGGGAGTCGAGGGCAAAGCGATTCCTTGGTATCGGAGGTGTTCGGACTATCGATGCCGGACGTCGCTTTATACTGACGGGCCATCCTGAGCACGATCATGATCAAGCCGGGCAGCGAGAATTCGCTGCGATCAAAGTGCGTCGGTACATTGAGAACAACCTGCCGTTATCGAATCACGAAGCGAACTTTCCGTATAGCTTACAGAGCGATCTAGCACAGGCGAAGTTCGAACAAACGGGAGAGGTCGTCACTCACGAAGACGGCTCGGCTGGTTTTTATCTAGTCGAAGTCGAGGCGCAGCGCGTGACGGTTCCGTATAGGAGCCCGTTCGAGCACAAGAAGCCAGCGATGGAGTTAGAGACGGCAATCGTCGTTGGGCCGCAGGGCGAAGAGGTGTACACGGATGCACTGAATCGCGTAAAGGTCATGTTCGTTTGGGACCGACAGAACTCAGGTAATGCAAATGCCTCGTGCTGGGTGAGAGTCGCGCAGTCAGACACCGGCGGCGGCTACGGAAGCGTGCACGTTCCAAGAGTCGGTGAGGAAGTCCTGGTGGGCTATATAGGCGGAGATTGTGATAGGCCTATAGTCCTGCATCGTGTCTACAACGGTAGCGTTCAGCCGCAATGGCATAGTAATGGCATCTTGTCCGGCTACCGGTCGAAGGAGTATTCGGGAAGCGGTTATAACGAGATGGTCCTTGACGATGCGACAGGACAGAATCGAGCCAGATTGTTCAGTAGTACAGGAAACAGCTTGCTTCACCTCGGATATCTGATCGAGCAAAACGGCAACACACGCGGTGCAATTCTTGGTTCAGGCTTCGATTTGAAGACGGACTTGTCTGGTGCCGTACGTGCCGCGCAGGGGCTGTACGTCACTACGTATCAGAAACAGGCAAATAGCCAGCAGCTCGATGTGAGTGAGGCGCAGCAACAGCTCACTGGAGCTGAGGGTGCCATTGAGGCTATGTCGCAGGTGAGCCAGCAACACCAAGCGGAAAGTCTCGGTGCCGGCCGCGATGCCTTGAAAACATTTACCAATGCGACTCAAGGCACCGTACAGGGCTCGCAATTAGGTGGCAGGACAGGAGATGGTGGTAAGGGCAGTGCGAACGCGTTCAAGACCCCCGTCATGTTGTTCGCAAGCCCATCTGGGATTGCGCTGTCGACGCCGCAATCGGTCCATATCGCGAGTGATCAGCAAACCAATCTTGTTAGCGGGCAGAGCACATTTATCGCTAGTCGAAAGTCGTTGGTGGCGAGCGTCGCGGAGAAGATAAGCCTGTTTGTGCAGAACGCAGGGATGAAATTGTTTGCAGCCAAAGGGAGGGTGGAAATTCAGGCACAGGGAGCCGAATTAGACATGGCGTCGCAGAAGGACCTCTCAATCAAAAGCGTGGGCGGGAAAGTCGTGATTGCTGCAGCACAGGAAATCGGACTTTATGTGGGCGGTTCGTATATTCGCATCACATCGTCGGGTATCGAGAACGGTACGGTAGGACAAATCAGGGAGCGATGCTCATCCTGGGACGTAGAAGCCGCTGATTCGAAACAAGTACCTATGCCGTCATTCTCTTCGGGCGAAGTCGCAAACACATACCTCCATTCCCTGTAATTTTTATCTGACAGAATCGCTATGATTATTAGTCCACCTTTTGTGAATTTGGCTCAGCCCGATAGCGACCCGAATGTTGATCCTGCGCGGGATTCATTCCCTATGCTGGAGTGTGGTCCCGGGAATGGGGCGTTTCCCGTTAGCTTTAATCTCGGATGGCACGGCGGAGCGCATCTGGAGGCTCCGGTCGACAGTCAAGGGCATCTGCTTCCGGTTAGAGCGATCGCAGACGGTACGATTGTGTTTGTTCGTACAACGGATACGAAGAACAAGCCTGAATTGAACTATGCCGGCGTACGAACTGACGACGGCTGTGTGGTAATTCGGCACGATACGGAGATCGGAGACGGCGCGCAATCAAAGATCACCTTCTTTTCTGTGTATGTGCATCTGCAAAGTGTCGAGCCCCTGACAGTTGGAAAAAAAGTACACCGCAAGGATAAGCTGGGCTTACCGGGGGTTGTGTATAGTCGACCGGGGCGCATTCATTTCGAAATTGTATGCGACAGTCAGAACATGACGAAGTTGCTTGGACGTACCCCGGGGCCAGTGGGGAGTTCGGGCCGCACTGATGCGATCTATGGGGATATTTGGTTTTATGTTCCGGCTGGAGCGAATTTATATTCGAATGAGCCGCATCCTGCTCAGAGCGATGGTAGTGTTTCGATAGGTGGAGCGGCACCGGTTGCAATTGCTCAGACGGCGAGTCCGCTGGCTGTACGGATGCGCTATGACCGGGGATGTACCCTGACAACATATCAATGCACCGCCGATGGTAGTTGGGAAGTTTGCGCTGAAATGCCGCCGGAGCAGGATGATGAAGATCACCTTTATAAGCGATCGAATAAACTCAGCGAAAAATATTCTCAAGGAACACCTCCGTCGATCAGTGCAATATTTGAGGTATTGCGTTTCGGGCGGTGTATAAATGAGCAGGCTAATGCGAATTTTAACCATTGGCGAAAGGTGAATACTCCTGCTGGTCAGGGTTGGATCAACCTCTCTGGCCAAGGGGTGCAGGCATATAGTGATGCGGATTTTCCAGAATGGGCGGGCTGGAATTTTATTCAAGACGATTCGACGAAGACTAATCTTTGCGATTCGCCAACCTTAAGGAAGTGGTTGCTGGATGCTTCAGGGGAGGCGCAAATTGATCACGCCGGAATGGTGGGGGCGCTGCAGAATGCGGCTCTTAGAAAGCGTCTTACGCAAGTGGTATGTCGATTTTCTACCGAGTGGTCTGCTAGCAATTTAGACGAACTCTACGGTTGGTTAAAGACCGAACATGAGGCGTTGAGTTCGCCTCTGTCCGATGACGATTTCAAGTTGTTTGAAGGGCATGTTCGCGCTTTGGCATTTTGGGAAGAAATTCAAGGTGAGAAGCCGGCGGCTGATGACTGTTGGCATTGGCCGCCTACGGAATTTATTCGTCACCTCATGAAATGTAAATGGTTTAGTGAGGGCGAGTTTAAACAAATTTATCCATCTGCTTCCGCGAGCTCGGTTCAGAGATACCGAGTAAACATCAATAAGGCTTTGGTTAAATATTGTTTGACAACTACGCTTAGGCTGTCTCACTTCTTTGGTCAGGCCTCCGTTGAGTCGGGTCAACTTCGTTATATGGCGGAGCTTTACAATGGTGACCTATTCGAATATTTCAGGAAATATGAAAAAGCCAAAAATTATAAGGGGTGGCTTGGCAATGTGGAGTGGAATGATGGTGGGAAATTCATGGGTAGAGGTTTCAAGCAGTTGACCGGAAGAGGGAATTATTCTAAATATTTTGTTTATCGAGGATGGTTGCAAAAATCGTCCTTCTCAGAGGTGTGGTGGACTGATGCTCGCTGGTGGGGGTTCACGCCACCGTATCATCCGGCCCAACATCAGAATTTGCTGCCGATTCAAAATGCGGCGACTGTTTCTCAATTGATTTCGACTTTGAGGCCGGCAATAATTTCAAATCCAAATATTGTGTCGGATGATGCGTATGCTTGTATTGATACGGCAGGATTTTTTTGGGCGATAAATTCGCTGCTTGGTATTGCTGATAGGGATGATGCAATAACTTTGACAAATAAAATTAGAGGGGATCATGCATCTACGGCGGCAGACTTTCCTGCTGATGCACATTTTCCTCAAAGGTTGTCGGAGACGAATAGGATTAAGGAGGTTTTGTCTTGAGATCAAAATTTTTGATTTTCGCAGTTTTTTTTCTTGCGGGATTGCGAGGAGTTTTGGCTGCGGGTCCATCTGATGTCACTGTTCTGGCTAAATCGGGTGGTTCTTTTTTTACATTTGTCTGTGAGGTCGATCAGCCCGAAATTAAGGTGTTTGCTGGTGATAAGATTGGCGGGGAGTCAGATGCATTAATTGATCAGAAGTTGGATGATTCTGATAACTGCGCAGGGGCGGAGTGGAGCGTAGATCACTTGACTGAATCTGATATAACGCTGGTTACGATTAATCCTGGAAGGTTGGGGGTTAATGCTCAGATGAATGTCTACGTGCTGCAGGCTGGTAAGGCGACATTCGCTGGATATTTGCCCGTTGGGGCAGATTATGTTGGGAAGGCGGAGTATTTCTTTGATTTCGATCAGGCCGACGGATCGTGGGGAAGGGTTTATAAGGTAGTCGGTGGAAGAGTAAATTTGCAAAGTGAAATTCATCTTGTGCAGTCCGGGAGCGTGTGTGTTGATAAGGGTGGGGTGGTAATCGGTGATTCGGTATGTGGTGGCCGGAGATTGGCAGCTAGCGCAAAGAAGCCGCTGTGTGTTGTGTACGAGAAGCAAGTTGGAAAAATTGCGCCAATCAAGGAGTGTTCACAACTGACTGGTCGGACTGAGTAATTTTTAGAGTATAAGGTAGGTTGAAGGTGTTTCTTGATTTATATCTTGTGATATTTTTCAACTAAGGAGTGGGGCATGCTGAATGCTATTCGAATTGGGGATTCAACTGATCACGGCGGGGAAGTTGTTGAGGCGTCGCGGGTTGTAGCAATAAATGGAAGAGGGGTTGCGAGGAAGGGAGATAAAATAATATGCCCTTTACATCCCGATGTTGATCCGAACGTAATCGAAGAGGGTGATCCGAATATCAAGGATCATGGTGTTCCGATTGCTCGACAGGGGCATCTTGGTACATGTGGTTGCCATTTGATTTCAAGCCTTGATTGACATAACACGGAGTGCGCCGCAGTGTTTTGGATTTCAGTTGACTGTTTAAATTTTGTCGTGCAGTAGATCGCCTTTGACGCATGCAACGCTTCACTATCGATGAATGGAAACTGGCAAGATCGTATCTCCAATATTCGCGAGTATCTCGCAACCGCAGGATTCACGCTGTTAACTCGCACGTGGCAAGGTGCGCCTAGTCAGTACCGGTTCCGTTGCGAGAACAATCACGTTTCCTCCCAGTCAGGAGCGAATCTTTTGCGCCTCGTCCGAGGAACGCGGGGCTTGCTACGATGCCGTCAATGCTGGGTCGAGCAGACGATGGCTCGAATCCACGAAACCGCGGGCTCGGCTGGAGGCCAGTGTTTGAGTAAGCGGTATCGCGGAAAACACGCGAATTACCGTTTTGTCTGCGCCGCAGGACACAAGTTCGAGGCCACGGCTGCTTCGGCCTTGGCCGGTCATTGGTGCGCAAAGTGCTCGACGGAACGACGAGCTGAGCGTCGTCGATATCAAGGTGGCCTCAAACCAATACAGGATCGTGCGCGAGAGCGCGGCGGCGAATGCTTGTCGCCCGTCTATAACGGCCGCATGGCGAAGTATCGATTCCGATGCGGACGGGGGCACGAATGGGAGGCCGCAGGCTACGACATCTTGCGTAAGGCATGGTGTCAAGAATGTTTTGTCGATGGGCGAAGAGTTCCGGACGGACTTGCGAAGCTGCAAAAGAAGGCGGCAGAGCACGGCGGCAGATGTCTCGCATCTCAGTATCAACGTATCCAAGCTCGTTACCCATTTCAGTGCGACCGGGGGCACGAGTGGATGGCGTGGGGTACGGAAATCTTGAAAGGGCACTGGTGTCCGACGTGTCGTACCGAGGACAGGCAGCAGCAGGGCATCGAATTGATGCGATCGATTGCTGCGGACCGGGGCGGCATGTGCGTATCTGAGCACTATGTCGACAACAACACGAAGCTCGAATGGGAGTGCGCTCGTGGCCATCGATGGTGGGCGAGGCCCCGGCAAGTTTCGTCTGCGGGTACCTGGTGCGCTCAATGTCAGTACCTGTCGCAGATTACCCTGGAAAAAACGAGGCGAAAGCGCCGTTATGAGGTAGTTAAGTCGTCGGAACCTTGATTCGGCGTCGCATGAATGAATTTGATCGGACCGGAAAGCAATATCCTGACCTGCCTGGTTTCTTCGGGCCATTTCAATCTTGGGGAATGGCCTCGGTTACTTCAGTTAAACAATACCGCTGCTTGAACTCGTCGGGCGTCAGATAGGCCAGGCTCGAGTGCGGCCGGATGGCATTGTAGTGACGCCGCCACTGCTGAGCCTATCCGGTCTTTTGTGTGTGATGCATAAACTGACGGCCAAGGAGCCACTTTTATGCCACGCAAACGCAAGGA
>NZ_QTPY01000059.1:0-6340 GCF_003857765.1 Burkholderia sp. Bp9016
GCCTACATCGCGCGCCGGCTCCAGCGATGTCCGTTTTGTTCAACTTCCAATGCTGATTTATTGACACAGTAAGACTAGTTATGCGCGTGTCTTGTCTTGATATTTCGGCAGCGTCAACTTTTGTCAAGTCGAACAATATTCCTCAGACTTTAGCTAAAATCGCGCGAGAGCGACCTTTCGTCGCCACTGGCTGACCGTCGTTGTGGCGCTTCTCTGACGGTAGTCGAACCTGAGAGAGGCACGACAAGAAATGGTACTCAGACCACCCGCACTCGGGGACCTGAAAAATCACGACCTATACGAGGCCGTCCATCGCGGTTTGTTGCAGCACGACCGGCTGTTGATGCTGGATACGCCACTTGGCAGGAACGGGTTGATCCCGTTGCGGGCGCGCGGATCATGCGGAATCGGTGGCGACTACCACTGGACAATCGACGTTGCATCGCTGCGCGGCGACACCGATTTGCTGTCGCTCATGCATCAGCCGGTCACCCTATGGATTCAGCAACGGACAGCGCCATACGTTGATTCGGTCTATCGCCCCGTGCACGGCTTCGTGCATCAGGTTGGGTATTTGGGTGGCGACGGTAGCGTAACAACGTACCAGCTGGAATTTTCGTCCGCCCTGATTTTCCTGAGCAAGACCCACAACGACGAGGGTTGGCTCGAAAAGGACGCGCGCGAAATCATTTCCGACGTTCTCAATCGATATCCGCAGTTCCAAGGGCGGTTCCGGTTCGACCTGACGCGCGAGCCTGCTGTGCGCTCATGGTGCCGTCAAAGCGAATCCGATCTTCATTTCGTACACCGCCTTCTCGAAGATGAAGGCTGGTACTTCTATTGGGTGCACGAACCTACGAAGGAAGGTGGGCCGCCGAAAACGACGCTCGTCATTCTTGATCGTGTGTCGTCGCTGCCGGACGCGAAACCGGCCGAATACTATCGCGGTAACGCTGACCACGAAGCGGACGGATTTACACAATGGGCGGTCGTGCAGACGATGCAGAGTCTGCGCTACATGTCGCGTGCGTTCGACTACAAGCGACCGGCTTCGCATTTCCAGACGGATAGCGCTCTGCAATCCACGACGTACGAGGCGGGCAGTGGGCGACAGTCGGAATCGCGCAGCATTCCTGCTGCGCCCATGACCGTCTACGAGCCGACCGCGTATGGATACCCCAATTCAGACAGCGGCGCAGCACGCGCACGTCGGCGTGTAGAAGGATGGGATTCGCGCGCTCGGCGTTACTTCGGTGTCGGCGGTCTGCGATGGCTCGATGCCGGGTTGCGATTCACGCTGAACAACCATCCGCGTCATCCCGACAGCGATCCGAAGAAACGGGAATTTCTCGCCATCGAGGCACGGTGGTACATCGAAAACAATGTGTCGATTGGTCAAGGGGCGACCGAATATCCGCGCAGTTTGCGTGCGACACTTGCTGAACAACAGGCAGCACACGGGGCACGCTTCAAGACGCCGGAGCACCCGCAAGACGGAACAGCAGGATTTTTCGTCATCGAGGTTGAGGCGCAAGAGGCGAGCGTCGAATATCGCAGCCCGCTCGCGCATCCCAAGCCGAACATGACCATCGAGCATGCGATCGTCGTGACGCAGCAAGGATCGGAAGCGTGGACGAACGAGCGGAACCAGGTACGCGTGCATTTCGCGTGGGACCGCAAAAATCCAGATGGCACGTTCACGTCATCGCCGCTGCTTTCGACCATGCAGGCCGATACGGGCAAAGGCTACGGATCGGTGCACGTACCACGGGCCGGTGAATGGGTTTTGATCGCCTATTGGGCAAACGATTGCGACAAGCCGTTCATTTTAGGGCGCGTCAACGGCGGCACGACGCCTTCTCCTTGGCATTCGAATGTGCTGCTGTCGGGATTCCAGTCGCAAGGGTTCGGTGGTACAGGGGCATTCAACTCATTCGTCCATGACGACGCTACGAATCAAAGCGGTACGCGGCTCGTCAGCTACACGGGCAGCAGCTACGCATCGATCGCGCAGGGATATTTGATCCAGCAGAGCGGCAACACGCGCGGCCGGTATCTCGGTTCGGGGTTGCTATTGCATGCTGATCATTACGCTGCGGTGCGCGGTAGCCGTGGCGTATCGATCAGCGCACATCCCGTTTCACGTGACAGCGATCAGCTAGACGTTGACGAAGCGCGCGAACAGCTTACGCGCTCGAAAAACTTGCTTGGCAGCATCTCGGACGCGAGTGAACAGCATCAGGCCGAGAGCCTGAAACCCGGCGTTGATGCGCTGGCGGCGTTCACGGATGCAACGAAGCAGTCGGCATCCGGCGAAGCATCCGGTGGCCGCACAGCAGGCGGCGGAACGGGCAGCGCGAACGCATTTGCTGAACCGCTGTTGCTGCTCGGCAGTCCGGCGGGAATCGGCCTGTCCACGCATCAGTCGTTACACGCAAGTGCAGACCAACAGGCGAACTGGATCAGCGGTCAGGATTCGTATCTCGCGGCGGGCGGCTCGATGCACGCAGCCGCGATTGATCACCTGAGTCTGTTTGCGCGTAATCAAGGCATCAAAGCCGTAGCTGGCAAGGGCAAGGTCGAAATACAGGCACAGGACGGCGATCTTGAAATGATCGCGCAGCAGCTTGTGAAATTGTTGTCGGTGGCCGGACGGATGGAAATTGCGGCCGATCAGGAACTGGTGTTGTACTGCGGTGGAGCGACGATTCGCGTCAAGGGCGGCAACGTCTCGATACACGCACCGGGCAGCGTTGACTTCAAGGGTGCGTCGTTCAGCTTCTCGGGGCCGATTAGCGAGTCATACACGATGCCGCAGTTCAAGCCGTCGTATCAGGCGCAATACGTCCTGAAGGACCAGACGGACGGGACGCCGATGATTCGACACGCCTACGAAATGAAGCTGCCATCGGGGCGAACTGTGCTTGGTCACACGAACGACCTTGGCGAGACGGTGCCGGTTTTCACGCCGACCGCGCAAAGCGTGAACCTTAAGGCATTCGAGCAGGAAAAACAGGACATGGAGCCGTGGAAGTATGCAGGCGGCGGGGAGCCTGACATTTTTGCTGATTACGTAGAAATCGATAAAGGCGAACGCGCCTAAGTGCAAACGACGCAAGGAGAGCGAAATGGCTGGAGCACTTCAACCTGCGGGCACGTGCGAGACAATCAAAGAGCGCAGACCTAACTATGCATTTCTGCCGCTCGGAGCTAAGGGATACTTGCGTGAGAAGGTAAATGTTGCTTTAAAAACGGCGCGTTACATTCCCGTCAAGTTGCGGGATGGCTCCATTGTTTACCGGTTGCTCATGCAGGTCGCGATGAGCGGCCCGATGATTATCGAAGAAAAAGAATTCAAATGGCAGTTTAAATATAAAGCCGAAGTTAGCTTCGACATGAAGCCAAGCGACAGGTCACGTGGACTTGAAGCTCCTATTCCATTCTTAAGCGATGAAAAGCCTCAGGGAACGGAGCGTCGTCGAAGTTTGAATCCGTTTCCAATTGGAGCGACGGTCGGGAAATTGCGTCGCCCTGACGTAATTATTGTTGAAAGACCTTCCGATCTTTGGCCGGGGCGCGGCAACATCGATCGCGAAGGTGGGTCACACGTCGGAAATTTGTTGCGCCTTGTGGAGGTGAAATTCCCGGGTGACGATTGGGGCGTCGGCCAAGAAAAAGCCTATCAGGACATTTCAGGCGATTCGAAAATGAATATGTCGGTAATCGATGTCACCGATTGCAATGGCGACTTGGAAAAAATCACCAAACCTGCTCCGATTCCTGCACCAAAAACGCAAGACGAGAAGCAACGCCAAACCGCTCCCGTTCGCACAGTCCCAGCCATTCCGCATCATGTCTGGTATGAGGACTGGTGGCAAAAGGCGCACGAGTTCGGTGAAGGAGTCGAACATGCCGTCGCCCCCGTTTGGGATGCGGTTCAACGCGGATACTCTTACGTGTCTGCTGAAACCAGCGCGTTCCTGCATCAGCACGCGCCATGGATGTTTACGGCCGGACAGTGGGTGGCCGACAAGGCGCATAGCGCTTGGGTGTGGGTTGACGAGAAAGGGCACGAAATATTCCGCTACACGGCTGCGCAACTCAAGGCAGGGTGGGACGCGATCGTGCGCATGACTGATATGACGTGGGACGTGCTCACGCATATCGATTGGGCACAGGTCGGTGTGACGCTGCTGAAAGGAGTCGCGATAGCGATAGCCGTTGTCGTCGGTGTCGCAATCGTGATCCTGTTGCTACCTGAGTTGATCGCGATCTTTGCTGCGCTATGTGCGATTATCGCGGCTGGCGCAGAGGCCGCGGCGGCATTGGCTGCGGCCCTTGGAGTCGTCGTCGGGGGTGGGAGTGCAGTTGCAGCACTGTCCGCAAGCTGAGTGAATTCATGTGCGACTGATCAATAGACGATCCGATTATGACTTTGAGTGATTCGAAACCTGTTTTGACGCCGTTGCAGGCGCTTTCCCGCTATCAGGAAGATTTGAGCGTGCGCCTTGCCGACAACTCGATGGGCGTTCTACCCGGTGTAATTGGCACGGTATTCTTCGATCGGGGCTCTCAGCCGGAGGTCCGGCAAGCAATTCTTAGTTGCTTTGACCGATTTGATGAGGTATTCGGAGAGCACCTGCGCGGAGGAAAGGACGCTGACCTCGGAAAATTCACAAAACGGAACGCCAAAGGCGTCGAAAAAATCAGACGCACAATTGTCGAAACCCCTTCGCATGAGGAAGTTAGCGTCTTGCGTTCGAGTTCCATCGATCAAGATACTGCGGCGGAATATAGCATTGGAACGCTCACCGGCACGGCAGCGGACGAAGATTATATTTCCCCAAAAGGCTGGAAGTCGTACAAAGGTCAAGAATCAGGACTTTCACTTTTGAAGTTTAACGTACCGATGGAGTTGTTTGCCGATAAGGGAGGTTCAAGTCTGTATGAGGATTTTCTAAATTTCGTTTGCGACAAACTCCCAATCCAAGGAGGATATGGTGGCCTATCGCCGATTCTTCCCTATAGCTACCATCGCTACATACCTCAGGAATGGGCGCTAGCAGAACGCTTTAGCGGTCTTGAGATAGATAGCACGGCACACTTGCTGGCCAAAGACTACGATCCGGTTTCTTACGAAGGCGAGTCTACAGATCATATGACAGCTTTTTACCCCGGATTGCAACCCGGGGCAAAGGTCGGGCGGTGGGGCTTTATTAAGGGCGTAAATTGGTACACGATCCTAGGCGAACTGTTCATCGAGCGCTTGGGTGGCGAGGCTGCGATCCGGGAAAAGCTTGATCGTTCCGATATTCATATTGAGCGCGCGAATGCGTGCCTGATGATCCGCGCGGGTGACTTCCCGCGCCTTGGCGCACCTGAAGAGGGATTGCCTGAACCGTACGTGTTCGTGAATAGCATCCTGCGTGTGCTGCGCGATCCGAAACCCGACGCGCTGCACACCTATATTCCCGATCTTCCTAGCGCGGATGTGAAGAACGCGCGCAAGTGGGTAGCACGCTTTGATTTGCCCGATGCTCCGCCAATTCCTGAACCGCCGACGATCGTTCCGCCGCCAGTGAGTCGCGAACCGGCCCGCCAGAGCGTGCGAGGCGGCAACCCGTGCCCCGAAGCTGGATGGTGGCACACACCAGCCAAGGCCGGAAGCCGTCGTTACTTCGAAGCTGGCGAAATCATGCCCGTGATTGAGGGCAGTTCGTGGGGCACAACGAACTGGCACTGGTCGCCGACTGAGAAGCAAGACGGGTAACGCCGACTATGACGAGATACCTGATTCTCGACGGCGATCACACGACGGTGGCCGGAACGGTCCAAGCGAAGGCTACGCCGTTCGTGCTCGACGGCAGGCACATCGCGCACGAAAACGACGATGTGTTTTGCCCGGTGTGCAAGACGATAGGCAAAATTCAATGCGTCGGCCCGAGATTGCCAATGACGGGGCCGGACGGTCGCCGCGTCGCATTGAGTGATGATCTGTGCGTTTGCAAGTGCCCGGTGCCGCCGTTACTCATCGCGTCGCAACACGTTATGTCGGTCGATGCGTGATCTCGATTTGGTGTTGCCGCACCGACCTGTTGTTGAAAAAAAGCACCCGCTTGGGTGCCTCTTGAGGGATTCAAAAATTAGCCTCGATACTCGTCTGGAAACATAAAGGTGCCATGCTTATGATGAGCGCTCGCAGTCATAACGTAATATAGAAATGGCTCGCACTCGTTGTCGGGTAATCCCCCCGAGAAACCGGTGTGATCAGAAGTAGAATTTTCTTGTTGAGGGAGTTCTACGGAATGAAGAAATCGAGATTCACGGACAGCCAGATCAT
>NZ_QTPY01000060.1:0-5886 GCF_003857765.1 Burkholderia sp. Bp9016
GCAGAGAAGCGAGATTATGAACCGCTTTTTCCAGATCGTCAACAACTTTTTTAACTGCTTCGTCGCGACGGCTGGGGTTCAACTCCGTGTGCGCCAAGGCTTTGCAACAACCTCGACCGCACCGCTTCCCTTCTTCCCCGCGCCGTGTTTCCGTTAGCGCGAAAGAGGCGTGATTCTATGCACCCGCCCCCATCTCCGCAAGCCCTTTGTGAAAATATTTTGAAAAAGCCTCCGTGCGCTGCCGCGCACGGAGGCTTGGGGGCAACGAGCAACGTGCCGGTTGCGAATCTGACGTTACCCACAGCTCATCGCCCCCTATATATAAGACGCCATCACTTGCCGCCGGCCGCGGCCTGCAGTTGCTCCAACGGTACCGCTTCGGCCATCGCTGCGTAGCCGGCATCGCTCGGGTGAATGCCATCGCCGCTGTCGTACCGGCGCTGCAGTACGCTCGGGTGAGCCGGATCACGCAATATCGCGTCGAAGTCGACCACGCCGTCGAACCCGCCGCCACTCCGAATCCACCGGTTCACCTCGAGCCGGATCGCTTCGCGTCCGGCCGGCAACGCTGCCGGCGTGAGCGTCGCACCGAATACTTTCACGCCCTGGCGATGCGCGGCCTCGATCAGCCGGCGATAACCATCGATCAACGACCCGGCCGTGACCTGCGTATGCGGGCTGTCGCAATCGAGCCCCGCGCGCGGCGGCATCGCCGCAAAGTTGATGTCGTTAATGCCGATCAGCACGATCACGACCTTCACACCCGAGCGCGACAGCGCATCGTGCTCGAACCGCGACGCCAGCGACGTGCCATAGCACGCCGAGCCGCTGAGCAGCCGATTTCCGCTGATGCCGAGGTTCACCACGCCGAGCGCATCCGCACCCGACGCAATCAGCCGACGCGTCAGCGCGTCCGGCCAGCGATGGTTCCGGTTCAGGCTCGAACGCAGTCCATCGGTGATCGAGTCGCCGATCGCCGCGACACTCGCCCGCGCGGAACCAGCCTCGACCGCCAGTTCCGTCACCCAAGCATATTGAGTAAAGCGGGTACGGAATGCGCCGGTGCCTGGATCGCCCACATGATCGCCCGGCGCCGACACGTAATTGAACTGGTTCGACACACGGTGCCAGACGCTCATCCGCTGATTCGCTCCCATCCGGAGACTGATCGCATACGGTCGCCCGGCAGTCACGTCGATCGCCACCGGATCGCTTTCGAGTTCCTGGCCCGGCGCGAGCGTCACCGACGCCTTGCCGCCGAAACGCACCGGCGCAACCGAGCGTTCCGCCAGTGCTGCGCCGTCACCCGCACGCGCAAGACCGGCATCCTCGATCACCAACGGCGCGCGGCCGTATGCATTGCTGACGCGAATTCGCGCGGCACGCCCCGATACCGTCGGGTAGACAATCTGCCGAACGGTCCGCCCGGCCACATCGGGTGCGCGATAGAGCGGCGGCGGCGCAGCCAGGTCGGGAATCGGCTGCAACGCGGTCGCCCACGCAGCGACCCACCCGGCGGGTGCGGGCGCGGCCGAGGCCGCGAGCGGCGACAGAAAAACGGACGCGCCCAGTAAGGTCGCGACGAAACTGCTTCGGAATGACATCGGCGAAATCCTCATCGGAAAGCGGGCATTGTGCCGCAGAAGCCGCCCGTCTCACGCGACGGACCGCCTTCACGCACGACGATCGCGCCCCAACGCCTCTCGTTTACCCGAGTCTGACCGGAAATCCACAAGAAATTTATTAACCGACCGGTCGGTTGGTTTATACTTCGCACACATTCAACCGGACGAGAACCTCCGCCATGTACACGCAATCCCTCGACATCCCCGGCAACGTCGCGCCACTCGACGCCGCAGCCGAGTCGCCCGAGCAAGCGCGGTTCGACGCGATCATGGCCGCGGACGGCAAGATCGAACCTCAGGACTGGATGCCCGACGCCTATCGCAAGACGCTGGTGCGCCAGATCTCGCAGCACGCGCACTCGGAAGTCGTCGGCATGCTGCCGGAAGGCAACTGGATCTCGCGCGCGCCGAGCCTGAAGCGCAAGGCGATCCTGCTCGCGAAAGTCCAGGACGAAGCCGGCCACGGCCTCTATCTTTATAGCGCAGCCGAAACGCTCGGCGTATCGCGCGATTCGCTTATCGATGCGCTGCACGCCGGCAAGGCGAAATATTCGAGCATCTTCAACTACCCGACGCCGACCTGGGCCGACGTCGGCGTGATCGGCTGGCTCGTCGATGGCGCCGCGATCATGAACCAGATCCCGCTGTGCCGCTGCACGTACGGGCCGTACGCACGCGCGATGATCCGCGTGTGCAAGGAAGAGTCGTTCCACCAACGCCAGGGTTTCGACGCGCTGCTGTCGATGATGAAGGGCACCGACGCGCAACGCGCGATGGTCCAGCAGGCGGTGAACCGCTGGTGGTGGCCGGTGCTGATGATGTTCGGCCCGAGCGACGCCGATTCGGTCCACAGCAGCCAGTCCTCGAAATGGGGCATCAAGCGGATCTCGAACGACGACCTGCGGCAGAAATTCGTCGACGCGACGGTCGACCAGGCGAAGGTGCTCGGCGTAACGCTGCCTGACCCGGACCTGAAATGGAACGAAGCGCGCGGCCACCACGACTACGGCACGATCGACTGGGATGAATTCTGGCGCGTCGTCAACGGCGACGGCCCGTGCAACAAGGAACGCCTCGCGACCCGGGTGAAGGCGCACAACGACGGCGCATGGGTACGAGAAGCCGCGCTCGCGCACGAGGCGAAGCGACGCGCCCGCACCGAACAGCACGCCGCCTGAGCGGCAACCATCGAATACAGGATTCAGGAGAGAGTGATGAACAAGGAATGGCCGATCTGGGAAGTGTTCGTGCGCAGCAAGCAGGGCCTCGACCACAAGCATTGCGGCAGCCTGCACGCAGCCGACGCGTCGATGGCGCTGCGCATGGCGCGCGACGTCTACACGCGCCGCCAGGAAGGCGTGAGCATCTGGGTGGTGCCGTCGTCGGCGATCACCGCGTCGGACCCGGCCGAGAAGGCCGAGCTGTTCGAGCCGGCGGGCGACAAGATCTACCGTCACCCGACGTTCTATACGCTGCCCGACGAAGTCAACCACATGTAACGCCGCGCCATGACGATCACGCCCGAACACCTCTCCTACGTGCTGCGCCTTGCGGACAACGCGCTGATCCTCGGTCAGCGCAACGCCGAATGGTGCGGCCACGGCCCCGTCCTCGAGGAAGACATCGCGCTCACCAACATGAGCCTCGACCTCATCGGCCAGGCGCGCATGCTGTATACGCACGCAGCCGAACTCGAACGCCAGCTCAACGGCGCGGCGAAGACGGAAGACGATTACGCATACTTCCGCAGCGAGCGCGAGTTCGCGAACTTCACGCTCGCCGAACTGCCGCACTACGGCCCGATCGCCGGCACCGCGCACGCCGACAAGGACTACGCGGTGACGATCGTGCGCAACTTCCTCTACGCGACGCTGATGCTGCACGTGTGGACCGCGCTCGAAACGTCGACGGACGCGCAACTCGCCGCGATCGCCGCGAAATCGGTGAAGGAAACCCGCTATCACGTGCAACACGCGCGCGAATGGCTGGTGCGCCTCGGTGACGGCACCGACGAATCGCATCGCCGCGCGCAGGCCGCGCTCGACTATCTGATACCGTACACGCGCGAATTCTTCGCAGCCGACGCGATCGACGACGCCGTCGCCGCGCCCGGCATTGCCCCGGCACCGGCCGCGCTCGAAGCGGTATGGCGTGCGGATGTCGACGATGCGCTCGCGGAAGCGACGCTGACCCTGCCGGCGCCTGTGCAGCACGTGAGCACCGGCAAGCAGGGCGAGCACTCGGAACACATGGGTTACCTGCTCGCGGAAATGCAGAGCCTCGCGCGCCAGCATCCCGGCGCGACCTGGTAATCGACCGACCCAACGGAGAGCCGACGATGTCCGTCCAGACCGCAGCCCCCGCCAACGCCGCACCCGCCGCGCATCGCAACGATCCGTTGCTCGCGCGCGCGTGGGACGTGCTCGAAGCGGTGCCCGATCCCGAAATCCCGGTCGTGTCGATCCGCGAGCTCGGCATCCTGCGCGACGTCCGTCGTGCGGACGACGGCCTGCTCGAAGTCGTGATCACGCCGACCTACTCCGGCTGCCCGGCCATGTCGCAGATCGCCGAGGACATCGCCGCCGCGCTGCAGGCCGCCGACCTGCCGCCGCACCGGATCGAGACGGTACTCGCGCCCGCGTGGACAACCGACTGGATCACGCAGGAAGCGCGCGACAAGCTGCGCGAGTACGGCATCGCGCCGCCCGTCGGCCAGTGCGGTAGTGCCGCGCCACGGGAAAACGTCGTGCGTTTCATGCCGCCGCCTGTCGCGGCGCCCGTTTGCCCGCGCTGCGGCTCCGCCCGCACCGAGCGTCTCGCGCAATTCGCGTCCACGGCCTGCAAGGCGCTGTATCGCTGCATCGACTGCCGCGAACCCTTCGACTACTTCAAACCCTACTGATATGGCGACCCCGCAATTTCATCCGCTGCGTATCCGCGACGTGCGGCCCGAGACCGCCGACGCCGTTACCGTCTCGTTCGACGTGCCGCCCGAGCTGCGCGACGCTTACCGCTTCACGCAAGGCCAGTTCGTCACACTGAAGACCCACATCGACGGCGAGGAAACGCGCCGCTCGTACTCGATCTGCGTCGGCACGACCGACTACGACCGCGACGGCGAACTGCGCATCGGCATCAAGCGCGTGCGCGGCGGCCGCTTCTCGAACTTCGCTTTCGACACGCTGAAGCCGGGCCACACGATCGACGTGATGACGCCGGACGGCCGCTTCTTCACGCACCTGAACGCTGACCACGGCAAGCAGTACGTCGCGTTTTCCGGCGGATCGGGCATCACACCGGTGCTCGCGATCGTGAAGACGACGCTCGAACTCGAGCCGCGCAGCACGTTCACGCTGATCTACGGCAACCGCAGCGCCGACGCGATCATGTTCGCGGAGGAACTCGAGGACCTGAAGAACCGCTACATGAACCGCTTCGTCCTGTACCACGTGCTGTCGGACGATCAGCAGGACGTCGAGTTGTTCAACGGCGTGCTCGACCAGGCGAAATGCGCGGAATTCCTCGACACGCTGACGCCAGCCGACGCAATCGACGAAGCGTTCATCTGCGGCCCCGCGCCGATGATGGATGCGGCCGAAGCCGCGCTGAAGGCCGCCGGCGTGCCGCAGGCGAAGGTGCACGTCGAGCGCTTCGGCACGCCGCTGCCGCAAGCCGGCGCGCCCGTCGTCGAAATCACCGACCAGACGCCCGCGGCAGACCTCGAAATCGTGCTCGACGGCAAGAAGCGCAAGCTGCGCCTGCCGTACGAAGGCGTGAGCCTGCTCGACGTCGGCCTGCGCGCGGGCCTCGCACTGCCGTACGCGTGCAAGGGCGGCGTGTGCTGCACGTGCCGCGCGAAGGTGGTCGAAGGCGAAGTCCGGATGGAGAAGAACTACACGCTCGAGGAACACGAAGTGAAGGACGGCTTCGTGCTCACGTGCCAGTGCCATCCGATCAGCGACAAGGTCGTCGTGAGCTTCGACGAGCGTTGAGCGACGTCGCATCGGCGCGCCGCACCGGTTTCTCGTCGTCACACATCTCGCTTACACTAGGGGCCGGGGCGGGGGGGGGGGGGGGGGGGGGGGGGGGGGCGCGGGGGGGGGGGGGGGGGGGGGGGGGGGGGGGGGGGGGGGGGGGGGGGGGGCGGGGGCGGGGGGGGGGGGGGGGGGGGGGGGGGGGGGGGGGGGGGGGGGGGGGGCGGGGGCGGGGGGGGGGGGGGAGGGGGGGGGGGGGGGGGCGCGGGGCGGGCGGCACGCCCGGC
>NZ_QTPY01000061.1:0-4321 GCF_003857765.1 Burkholderia sp. Bp9016
CTACTGCCGCATCGTTGGCAACCTCTCTCGACTGCCGCCTAAACTCGCTCGTCAAGACGGGTTGGCTGGTCGCTTACCCTTATTCGGTACGGCCACGTAAAATTCGCGAATCTCCATCCCCGCATCCAGAACGATGAACGTCGCCACCCAGATAGCCCGGGCCGTTTGCCCTCACGATTGCCCGGACACATGCGCAATGCGCGTGACTGTCGAGAATGGCAAGGCGATCAAGGTCACCGGTGACCCGGACCATCCGCCCACGCAAGGTGTGTTGTGTACGAAAGTCAGCCGATACGCTGATCGCGTCCATCATCCGGATCGTCTCACCGTTCCGCTCAAGCGCGTCGGTGCGAAGGGGGAAGGGCGCTTCGTGCCGATCAGCTGGAGCGAAGCCTTCGACGAGATCGGTCGCCGCCTCGGAGAAATCGCCGCGCGCGCGCCGGAGGCGATCGTGCCGTACAGCTACGCGGGAACGATGGGGCTCGTGCAGGGCGAAGGCATCGCGCAGCGATTCTTCCACAAACTCGGCGCCTCCCGGCTCGAACGTACGATCTGTGCGGCGGCCGGTGCGGCGGGCCTGCGCTATACGTACGGTGGCAGCGTCGGCATGCATCTCGAGCACTTCGAGGAAAGCGAACTGATCCTGATCTGGGGCGCCAATCCGATCGCATCGAGCCTGCATTTCTGGACTCGGGCGCAGGAAGCCAAGCGTCGCGGCGCACGCCTGGTCGCGATCGACCCTTATCGTTCGCTGACGGCCGAAAAGTGCCATCAGCACATTGCGTTGAAACCGGGCACCGACGGAGCCTTCGCGCTCGGCATGATGCACGTGCTGATCACCGAAGATCTGCTCGATCACGACTACATCGCACAGCATACGCTTGGCTTCGATGCACTCAAGGCGCGAGCCTTGTCCTATCCGCCAGAGCGCGTCGCGCAGATCTGCGGCATCGATGCATCGGAACTCGTCGAACTCGCACGTCGTTACGGCGCGACCCGCAAGGCATCGATTCGCCTCAATTACGGCATGCAGCGCGTGCGCGGCGGCGGCAATGCCGTGCGCGCGATCGCGAGCCTGCCCGCGCTGACGGGCGCATGGCGCGATCGGGCGGGCGGGTTGCTGCTGTCGTCGTCGGAATCCGCGCCGGTCAACCAGGCAGCGCTGCTGCGCCCTGACCTGATGCCCGGATGGCCGCATAAACTGCCGCGCAGCATCAATATGAACGCGATCGGCGACGCGCTGCTGCATTCGGGCGACACAACGTTCGGCCCGAAGGTCGAGGCGGTGATCGTCTACAACTCGAATCCGGTGGCTGTCGCGCCGGACTCGTCGAAGGTTGCAGCGGGTTTCGCCCGTGAAGACCTGTTCACCGTTGTTCTCGAGCACTTCAGGACAGATACGGTCGATTTTGCCGACATTGTGTTGCCTGCCACGACGCAACTCGAACATCTCGATGTCCACAAATCGTACGGTCACACCTACGTGATGGCGAATCTGCCCGCAATTCCGCCGGTGGGCGACGCGCGGCCGAACACCGAGATCTTCCGAGGGATCGCGCGCAGCATGGGGCTCGACGAACCCGCGCTTTATCACAGCGACGAAGACGTCGCGCGCGCGGCACTTCGTTGGGATGACCCGGCGCTCGACAGCGACTGGGAAACACTCAAGCGCGCCGGATGGCTCAAGCTCCACGTGGCCGACGCGCCGTTTGCGAACGGCGGTTTCCGTACGCCGTCCGGCAAGTGCGAGTTCTACAGCGCACGGCTCGAGCAGATGGGCATGGATCCTGTGCCGGACTATCTGCCACCCTTCGAATCGGAGGAAGCGGCGCCCGAACTCGCCGCCCGCTATCCGCTCGCGATGATTTCGCCGCCCGCCCGGCACTTCCTGAACAGCACGTTCGTGAACGTGGACAGCCTGCGCAACACGGAAGGCCAGCCGTATCTCGATATCCATCCGACCGACGCCGACGCGCGAGACATCGGCGACGGCGACGTCGTTCGCGTCTTCAACGACCGCGGATCGATGCAGGCGCTCGCGCGTGTGACCGATCGCGCGCGTGCCGGACTCGTCGTCGGGTTGTCGATATGGTGGAAGAAGCTCTCGCCAGACGGCCGGAACGCAAATGAAGTGACGAGTCAGGCCCTGACCGATCTCGGCAATTCGGCGACGTTTTACGATTGCCTTGTGGAAGTAGAGCGGATTTGACAGAATTTATGAGTATGATCAGACGAATTCGTCTGAAAGTTCGAAGTGGGCATCTAACCCTGTTGTCTCGGGACGGGCGAGCCGCTACGATGCGTTTTAGCACGACCATTCGAAAATCTGTGAGGAGACGCGCGGCATGGACAAAATTTGGCTGAAATCGTACCCACCCGGCGTTCCAGCCGAAATTGACGCGTCCCCGTATCCATCGATTCCGGATCTCCTCGACGAAAGCTTCCGGCAGTATCGCGACCGCAAGGCGTTCGTCTGCATGGGCAAGAGCATCACGTACGGCGAGCTCGATGCGCTGTCGCGCCAGTTCGGCGCGTGGCTGCAGTCGCGCGGTCTGAAGCGTGGTGCGCGCGTCGCGCTCATGATGCCGAATGTGCTGCAGTATCCGGTGGCGATCGTCGCGGTGCTTCGCGCGGGCTACACTGTCGTCAACGTCAATCCGCTCTATACGCCGCGCGAGCTCGAGCACCAGTTGAAGGACAGCGGGGCGGAAGCGATCGTCATTCTCGAGAACTTCGCGTCGACGCTTCAGGCCGTCATCGCTAATACCGCGGTCAAGCATGTCGTGGTCGCGTCGATGGGCGATCTGTTGGGCATCAAGGGCTGGCTTGTCAACTACGTCGTGCGCAACGTGAAGAAGATGGTGCCGGCCTGGCAGCTTCCGTCGTTTACGCGCTTCAAGGCCGCGCTGTCGGAAGGCGCGCGGCAGACGTTCAAGCCGGAAAAACTCGGCCCCGACGACGTCGCGTTCCTGCAATACACGGGCGGTACCACAGGTGTCGCGAAGGGCGCGACGCTGCTGCACCGGAACATCGTGTCGAACGTGCTGCAAGCCGGCGCGTGGCACCATCCGGCACATGAGAAGCATCCCGACGTAAAGCAGTTCGTGACGGTCGTCGCGCTGCCGCTTTACCACGTGTTCGCATTGACCGTCTGCGGCTTCCTGACGATGCGCACGGGCGGGATGGGGATCCTGATCCCGAATCCGCGCGACATCGGCGGCATGATCAAGGAGTTGAAGGGGTACCAGATTTCGACGATTCCGGCCGTCAACACGCTGTACAACGCACTGCTGAATCATCCCGAATTCAGTCAGCTCGACCTGTCGAAGCTCGTGATCGCCAACGGTGGCGGCATGGCGATCCAGGAAGGCGTCGCGAAGCGCTGGTACGAGAGGACCCATACCGCGATCGTCGAAGGGTACGGTTTGTCGGAAACGTCGCCGGTGGCGACCTGCAACCCCGTGACGGCGACCGAGTACAGCGGGACGATCGGGCTGCCGCTGCCGTCGACCGAGGTCGCGATTCGCGACGACGCGGGTAATGATGTCGCGCTCGGCGAGCCCGGCGAGATTTGCATCCGCGGGCCGCAGGTCATGGCTGGCTACTGGAATCGTCCGGACGAAACCGCGAAGGTCATGTTCCCGGACGGTTTCTTCAAGACGGGCGATGTCGGCGTGATGGACGCTCGCGGTTACGTGAAGATCGTCGACCGGAAGAAGGACATGATCCTCGTGTCCGGCTTCAACGTGTATCCGAACGAGGTCGAGGATGTGGTGGCGTCGCACCCGGGCGTATTCGAGGTGGCGGCCGTCGGCGTGCCGGACGAGCATTCGGGCGAAGCGGTGAAGCTGTTCGTCGTAAAGAAGGACCCGGCACTCACCGACAAGGACATCCTCGCTTACTGCAAGGAGCGGCTCACCGGCTACAAGCGTCCGAAACTCGTCGAGTTCCGCACCGAGTTGCCGAAGACGAACGTCGGCAAGATTCTGCGGCGCGAATTGCGCGACGGCCGCGCGTAACACCGAAGTCGAGCGAACGAGCCCGGCATGTGCCGGGCTTTTTCCTTTATGGCGGGCGAGCGACAGATGTCGTTGCCGCCGTCACCTGATGCGACCTGAGCGCCCTGCGTCGGACATGCTCCGACGGCGCTGACGGAACGCACTCCGCCGGAGGGGGCGGCCGCTTCGCCGTCGACGCCGCAGTGCTTCGACGCGTGCGCGGTGCGCAGGTGCAGACGAAGTCGGGCGGCAATCCCCCCGTTTTGCACGGGGTTCAGAAATAGAAACTAAGCGGCCATGGCCAACCGCTGCTTTGGCGTAAA
>NZ_QTPY01000062.1:0-4321 GCF_003857765.1 Burkholderia sp. Bp9016
GCCACGGGCGTCTACAACACCACGCAGTCGATCGGGCTCGCGCTCGGCGGCATCGCGGGCGGCTGGCTGCTGAAGCACGGCGGTGCGGATACCGTCTTTTATGCGTGCTCGGGGCTCGTTGCCGCGTGGCTTATAATCGCGGCCAGCATGAAAGCGCCGCCGCCGCGCAAGGCCTGAACCTTCTTTTCGGGCACGCACCGGCGGCGCTCGCCGGCTTGCCCGGCGGGCCGCTCCGACGACTTTCGCGGGCGGCCCCGCATCGAATTTACTGGAGAAACACATGGCATCCGTCAACAAGGTCATCCTCGTCGGCAATCTCGGCGCCGATCCTGAAGTCCGTTACCTGCCGAGCGGCGACGCGGTTGCGAACATTCGTCTCGCAACGACCGATCGCTACAAGGACAAGGCGAGCGGCGATTTCAAGGAAATGACCGAGTGGCACCGCGTCGCGTTTTTCGGCCGTCTCGCCGAAATCGTCAGCGAGTACCTGAAGAAGGGCTCGTCGGTCTATATCGAAGGCCGCATCCGCACGCGCAAGTGGCAAGGCCAGGACGGCCAGGATCGCTATTCGACCGAAATCGTCGCGGATCAAATGCAGATGCTCGGCGGCCGCGGCGGTGCGGGCGGCGGCGGTGGTGGTGGTGACGAAGGCGGTTACGGCGGCGGCTACGGTGGTGGTGGCGGCGGTCGCGGCGGCGAACAGATGGAGCGCGGTGGTGGTGGCGGTGGTCGTGCCGGCGCAGCGCCGCGCGGCGGTGCAGGCGGCGGCCAGAGCCGTCCGAGCGCGCCGGCAGGCGGCGGCTTCGACGAGATGGACGACGATATCCCGTTCTAAGCATCACGTCGGTATTCCGCACAGGAAAGGGCCCGAATGTCCGGGCCAGGCGAATTGCCTGGCGTGGATCTTCGGGTCTTTTTTCGTTTACGCCCCTCATGCGCGAGGCCGAACGTGGCAGACGCACTTCCCGACATCATCGCCCCGCATCTCGACGTGCTGTTCTGCGGGATCAACCCCGGCATGACCGCGGCCGCGACCGGCCATCACTTCGCGGGAAGGAGCAACCGCTTCTGGCGCGTGCTGCATCTCGCGGGCTTCACGCCGGACGAAATCGCGCCGCAGGACGACCGGACGATACTTGGATACGGCTGCGGGCTGACGGCGGTCGTGCCGCGGCCGACGGCGAGCGCAGATCAGTTGTCGCACGACGAATTCGCCGCCGCCGCGGACGTCTTCGGGCAGAAGCTCGAACGTTACGCGCCGCGCTTCGTCGCGTTCCTGGGCAAGGCCGCCTACGCGGCGCTGTCCGGGCAACGCGAGATCGCATGGGGGCTGCAACCGGCACGCATGCAGCGCGCGACCGTCTGGATCCTGCCGAACCCGAGCGGCAGAAACCGCGCATTCAGTCTCGACGAACTGGTCGAAGCGTATCGTCGGCTTCATTTGGCGGCGCAGGAGGTTTCCTGCAGCGGACAGCCGGAGGGGCGGAATGACGCGAAATAAGCGTGCACCCGACTGGCCGGGCACGTTGTTGCCGCGCGCGTTCTTCGATCGCTCGGCCACCGAAGTCGCGCCGCAACTGCTGAACAAGATTCTCGCGGCAGCGGACGGCCGCGCGGGCCGGATCGTCGAAGTGGAAGCCTATGCCGGCGCGATCGACCCGGCCGCGCACACGTATCGCGGCAAGACGCCGCGCAATGCGACGATGTTCGGGCCGCCCGGGCATATGTACGTCTATTTCACGTACGGGATGCACTGGTGCTGCAATTGCGTGTGCGGGCCGGACGGCACCGGCACGGGCGTGCTGATTCGAGCGCTGGAACCGTTGCAGGGGCTCGAACGGATGCGCGCGGCACGGCCGCCGCTGACACGTGATCGCGATCTGTGCCGCGGTCCGGCGCGGCTGACCCAGGCACTCGGCATCGGCGGCGCGCAGGACGGCGCCGACCTGGTCGTCGCCCGCGACGGCTTCGCGATCGTGGACGACGGCATGGCGCCGCCCGCGAATCTGGCGGGCGGCCCGCGCATCGGTATTCGCGTCGGCACGGATCTGCCGTGGCGGTGGAGCGTGCCGGGCAACCGTCATGTATCGGGCACGTTGCCGCGGATCTGACGGATGTCACGTGGCCGCCATTATTGACCGGCTAAGCTGGATCTTTCGACGTTTCAATCGAAGGGGACACAATGCGGCGGGTCGTATTCAACCAGAAAGGCGGCGTAGGCAAATCGACAATCGTCTGCAACCTGGCGGCGATCAGCGCGAGTGAAGGGCTGCGCACGCTCGTCATCGACCTCGACGCGCAGGCGAATTCCACGCGCTACCTGCTTGGCGATGGCGCGGCCGACGCGCATCCCGGCGCCGCCGAATTCTTCGAGACCGCGCTGACGTTCAACTTCCGGCCGGTCGACGTCGCATCGTTCATCCATCCGACCCCGTTCGAAGGTCTCGACATGATGCCCGCGCATCCGGATCTCGACACGCTGCACGGCAAGCTGGAATCGCGCTACAAGATCTACAAGCTGCGCGACGCGCTGAACGAGCTCGACACCTACGATGCCGTCTACATCGATACGCCGCCCGCGCTGAACTTCTACACGCGCTCGGCTCTGATCGCGGTCGAGCGCTGCCTGATCCCGTTCGACTGCGACGACTTCTCGCGTCGCGCGCTGTACACGTTGCTCGAGAACGTCAAGGAAATCCAGCAGGACCACAACGCAGCGCTCGAGGTCGAAGGGATCGTCATCAATCAGTTCCAGCCGCGCGCGAGCCTGCCGCAGCGGCTGGTCGACGAACTCGTCGACGAAGGGCTGCCGGTGCTGGCGTCGAAGCTGTCGGCGTCGGTGAAGATCCGCGAGTCGCATCAGCAATCGACGCCGGTGATCCATCTCGAACCGGCGCACAAGCTCGCGCAGGAGTTTCGCGCGCTGCATCGCGAATTGGCCGGGTGAGGCCGATGCCGTAGTCGCGCGTCGTAATTCATCGGATCATTGAATTCGTCATTAATAATCCCGTAAACGGTTTCAAAATAAATCTGTAAAAACGATTACACGGGTGGCGTTATCCGTTTCAATGCCAACCTTTTTTCTAATAACGGGAATAATGGCGGGGTAAATGTTGCGAGCGATCGCGGTGCGTTAGGCTTGAAAAGGTAAAAGCCATTATGAAACAGTGACTTGTGAATCGACCTCCGTTGTGTGCGCCAGGCCTGCCGCCAACGGTTACTCCCCTTATAAGGGTTTTCACCTAGCATTGATGCCATTTAATTGACAATTAATGCCTCTAGAATGGCGATTCTCAGCTTCCCGCATTCAATGGCGTGCGGGTCGCGAATAAGGGGGCAGGCACTCGACCTGGCTCCCATTTTCTTTACGTCGTCTCTCGCATTGCCAACAGGAGCGTGCCCGATGTCCGTATTTGCCCCCGAAAAATTCGCCGCCGATTACCAGTCCGGAATTGCCGCGTGGTTCGCAATTGCCCGTCCGGCAATCCACGGTTTCGAGGCCGTCGTCGAACTCAACCTGCAAGTGGCCAAGACGGCGCTTGAAGAGTACGAGGACAAGCTGAAGAACGCATTCAACGCCAGCAACCCGGCTGCCGGCTTGGCGCAGCAAGTGGCCGCACCGCAGGAAGCCGCCGGCAAGGCCGTCGCGTACAGCCGCCATCTGTTCGACATCGCGGTGTCGACGCAGGCCGAGTGGTCGAAGGTCGCCCAGGCGCAGTACGAGCAGACCGACAAGCGCGTGAAGGACGTGTTCGGCGAACTGACGAAGCATGCGCCGGCCGGCTCGGCTCCGGTGGTCGCCGCGCTGAACTCGGCACTGTCCGCGGCAACGGCCGCGGCCGACTCCGTGCGCGCAGCGGCTGGGCAGGCGATCGAGGCCGCGCAAAGCGGCTTCGACGCGGTCAGCGAAACGGCGGCGCGCGGCGGCAAGCAGACGGCCGCCGCCGCACGCAAGGAAGCCGCTCCGCGCGAATCGGCAGCATGATCGCGTGTCGCGCATCGGCGCGACACGATTGACCGGCGCCGGATGGCGTTGGCCGCCGCGTGTGCCGCGTGGCGGTCGGCGAACGTCCGGTTCGCCATAGCGTATCCGGGCACGGCCGGATCATGCGGGTGTGCCGCGCGCATGAGCGCGTGAACATGCAGCCGCATCCGGGGCGCGTGGCGCTTGCGTGCCACGGTCGCCATGCCGGCACCGGGACGCAATACGGATCGACCCATTGATTTCGATGCAGGAATTGAACATGACGGACGTAGTGATCGTATCGGCCGCGCGGACCGCGGTCGGCAAATTCGGCGGCTCGCTCGCGAAGGTTGCGGC
>NZ_QTPY01000063.1:0-3717 GCF_003857765.1 Burkholderia sp. Bp9016
GCACTGAACTACCTTGCGCCGTCAGAGTTTGCGGCGAAACATCGGGCAACCGCGGATGCTCCTGCCGCTTTCCAGGAGCTGGTTTAAAGGGACTTTGCTAGAAGCCCATTGGCCCGATTGAAGGGGGCAGGTCACCTGAGGTTGATCTCGCCAACCAATGCCCATCCCGGAACGAAACGACGCGATTTGATACGATCGAAGTGTCGACGTCGGCACATCTGTACCGGCATTCGCGTTCGAAGCTGGGCTTATGAAGAGGGTGGGGGAATGAATATCGGTGACGCGTCACGCGAATCCGGCGTCAGTGCAAAAATGATCCGGTACTACGAACAAGTCGGCCTGCTGGCGCCGAGCAAGCGTAGCGACGCTGGATATCGGATTTACGGTCCGGACGAAGTCCATATCCTGCGCTTCATCCGTCAGGCACGAAGACTCGGCTTCCTCGTCGAGGATATCCGCAAGCTGCTGATGCTCTGGCAAGACCGCTCCCGAGCGAGCGCCGAAGTGAAGTCGATAGCCCTCGAACACGTGGCCGAACTCGACAAGCGCATCGCGGAACTGAGCGACATGCGCAATACGCTGGCCGATCTGGCCGCGCACTGTCATGGTGACGAGCGCCCGGAATGCCCAATTTTGGCGCGCTTGGCGGATCGGGTCGGCGAACCAGATTAGTGCGCGTCCTCGAGTTCAAAATGGGCATCGAGCTAGTCTTATTAAAAATCAATGAGTTGGCGGAGATGCTTCAAGATCCATTCCGAATGGGAATGGTCTCCATGCAAGTATTTCACTGGCATCTTGGTGCGGCATCGCTATAATTCGGGATAACCCTATACGGGAAATCCCTGAATCTCGATTCGCCAGGGGTCCCCCCTTCCTTGGAGAACGTCATGATCGCCTACATCGTTGAAAAGCTGAGCAACTGGTTCGAATCCGCAGAGCGTGAGCGCCGTGAGGCTTACCTCGCCACGTCGTCGGACATCGTCCAGCTCGAGAGCCGTATCCGTTCGCTCGAAACCAACGGCTACTCGCTGTAATCGGAGTCACCGTCAGGTGCCATGTGGCACCGAACGAAAAGCAAGCCCCGTGTTGACGGGGCTTTGTTTTTTGTGCGCCGGATCTGGTGAAATCGGTGATGCAGCGCTATGGTATGGGCCTGCTTTTGGACAGGAAGAATACGATCATGCGCTTGCGTTTCGATGTGCGTTCTGTTCCCCGCACGCGCCTTGTTCTGGGTGTTGCGGTGCTCGTCCACTGCGTCGCGGCGGGCGCCGCGACCGCGTCCAGGCCGCTGATTCTTGACACGCAAAGCGGTATTCAGGACGGTAAGGGTGGCCTGGTGTTGCAAACTGCGCCGCTGTCGTCCGAGCCGATCGTCGAACCGGCGCGTATGCGAACGCCGGCCGGGCAGACGTCGAATTCGTCGGTTCCGCTGTTTGTCGCGCCGTATATCAATGTCCCCGGCTGGGGCACGTCACCGGCCAATCAACCACGGCCCATGCCGCGACAGCAGCCGTAACGGCGGCCGGCTCGCTCAGTTTCCGCGGTGCTCGATCTGGCACCGCGCGCCGCTATCCTGCCCGAGTCGTTCCACGAGGTAGGGCAGCGCTTCGTTCATGCTCTGCGCGAGGGTGTAGGGCGGATTCAGGATGAACATTCCGCTGCCGTAGAGGCCCAGTCCGTCTGCAGGCGGGTTCGATACCGTCAACGTCAGGTGTAGCCAGTTGTTCGGCTGCAGACGCTTCAGTTGTTCCGGAAAACGTTGCGACTCCACGCGCGCAACCTGCGGATACCAGATTGCGTAGCAACCCGTTGCGAACCGCTTCAGGCATTCCGTGACGCACGTGATGGTCCGTGCGTAGTCCTTCTTGTCCTCGTAGGACGGATCGATCAGAACGAGCGCGCGGCGCGGCGCCGGTGGCAGCAACGCCTTGATACCCTCGAAGCCATCGCCTGCGAAGATCATCGCGCGTCGCCCTGCATCGCGAAAGTTGTGACGCAGCACGTCGATTTCCGTCGTGTGCATTTCGAACAGGCGCATCCGGTCCTGCTCGCGCATCGATCGCCATGCGAGATATGGGGAGCCCGGATAGAATCGCAGCTCGCCGTCGTCGTTCAGCGCGCGGACTTCATCGATGTAATCGCCCAGCGCTTCAGGCAGGTTCTTGTCGTTCCACAGCGGGCCGATGCCGGTATCGAATTCCGCGGTCTTGGCGGCGTAGCCGTCGCGTAGAGAGTACACGCCGGCGCCCGCGTGCGTATCGATGTACCAGTACGACTTGTCCTTCTTGTTCAGGTAGCGCAGCAACTGGACGACGACGGCGTGCTTGAGCACGTCCGCGTGATTGCCTGCGTGAAAACCGTGACGATAGCTGAGCATGGCTGGCTGCCTGGAACGAAAAGATGAATCGATGAAAACGGGCGATCGCGCGCGGCTGACGAGCCGGGCGCCGATGCGGCCGCGTATTGTACGCGAGTGGCCGTAAGTCGCCTTACTCGTATGCGTCGCCGACTACCTCCTCGATGCGTTGCTTGACCTCCGGCGTCAGCTTCGCGGCGACGTCGAGCGCGCGCATGTTGTCGCCGATCTGTTCGAGCCGCGACGCGCCTGTAATCACCGAGCTCACGCGCGGATTCGCGAGCACCCATGCGATTGCGAGCTGGCCGGTGCTGCAGCCGAGTTCGGCCGCGATCTCGCCGAGCCGCTCGACGACATCGTTGCTGGCCGGATCCGTCAGCCGGTCGCGGAGCCAGTCGTAGCCGTGCAGTTGCGCGCGGCTGTCTGGTGGTACGCCGTTGCGGTACTTGCCGGTGAGCAACCCCGATGCCAGCGGGCTCCAGGTCGTGAGACCCATACCGTAGTCGTCGTAGAGCCGCGTATATTCCTGTTCGACCCGGGTACGGTGGAACAGGTTGTACTGCGGCTGCTCGACGACCGGCTTGTGCAGATGATGCCGCTCGGCGATTTCGTATGCGGCGCGGATCTCGTCGGCGCTCCATTCGGATGTGCCCCAGTACAGCGCCTTGCCGCGTACGATCATGTCGCTCATCGCCCAGACGGTTTCCTCGATCGGTGTGTTCGGGTCCGGGCGATGGCAATAGACGAGGTCGACGTAGTCGAGCTGCAGCCGATGCAGCGAGCCGTCGATGGCGTTCAGCAGATATTTCCGGTTGAGCGTGTGGTACTGGTTCGGCGCTTCCGCGAGACCCCAGAAGAACTTCGTCGATACCAGGTAGCTGATACGCGGCCAGCCGAGCGACTTCAGGGCCCGGCCCATGATTTCCTCCGACTTTCCACCCGCGTAGACCTCCGCGTTGTCGAAGAAGTTGACGCCCGCATCGCGGGCCGCCGCGAGGCACTCGCGGGCGACCCGCTGGTCGACCTGATTGCCGTACGTGACCCACGAACCGAGCGAAAGCGCGCTGACCTGCAGGCCGGAGCGGCCTAGTCGTCGATAGTGCATGCGAATCTCCCTCGATCCGAAACCGACCTTAAGCTTAGACGTTTTGGCCGCGAACGGCGGGGCCGATCGTGCACAATAGCGACTGGCCTGCGTGCACGGCCGCGCGACGAAAGCGGACGCACGGGCGCGCTTTTTGGATTCGATAACGGAAGGAGACGGACATGGCAGCAGATCTGAGCGGCAAGACCGCAGTCGTCACGGGCGCCGCAAGCGGCATCGGCAAGGAAATCGCACTCGAACTCGCGAAAGCGGGTGC
>NZ_QTPY01000064.1:0-3458 GCF_003857765.1 Burkholderia sp. Bp9016
GGGCGGGGGTTTCTGGCTTAGGGAGCCTGACGATTACCTACTTTCACACGGGAATCCGCACTATCATCGGCGTAGAGTCGTTTCACGGTCCTGTTCGGGATGGGAAGGGGTGGGACCGACTCGCTATGGTCATCAGGCAAAGAGGGGTGTTCTGCTGGCACGGCCAACAGAACCAATCTGGGAAGAAGCAGTAATTTAGGTTGTGTGTATCACACACGAGAATCCAACATGTCGCGCTGGATCGCAGCCGGTGCTTGCGCACGGCGCCGATCTACAAGGCAGACTTGTTATAGGATCAAGCCTTACGGGCAATTAGTATCAGTTAGCTGAACGCATTACTGCGCTTACACACCTGACCTATCAACGTCCTGGTCTCGAACGACCCTTCAAGGGGATCTAGTCCCCAGGGATATCTCATCTTAAGGCGAGTTTCCCGCTTAGATGCTTTCAGCGGTTATCTCTTCCGAACATAGCTACCCGGCGATGCCACTGGCGTGACAACCGGTACACCAGAGGTTCGTCCACTCCGGTCCTCTCGTACTAGGAGCAGCCCCCTTCAAATATCCAACGCCCACGGCAGATAGGGACCAAACTGTCTCACGACGTTTTAAACCCAGCTCACGTACCTCTTTAAATGGCGAACAGCCATACCCTTGGGACCGGCTACAGCCCCAGGATGAGATGAGCCGACATCGAGGTGCCAAACACCGCCGTCGATATGAACTCTTGGGCGGTATCAGCCTGTTATCCCCAGAGTACCTTTTATCCGTTGAGCGATGGCCCTTCCATACAGAACCACCGGATCACTATGACCTGCTTTCGCACCTGCTCGACTTGTCGGTCTCGCAGTTAAGCACGCTTATGCCATTGCACTATCAGCACGATTTCCGACCGTACCTAGCGTACCTTCGTACTCCTCCGTTACGCTTTGGGAGGAGACCGCCCCAGTCAAACTGCCTACCATGCACTGTCCCCGACCCGGATCACGGGCCAAGGTTAGAACCTCAAACAAACCAGGGTGGTATTTCAAGGACGGCTCCACCGAAACTAGCGTTCCGGTTTCATAGCCTCCCACCTATCCTACACAGATCGGTTCAAAGTCCAATGCAAAGCTACAGTAAAGGTTCATGGGGTCTTTCCGTCTAGCCGCGGGTAGATTGCATCATCACAAACACTTCAACTTCGCTGAGTCTCGGGAGGAGACAGTGTGGCCATCGTTACGCCATTCGTGCAGGTCGGAACTTACCCGACAAGGAATTTCGCTACCTTAGGACCGTTATAGTTACGGCCGCCGTTTACCGGGACTTCAATCAAGAGCTTGCACCCCATCATTTAATCTTCCGGCACCGGGCAGGCGTCACACCCTATACGTCCACTTTCGTGTTTGCAGAGTGCTGTGTTTTTATTAAACAGTCGCAGCCACCAGTTTATTGCAACCCCTTCACCCTCTGCGCGCAGGCGCATCAAGCTACAAGGGCGTACCTTATCCCGAAGTTACGGTACCAATTTGCCGAGTTCCTTCTCCCGAGTTCTCTCAAGCGCCTTAGAATACTCATCTCGCCCACCTGTGTCGGTTTGCGGTACGGTCATCGTTAGACTGAAGCTTAGAGGCTTTTCTTGGAACCACTTCCAATTGCTTCGCTCCCTAGGGAGCTCGCGCCACACCCTTGAATCCTGCGCCCGGATTTGCCTAAGCGCCTTCTCCAATGCAGCGACCGGGACTTCCAACACCCGGACAACCTTCCGCGATCCGTCCCCCCATCGCATCTAACAATGGTGCAGGAATATTGACCTGCTTCCCATCAGCTACGCATTTCTGCCTCGCCTTAGGGGCCGACTCACCCTACGCCGATGAACGTTGCGTAGGAAACCTTGGGCTTACGGCGAGGGGGCCTTTCACCCCCTTTATCGCTACTCATGTCAGCATTCGCACTTCCGATACCTCCAGCACGCTTTTCAACGCACCTTCGCAGGCTTACGGAACGCTCTCCTACCATGCGAGCAAAGCTCGCATCCGCAGCTTCGGTATATAGCTTAGCCCCGTTACATCTTCCGCGCAGGACGACTCGATCAGTGAGCTATTACGCTTTCTTTAAAGGGTGGCTGCTTCTAAGCCAACCTCCTGACTGTTTTAGCCTTCCCACTTCGTTTCCCACTTAGCTATATTTGGGGACCTTAGCTGGCGGTCTGGGTTGTTTCCCTCTTGACACCGGACGTTAGCACCCGATGTCTGTCTCCCGTGATTGCACTCTTCGGTATTCGGAGTTTGCTATGGCGGGGTAATCTGCAATAGACCCCCCAACCATGACAGTGCTCTACCCCCGAAGGTGAGACACGAGGCACTACCTAAATAGTTTTCGGAGAGAACCAGCTATTTCCAAGTTTGTTTAGCCTTTCACCCCTATCCACAGCTCATCCCCTAACTTTTCAACGTTAGTGGGTTCGGACCTCCAGTACGTGTTACCGCACCTTCATCCTGGCCATGGATAGATCACTTGGTTTCGGGTCTACGCCCAGCAACTGAACGCCCTATTCGGACTCGCTTTCGCTACGCCTGCCCTATACGGTTAAGCTTGCTACTGAACGTAAGTCGCTGACCCATTATACAAAAGGTACGCCGTCACCCCTTGCGAGGCTCCGACTGTTTGTATGCATGCGGTTTCAGGATCTATTTCACTCCCCTCCCGGGGTTCTTTTCGCCTTTCCCTCACGGTACTGGTTCACTATCGGTCGATCACGAGTATTTAGCCTTGGAGGATGGTCCCCCCATCTTCAGACAGGATTTCACGTGTCCCGCCCTACTTGTCGCACACCTAGTTCTTTCATACTGTTTTCGCCTACAGGGCTATCACCTGCTATGGCCGCACTTTCCAGAGCGTTCGGCTAACAATACAAATAAAGAGTGCAAGGCTCATCCCATTTCGCTCGCCACTACTTTGGGAATCTCGGTTGATTTCTTTTCCTGCGGTTACTTAGATGTTTCAGTTCACCGCGTTCGCTTCGCATGGCCTATGTATTCAGCCATGGATACTCCAAAAGGAGTGGGTTTCCCCATTCGGACATCTACGGATCAAAGCTCGTTTGCCAGCTCCCCGTAGCTTTTCGCAGGCTACCGCGTCCTTCATCGCCTGTGATCGCCAAGGCATCCACCACATGCACTTGTTCGCTTGACCCTATAACGAGTCTGTCTCATCGACAGTCGTTACAGGTTGAGTTCTCGCGTTGTGCCGTATTCCAATTGAGTCAAACATAGAGTTCGAATCATCTTGAGATACATCGATACAATCACAACCCGGATAACTTCCACGTCCATCTCAAGACGCTTCCGCTATCCAAATTACTTACTTCTTCCAGATTGTTAAAGAACGACAGCCGATACGTAAGACGTATCACTCTGACTGGCTCAATCGCCAATGACAAAGACTCGAACAACGCTTCGTTCGAATGCTTGTCATTGA
>NZ_QTPY01000065.1:0-3177 GCF_003857765.1 Burkholderia sp. Bp9016
ACAATCATGACCGCCCGAACATGGCCCTGGGCGGATTTACGCCAAAGCAGCGGTTGGCCATGGCCGCTTAGTTTCTACTTCTGAACCCCGTGGAAAACGGGGGGATTACCGTATCGCCTACCACAGTAAGCGCGCCAGCCGTTGTATTGATCGAATTGCCCCCGCCGTAGATCCCAAGGCTATCGCCAGTTGCTTCGTTCACGCCGTCGCCGCTGCCGTTAACGTTGGCCTGTGCATTTGTGCTCAGCAGAATGCCAGTCGGTTGACCATTTGCCGTCTTGCCGCCCACCGCGTCACCGCTGCCATCGATCGTGTCGAAGTTACCATTCGTACCTGTAATGTATGCTTGGGCGCCGGCGACAGCATCAATAGTATTGTCTCCACCGTTCGCAATCACGTAATCGCCCGCCGCCTCACGGATACCATTGTTGCTACCGATGATGTCGGCCGCTGCATTCGTATTGAACAGGATGCCGGTCGGTTGACCGTTGGCCGTCGTGCCGCCCAACTGGTCACCGGTGGCGTTGACCGTATCTAGGTTACTGTTCGTGCCGGTGATGTATGTCTGGGCACCTGCGACAGCGTTAATGATGCTGTTGCCACCGTTTGCAATCAGGTAATCGCCTGCCGCTTCACGAATACCATTGTTGCTACCGACGACGTCGGCCGCTGCGTTAGTGTTGAATAGAATGCCTGTCGGTTGACCGTTGGCCGTCGTGCCGCCCAACTGGTCACCGTTGGCGTTAACCGTATCTAGGTTACTGCTCGTGCCGGTGATGTATGCCTGGGAGCCAGCAGCAGCGTTGATAATGTTGCCGCCGCCGCTTACAACAAGATAGTCTCCGGCCGATTCGTTAATTCCATTGTTACTGCCATCGACCGTGACATTGTCCGACCCTGCAATGTCGACCGTAGCGGCCGAACCATTGACTGTGCCGCCCGAATTTGCGTTAAAAGTGACTGTCGATGCTGCCCCTGTTGCCGACAAATTTACGTTATAGCCGACGCCTGTGAGTTGGAAGGTGTCACCGGCTTGTGCGTTAATGACATGATTGCCGTTGAGGATCGTCGTGTCGTAGTCCGCTCCGTTCACGGCGATGGTGTTGGCGTTTGTAGTCAGCGTTACGCCGGATGCATTTACGTCAGCGAGCGTGTCAACGTTAGTAACTGTATCTACCTCCGAACCGCTACTCGAGAACTGTTGCGTCGATACTACGGCACCAGTGCCATCGCTCATGGTTGCCGAATAGCTGCCGTTGGCGTTGTGAGTGTAGGTGATGGTCGAAACGATGTTTCCGGACGCGTTGGTATACGCCGCAGAGGAGATTTCAGAGTTGGTGAAGGTAAAATTTTCACCTGATCCATCGGATAGTTTTATTGAGGCAGACTGTAGTCCGCCGGACGATGGGTTGTAGTTAATGGAGACGCTTGATGCATTAAAATCTTGTGTGCCTTGCAGGCCGAGTTGCGATGCATTGAAGGTGCCGGAGTGGAACTGCTGGTATAAAATGCCGGGAGTGTTCGCGTAATAGTCATAAAACAGCACACCTGTGCTATCGACTGGGATAGTCCCGGCGATACCAGATGCAACCTCTTCGAACTTCGATAGATCTTGTTCGGGAGGAATGCCATTTGCTTTATCGGCGGAAAATGCATTATCCAACGCGGATTGCAGGGTTCCATTGGAGTTAGCATCTCCATTCAATTTAATTGTCACCCCCGCATTTTTTGATATTTGTTGCTGAATGACGTAATTATTGGCTTCGGATTCCGCCTCTGTAATAGTTCCGACGACTCCTGACATTTGGCCAGCAGTCGGATCGTTAGGATTGGGGACGAGGCCGTTGTAGAGGTTCTGGTCGTTCGAGTAATTCTCGAAATGACCTAATTCATAACTCAAGTCACCGACAAAGCTTGCTGCACTTTCGCCGATTACATTCGGCCCCATTTGAATTTGCTGCACTCCGGGAGCCAGAGTAACGGTTCTAAGAAGACTACCGCCTCCGGAAATTTCTCCGATAGGTTGTGCGGCTCGGTTGTTGATGGCAGCTTGATAGTCATTCAGTTCGGCAACGAGAAGTGGACTACTGTTTATGTAGTTCAACTCTGTTGTGGTCGGTTTACCTGCACCACCCCAGAGCGTTTCGTTTCCAGTGATCGGAGTCAGATTTTTTCCAGCCATGATTACTTGATCCCGTTAATATATTGAGAGAAATTTACGTACTTAACGCATCTCTTGGGTGGCGTATAGGTTGACGTCATCTCGACATCAATGTCGTTCTTCGGATCTCCTGAGTACCTTACCTTAAACATCCCTCTGGATTCTGAATAAGAGTAGTTATCCTTCAGAATGCTTTTTACGTCACTCTCGGTGATGCATATTTTTTCCGTGTTGAGAACAATGCTGGCTACCACACCGATTTTCCCATTCGGAAGAAACGCCTTTGCATAGGGGCGAACATAATCGCCATCTCTTCCAAATTTTTCATCAAAGTATTCAGGCGCAGCCGTGTAGTAATATTGCTGGACGTTCCAGTCATGATATTTTGCAGATCCGGGGTATGGCATGCTGCGCAAATACTGGAGATCTTCGTATCCAGTCACGTGTCTTGTTTCCCCTCCACCCATCGATAGCCCTAACTTTGATTCATAAAAAATCTCATCCGCCAAATTTCCGTTATCAACTATGTCAATTATATTTTTCAATACGGACTGGGCGGTATTTTTTTGACCCATATCACCTGCGAGCGCGAAAGATGAATGAAGCCCAAGGACAATAGGCGGTAATAAAAATATTTTCGAGAGGTTCGCGAATTGCTTGTGGCGTCGGTTATTCATTTCGAAACCTTTGTCGTGTGGTAGGGCGATCGATACCGCTAATGCGCACCGGCGACCAACTGAGCACGCTGCGATGCTTGTCCTATTTTTCGCCGCGATTAGCGTCCACTTGCGCCAACAAACCACACAAGCATGGACGGCACTGATGTCGAATCGGTTCAGCCTTCAATTGATCTAACGAATCTATCAGGAGGCATAGCAGGCCGTTGAAATACCCATCGACCGGATTCAGACCACTCTCGCAAATGACATGAATTCGCTCAACGGCTCGGCAATTTTGTTGCGTCACGCCGGGTTCAGCGGTAGAGCCCGGCCGGCGAAGGTATTTCCCGCCAGATT
>NZ_QTPY01000066.1:0-3157 GCF_003857765.1 Burkholderia sp. Bp9016
GTCAGCGTCGTCTTGCCGTGGTCAACGTGACCAATCGTACCAACGTTGACGTGCGGCTTGGTCCGCTCAAATTTACCCTTGGCCATTTTCGACTCCCAAAAGGAATTCACAGGTTGCGCCGCGCGCAAACAGACACTGACTTTTTACTGCTGGTGCCCATGGGCAGGATCGAACTGCCGACCTCTCCCTTACCAAGGGAGTGCTCTACCACTGAGCCACATGGGCGGTATTACGCTTCAACTACACGGACTGGAGCGGGTGAAGGGAATCGAACCCTCGTCGTAAGCTTGGAAGGCTTCTGCTCTACCATTGAGCTACACCCGCACGGGCCACTAACGATTCCCTACCGCTCTCTGCGCTGATGTTCTTGGTGGAGGAGGTTGGATTCGAACCAACGTAGGCGTAAGCCAACAGATTTACAGTCTGCCCCCTTTAGCCACTCGGGCACCCCTCCGTAGAGAACTGACGATTATGGGGGTGCATCGAACTCTTGTCAAGCACATCCGGAAGATTATTTTCATTCTCTTCCAACGCACCGACTCGACTCACCCGACACCCGCACCAGCCCGGCTAAGGCAAGCACGAGAGGATCGCCGACTGGCGTCCACATTTTCGTCAGACCCCGTCTCCAGCGCCGATTTGCATCTTTGCTGAAAACGAAAGACCGCCATCATACGGCCTACAGCGCAGAATGCCAAGCGGGTAGAGACAAAAAATTCGCAATTTCCATGCCGGAAGCGTTCGCAGGGTCTGGATCGGGTGTTCGCTCGGCCGAAGTCGAGGTGGCGCCGCCTTGAAGCGGCACCCGGCAGTGACATGCGTCCTCGGCTTCGCCAGCGCATTCCGATACCGTGGCCAGATCTGACGGGAGGTCAATCGCCTCAGCTCGTTTGACTGCGCCCACTCGCCATCGAACGCTCCAGAGTGACTACCAAGTCGATCGAGTGCTTCCCGCCCGCCACAAACATAAGGACGGCACGATACCATCGCTCGCTCGAGTGCCCCCGTTACTATCTTCACGCCCCGATAATCGGGGCTTTGGCCAGCCAGGCCCGGCATGATTCCCGCCCCCAGTCGCAGTCATGATCCGGGGGGTGTTGTCACCGGGCCTGGTGGGTGGCTGGTGATCGCTGATAGGGGTTTGGCCGGGATATCCCGACGCCGTCCGTAACGTGGATGCCGAGACTTGCCACCGTTGTTGCAGGCCAATCCGTTCATTCTTCACAAACTGCGATGCAAGACACACAACAACGTGATGCCGTCGATGTCTTCGTCGGCGTCGATGTCGGTAAAGGCCAGCATCACGCCGTCGCACTCGATCGAAACGGCAAGCGTCTGTACAACAAGGCGCTACCCAACGACGAGGCCAAGCTGCGTGCCCTCATCGCTGAACTCAAGACTCATGGCCGACTCCTGTTCGTCGTCGACCAGCCTTCCACTATTGGAGCACTCCCAGTGGCCGTCGCCCGCGCTGAAGGTGTACTCGTCGCCTATTTGCCGGGATTGGCCATGCGTCGCATCGCCGATCTGCATGCAGGTGAAGCCAAGACCGACGCCCGCGATGCCGCGATCATTGCCGAAGCGGCCCGCTCGATGCCGCATACGCTGCGCTCGCTTCGATTGGCCGACGAGCAACTCGCCGAGCTCACCATGCTGTGTGGCTTCGATGATGATCTCGCCGCTCAGGTCACTCAAACCAGCAACCGCATTCGCGGCCTGCTCACCCAGATCCATCCTGCGCTCGAGCGCGTTCTCGGACCGCGCCTCGACCATCCGGCGGTGCTCGATCTGCTCGAGCGCTACCCGTCGCCAGCCGCGCTTGCCGCAACTAGCGAGAAGACGCTCGCCAACCGCCTGACCAAGCTCGCGCCCCGCATGGGCAAGAACTTAGCGGCCGAAATCGTTCAAGCGCTGAGCGAGCAAGCCGTGATCGTACCCGGCACACAGGCTGCTACCATCGTCATGCCCCGCTTGGCCCAGCAACTCGCCGCCTTGCGCAAGCAGCGTGACGAAATCGCCGCCGAAGTTGAGCGGCTGGTGCATGCTCACCCTCTTTGGCCGGTCCTGACCAGCATGCCGGGAGTCGGCGTCAGGACCGCCGCCAGACTCCTAACCGAAGTCGCCCATAAAGCCTTCGCCTCGGCTGCTCATATCGCGGCCTACGCTGGCCTCGCGCCGGTCACCCGGCGCTCAGGCTCGTCGATCCGTGGCGAGCACCCATCCAGACGCGGCAACAAGGTGCTCAAGCGCGCCTTGTTCCTCTCCGCCTTCGCCGCCTTACGAGACCCAGTCTCACGGGCCTATTACTCGCGCAAGGTCCAGCAAGGTAAGCGCCACAACCAGGCACTCATCGCGCTGGCACGGCGACGCTGCGACGTCCTGTTCGCCATGCTGCGCGACGGCACCATTTACCAACCCAAGTCAGCCCTTAACGCTTGACGAAGGACATAGGGGCACCCTCCAATGCGTCGCCACCAACCCATGCAGAATCGAATCCGCCTGTTTGCCTTTGCACCGATCTTCGCAGCCGCCGGGGCCCAAGCACACGACGGCACAAATGGGTGGTGTCGCACGGAGAGGATCGCAATGGTTAGACAGCAGGCTCTTTCCGAGAGCCGCACAGCAGCTCGCCCGAAAGGCGCGGCGGCGCGCGCAGCATACGACAAGCTGAAGCCAGCTATCGAGGCCAACTGCCTGCCTTCTTCAGGCAACGGCGCAGTGTCGACGCACGCAATGACCCCAGGGGCGATTGCATACGCATGGCTGCTCAACGATGCATCCGTCTACCTGACAGCCACAAGCAACAGCGACATTGACCGCGGAAGCGATGCAGACAGCGACACCTGATTCGACATACTGCACCCGCTGATCGGCGACGATATGCGCCCGCATGCCTGGCTGCCGAGCCGGCTGGGCGCCGCGGTCGCCGCCAACGTTCAGCAGTGCAGCGCACATTGCGTCGGGCCGTCGTGCAAGCCGACCAACATGAATGTCTGGTCCGCCTATCGCAGCGAGGCTGCGCAGTACGCACGACACCCCGCATGTTCGTACGATGCGCGCCTCGTTCAACTGGGTGCGGATACCGTGAGGCAGGGCTGGCTGTGCGGCGCCGTCGCAAGCGCCAGGGCGTCATGATTGAGCGCGAGCAACTGGCATT
>NZ_QTPY01000067.1:0-2915 GCF_003857765.1 Burkholderia sp. Bp9016
CGCGAACGCCGCCTTCATGTCGGCCACCCGACGCCGCTCGCGCGCGATCATCGCCTGGTTCACGACGATCACGCCGATCGTCACGGCCGTGATGAACAGCGTCGCCAGCGCGTTCATCTCCGGGTTCAGCCCGAGCCGCACCCGCGAGAACACCACCAGCGGCAGCGTCGTCGACCCCGGCCCGGAGAGAAACGCCGACAGCACCAGATCGTCGATCGACAGCGTGAACGACAGCAGCCACCCCGACAGCAGCGCCTGCGAGATCAGCGGCAGCGTCACCACGAAGAACACCTTCAGCGGCGTCGCGCCCAGATCCAGCGCCGCCTCTTCCAGCGACTTGTTCATCTCCTTCACGCGCGACTGCACGATGATCGCCACGTACGACACGCACAGCATCACGTGACCGATCCAGATCGTCACCATCCCGCGGCCCTTCGGCCAGCCGAACATCTGCTCCAGCGCGACGAACAGCAGCAGCAGCGAGATCCCCTGGATCACCTCCGGAATCACCAGCGGCGCGTTGATCATCCCCGTGTACAGCGTGAAGCCCTTGAAGCGGCCGAAGCGCGCGAGCACAAAGCCCGCCCACGTGCCGATCACCACCGACGCGCTCGCCGTCAGCAGGCCGATCTTCAGCGACAGCCAGGCCGCGGTCAGCAGCTCGTCGTCTTCCAGAAGCGCCGCGTACCACTTCAGCGAGAAGCCCGACCACACCGTCACCAGCTTCGACTCGTTGAACGAGTACACGACCAGGCTGATGATCGGGATGTACAGAAACAGGAAGCCGAAGGCGAGAACGCCCGTCGACAGCGGTTTGCTCGGCTTGATCATTTCGCTTCCTCCAGTTCCTTGACCTGGTAGTACTGGAACAGCGCCATCGGCACCAGCAGCAGCATCACCATCGCGACCGTCACCGCGGACGCCATCGGCCAGTCCATGTTGTTGAAGAACTCGTCCCACATCACGCGGCCGATCATCAGCGTGTCGGCGCCGCCGAGCAGTTCCGGGATCACGTACTCGCCGACCGCCGGGATGAACACCAGCAGGCTGCCGGCGATGATCCCGTTCTTCGACAGCGGCAGCGTGATGCGCGTGAACGCGACCCACGGCTTCGCGCCCAGGTCGTACGCGGCCTCGAGCAGCGTGAGGTCCATCTTCACGAGGTGCGCGTACAGCGGCATCACCATGAACGGCAGGTACGAATAGACCATCCCGATGTAGACGCCCGCGTCGCTGTGATACAGCCGCAGCGGCGTGTGGATGATGCCGAGCGCGATCAGCGCGTGGTTCAGCAGGCCGTCGTCCTTCAGGATCCCGATCCAGGCGTACACGCGGATCAGGAACGACGTCCAGAACGGCAGCATCACGGCCATCATCAGCACGTTGCGCCGTGCCGGTTCCGAGCGTGCGATGTAGTACGCCATCGGATAGCCGATCAGCAAACAGAGCAGCGTCGACACGGCGGCCATCTTCAGCGAACTGAGGTAGGTCGCGATGTACAGGTCGTCCTGCAGCAGGAACGCGTAGTGCCCCAGTTGCAGCGCGAAGTGCACGACGCCGTCCTTGAACTCGACGAGCGACGTGTACGGCGGAATCCCCATCACCTGGTCGGCGAAGCTGATTTTGAACACCAGCACGAACGGCAACGCGAAGAAGAGCGTGAGCCACAGGAACGGCACGCCGATCGCGACGCTGCGCCCCGACGGCAGGAAGCGCGACAGCAGCGCGAAGCGGCCCGCGCGAGCGCGGCCCGGGCCGGTGCTTGCGGCGCCGGTCGGCACCGGCGCGGACGGCGTGGAAGCGGAAGTTCTCATCATGTCGTCCTCATTGCGTCAGCACGACGCCGCTGGCCGGCGACCACGACACGAACACGTCGTCGTTCCACGAAGGCGCGCTGTCGTTCAGCAGGTGCGAGCTCGACAGGTTCGACACGACCGTCTTGCCGCTCGGCAGGCGCACGTGATACAGCGAGTAGCTGCCCATGTAGGCGATGTCGGTCACCACACCGCGCGCCCAGTTGTGATGCGAGCCCGGCTTGTCGCGCGACACCTGCACGCGCTCGGGCCGCACCGAGATGCCGACCGGCATGCCGAGCGGGCCCGTCACGCCGTGGCTTACGTACATGCGCGCTTCGAGATCGTCGCTCTCGACGAAGATGTGGTCGGGCTCGTCCTCCACCACGCGGCCTTCGAACAGGTTCGTCGAGCCGATGAATTCGGCCGAGAAGCGGCTGTTCGGGTATTCGTACACTTCGCCGGGCGTGCCGATCTGCACGATCCTGCCTTCGCTCATCACCGCGAGGCGGCTGGCCATCGTCATCGCCTCTTCCTGATCGTGCGTGACCATCACGCAGGTCACGTCGACCTTCTCGATGATGTTCACCAGTTCGAGCTGGGTCTTCTGGCGGATCTTCTTGTCGAGCGCGGACATCGGCTCGTCGAGCAGCAGCAGCTTCGGGCGCTTGACCAGCGAGCGCGCGAGCGCGACGCGCTGCTGCTGGCCGCCGGACAGCTGATGCGGCTTGCGCTTCGCGTACTTGCTCATCTGCACGAGCGCGAGCGCATCGGCCACGCGCTCCTTGATCTCGTGCTTGGGCGTGCCTTCCTGCTTCAGCCCGAACGCGACGTTCGACTCGACCGACATGTGCGGGAACAGCGCATACGACTGGAACATCATGTTCACCGGGCGGCGGTACGGCGGCAGCGACGCGAGATCCTCGCCGTCGACGAAGATCTTGCCGGAGGTGGCCGTCTCGAGCCCGGCCAGCATGCGCAGCAGCGTCGACTTGCCGCAGCCGGAGCTGCCGAGCAGCGCGAACAGCTCGTTCTTCGCGATCGTCAGGTTCACGTTGTCGACGGCCGTGCTGTCGCCGAATTTCTTCACGACGTTTTCGATGCGCACGAAGGCGTCGTTCG
>NZ_QTPY01000068.1:0-2607 GCF_003857765.1 Burkholderia sp. Bp9016
TTGCGTTTGCGTGGCATAAAAGTGGCTCCTTGGCCGTCAGTTTATGCATCACACACAAAAGACCGGATAGGCTCGAGCACGCTGTCGCTAGATCCGTTGCAGCCAGAGCTTGATGCTCTCGAGACTGCCGAACCTCTCCCTGAGCTTCATGGATATGTCTTTTGCCGATATGACAACAACCGGATGAGTGTCGTGAACGAGTTCGCTGTATGCCTGCGCATCAAGATAGGAAGTCGTGACCAAGATACCAAACTGACGATGCCTCAGGCGCGATATTAGTCTGGACAGAGGCTTGATTCCTACGCCCACGTTCTGATCGTAGCACTTGGCCTCCATCGCGAACTCCACATCAATCGCGCCGGCCCCATGTCCTATGCGATAGGTGCCCAAGGCGTCCCTTCCCCCATCTCTCCATGGCCGCGTCAACTCCCAGTGTTGGATCGCCGGCATGAAAAGCCGCGCCAACTCCATAGCACATCGCTCGAATGCATATGGATCTTCCTTGTAATGCTCGTAGACCGTCTTCACATACGCGGCCAGTTCAGGGGTATCGGGTACCTGCTGCCGCTTTGAGCGCACAACGCTTACTGGAACCGACTTGAGCGGCGTGTATTTCCTACCACTGACCCAGTCTAGCCATGCTTTTGGCGCATGGGCCGAAGACACTGCGTTACCGTTCTGGACATCCTTGATCCATGCTCTGGAAACGACCGGGAGATCGAGTATGGTGAACGTCGCCTTGTAGTTCTGAAATCGGACACCATCCTCCGTTGTCCGCCATACGGCCACGAGGTCATCGTCTGCACCCATGCCTGCCGCGCCTGGTACCGCGAGTCCGAGAAACCGGACATCTCGATATGTGCCCGCGTTGCCGAAAAGGAGGATAGGAGGAAAGGAAGAGCTCTGCTGGAATTGATGAGCTTCGTCAAAAAGATTCCGGAGCATCAGATTCCCTTGCCGCGGCGTCGCGTGAAGATCCCCGGGACCACGTTTGTCGCCGTAGTAGACAAAGATCCCGTTCTCGCGGTCAAGCGCGTCAGGCCAGTTCACATCCGAAAAGCGGGTCTTCAGGACAAGGAGCCGGAGGGTCGCCACCGCCGGCCGTTTACCGAGGTGCCGAAACCCGGCTCCGTTATCCACGCCAAGCAACTTTGGCAACGGATCATCCGAAGAGTTGCCGCTCCGTGAGCCGCCGTACACCTCATCCACGCAAAGATCAGCCGAATCCAAATCTTTTTCAATCATCGGGTCAGCCTTGTCGTATCGCGCCTCCTCGCGGATGCCGCCTGAGTCGTGCCGATCCACTTGAAGATGGCGGCCATGACGTCCGAGCAAACGCCGTTTCCACAAAGCTTGACCTTCTCGCGGCGACTACCATGCGGCAACACATGTTCGTCCCCGCCGCCCATCGCCTTGAGCAATTCGTTCGGTTGCAGCATCCTCAAGTAGGGCTCGCGCTTTCGCCAAGTTACAAGCCCGAACCTATCTACGGTGGTTACGGTGCGCAGCGGAACGTCCAGCGTTTGCCAGCCGCCGGCGTAGTCCGATCCGTAATAGACGATGATGAATGGGACGTTCCGGCCCAATGCCGCGATGGCCCGGTCCGCCCGCTCCAGGGTAGCCTTCGCCCTTCCTGGCTTGCGTAACGGACTGGACGGGTACGGAGTCTCCCAGTCAATAATATCGTTGGCCGTCAGAAGCCGATCATTTCCGAATGCCAATAGCTGTTCTCGCGAAACCTTTGAACCTTGCTTATCGCATACAAGAAACATGCGCTTCCGGGCTTGAGCAGCCCCGAAATCTGCAGCATTGAGGAAAAGATCGCTGACCGTATAGCCTAACCCCTCGATCGTCTCGACGAGCTCGTTGTGTCGGTCCCACTTTTTCATCCGATTGACGTTTTCGACGATGACCCACCGAGGACGCATCGCCTCCACCCAAGGAACAATGCCAATCGCAGTTTCACGACTGCTTTCCAACCCCGGCTTGGCGCCACGTGCAATCGAGTGCGACGTGCATTCGGGTGATGTCAGCAGCACGTCCGGACGATACCGTCGACCCAGCGCGGCGGCGTCGACGTTTTCAATGAAATCGGTGATTACATCAGCCGACGGAAAGTTAGCCTCGTAAGTCTTGGTGGCCAAATCCCACGCATCCAATCCCAATAGTGGAACGCCGCCACCTCGAACCGCCCCCCTGGCCCCGAGTCCGCCCCCACAAAATAAATCTACGAAAGTTGCCATTTGTTTCAGTCAGCGCCGCGCAGCTGCGCGACTTTCCTATCAGTCGGAAGTGTCCCAAGCGTCCAGGGAGAGAAGCTTCTGTCTTTGGTGACAAGAGACTACCAGGGTCGCACACTTCCTGCCAGGTCCACATCACAAAGCCAATACCGAGCCGCGTTTGCCTTGAGCTGTCCTGAAAGAGCCCGCTGCAATAACGGCTGCCCGGTCCGCTTACACAATCAGCCCGACTTCAGAGCGGCGCCGGAACAGATCATACGCATGTGTTCCGTGCCTACATCCAGCTCCTTCGGCAATCCCCCCGTTTTGCACGGGGTTCAGAAATAGAAACTAAGCGGCCATGGCCAACCGCTGCTTTGGCGTAAAT
>NZ_QTPY01000069.1:0-2178 GCF_003857765.1 Burkholderia sp. Bp9016
GTAAGCGACCAGCCAACCCGTCTTGACGAGCGAGTTTAGGCGGCAGTCGAGAGAGGTTGCCAACGATGCGGCAGTAGCGCGTCGATGTCGTTGGCCTTGTGGGTCGGCAAGCGTGTGAGGACGTCCTTCAGATAGGCGAGCGGATCGAGCCCGTTCAGTTGCGCCGATCGAATCAAGCTCATGATGGCGGCCGCGCGCTGACCCGCACGCAGTGATCCGGCGAACAACCAATTGGACCGACCGACTGCCCACGGTCGGATCTGGTTTTCGACCCAGTTGTTGTCGATCGGCACATTGCCGTCATCGAGATAGCGCGTGAGTGCGTCCCATCGTTTCAGGCTGTAGTCCAGCGCCTTCGCAATCGCCGAGCCGTCCGCAACGAGTTTGCGCTGCGCCATCAACCATTCATAGAGGGCGTCGCACACCGGCTTGGCCCGACGCTGTCGAAGCCGCTGCCGTTCGTCGACATCCAGTGCTGCGGCCTCGCGTTCGATGTCGTAGAGCGCGGTAAAGAACGGCAGGGCCTGCCCCGCAACATGGCTGCTGTGGTTGGCATGCAATTCAAAGAACTTGCGTCGAGCATGGGCCGCGCATCCGATCTCGGTGATGCCGTGCTGGAACGAGGCCTTGTACCCCCTGTAATCCTCGCATACCAGTTTGCCGTGCCAGCCCGTCAGGAACGTGCGAGCGTGCGCACCGGCGCGGCTCTCGGCGAAGTCGTAGACCACCGCGCGCAGTTCGCTGAACTGAGTCGACGTATACGCCCACAGGTATGCCCGGTGCGTTTTGCCCTTGCCGGGACTGAGCATTTGCACCGGCGTCTCGTCGGCGTGCAACACCGCCTGTTGCCGGATGGCCTGGCCGAGTGCGTCGACCAACGGCTGCAACTGCACGCCACACCGGCCCACCCAGGCACCCAGCGTGGATCTCGGGATGGCCAGTCCCGCACGACCAAAGATCTGTTCCTGGCGATACAGGGGCAGGTGGTCGCCGTACTTGGCGACCAGCACCTGCGCGAGCAACCCGGCGGTGGGCATGCCCTTGTCGATCACATGCGGTGGAACCGGCGCTTGGATCAGCGTCTCGCACGCTTTGCACACCCACTTGCCGCGGATGTGCCGTTCCACCGTAAACACACCCGGCGTGTAGTCCAGCTTCTCGCTCACGTCCTCGCCGATCCGTATGCGTTCGCAACCGCACTGGCACGTTGTGCTGTCCGGTTCGTGATGGACGTCGGTGCGTGGCAGTTGCGGCGGCAGTGGTGCCCGTTTCGGCTGCTCGCGTTGCCGTTCAGCTCGCGTAGGCTCGAGTTGCTCAAGCTCCATCTCGATGGCAACCAAGTCGCCATCGATCGCCTCGTCGAGCAGGTTCATCTGCTCGCTGTTGAATTGTTCGCTGCGCCGGCCGAACTGCTGGCGCTTGAGGATCGAGATCTCATGGGTAAGCTGGTCGATGCGGGTCTGCTTGTAGCGGAGTTCCCGATCCCGTTCACTGGCTTCCCGCTCCTTCTCGTGGATCGCCTGGTCCTTCGACTGGACCTCTCCAATCAGTTGCGCAGTCAGGGCGCGCAACTGTTCCGGGGTGAGTGCGTCGAGGTCAGCGGGATTCATGCAGGCCAGTCTGCCAGAACGCTGTAGGCGGTGGAAGCTGAACTGTTTACGCCTCCGTCGTACTCAGACGACACGGATCACGCCACTCCCGCCAATGCGTTGCCACGGCAGGCCCAGCACCAGGCCGGCCAGTTGTTCGTGCGTCAGTTCATGCTGCTTCGGTTCGCTGCCGGCGTGCGGCCAGGCAAATTGCCCCTGATTCAGACGTCGTGCTGCCAACCAAATGCCGATCCCGTCGTGGATCAGGACCTTCATGCGGTTGGCGCGGCGATTGGCGAACAGATAAGCATGGTGTGGGTGCGCGGCACCGAATACCTTGACCACGCGCGCCAAGGCCGTGTCGAAACCGGCACGCATGTCCAGCGGATCGGTCGCCAGCCAGATCTCGTCGACGCGGATCACCGCATCCACTCGCGCAGCCAGGCGGCACACTGGGCGGCTTCGGACACGGGCCAACTGACCGTGATCGACTGATCGCCCCGGCGCACCTCGATGCGGATCTCTGCCGAGTGCGGACTCGGCGCTCCCAATGGCACCGACACAAAGGCTGGCAGCGACGGTGGCGTGG
>NZ_QTPY01000070.1:0-1909 GCF_003857765.1 Burkholderia sp. Bp9016
CAGGTTCACGTTGTCGACGGCCGTGCTGTCGCCGAATTTCTTCACGACGTTTTCGATGCGCACGAAGGCGTCGTTCGTCGAACGGGCCGCGGCGGCCGGTTGGGTATGGCGTGCGGCGGCGGAAGAGGGTATCGATTGCATGGGAGTCACCATTCGTTCTTCACGGATTTCAGGCGTGAGCGTTCCCGCACGAGGCGCGCAACGCGACTCGCGGACAACGGCTCGTGCCGGATGGAACAGGGGTGCGCGGCGTGCGCGGGCGGACGTTCGTCCGCGGATCCCGGGCGGGCAGGCGTTCAGCCGATGCCTGCGCCGCCGTGACGGGTTGCGATCAGTGGCCGGTCTTCAACTGCGCCCACAGACGGTTCTGGAGGCGCAGGATGTCGGCCGGCATCGGCTTCATCAGCACCATCTTCTTCAGCACGTCTTCAGGCGGATAGACCGTCTGGTCCTGTGCGACGGCCGGCGTGACGAACTGGTGCGCGGCCTTGTTCGCGGTCGGGTAGAACACCGTGTTGGTGATCGCCGCGTTGACCTTCGGATCGGACACGTAGTTGATCCACTTCATCGCGGCTTCGGGGTGCGGCGCATCCTTCGGGATCACCATCACGTCGAACCACAGCAGACCGCCTTCCTTCGGATTCGAGAACTTGATGTCGTACGAGCGCTTCGCTTCGGCCGAGCGGCGATGCGCGATGCCGACGTCGCCCGACCAGCCGAGCGCGACGCACACGTCGTTGTTCGCGAGGTCGTTGATGTAGCCGGACGAGTTGAACTGGGTGATGTACGGGCGGACTTTCTTCAGGACTTCGAACGCAGCCTGGTAGTCGGCGGGGTTGGTGCTGTTCGGGTTCTTGCCCATGTATTGCAGTGTCGCCGCGAACACGTCGACGGCCTGGTCGAGGAACGAGACGCCGCAGCCTTTCAGCTTTTCCATGTTGGCCGGGTCGAACACCAGGGCCCAGCTGTCGACCGGCGCCTTGTCGCCGAGCGCCTTCTTCACGGCCTGTGCGTTGTAGCCGATGCCGTCCGTGCCGTAGGCCCAGGGCACGCCGTACTGGTTGCCCGGATCCGCGTCGGCGATCATCTTCATCAGCAGCGGATCGAGGTTCGCGAGGTTCGGGATCTTCGACTTGTCGAGCTTCTGGTACACGCCTGCCTGGATCTGCTTGGCCATGTAGTTCGAGGTCGGCACGACGATGTCGTAGCCCGAGCTGCCTGCCAGCAGCTTTGCCTGCAGCGTGTCGTCGCTGTCGTAGTTGTCGTACTTGACGTGAATGCCCGTCTGTTTCTGGAAGTTCGGGATCGTGTCCGGTGCGATGTAGTCGGACCAGTTGTAGATGTTCAGGTCCTCGGCATGCGCCGACGGACTGGCGACCGACGTGAACGCGGCCGCTGCGGCAAGGGCCGCAACGGAACAGGCTTGGCGAAGAAAGCAGGCACGCATGGTGGAATTCCCCTGGGTTATGGTGGCGTGCGGCGCCCGCCGCACGTCCTGAGACAAAGCCGTTACGAAAGGCCCAGTTGCTGGGCGGTCGCATCGACGGCCTTCTTCGCCTTCGATACGAGTTCATCGATTTCCTGACGCGAGATCACGAGCGGCGGCGACAGCAGCATACGGTCGCCGGTCGCACGCATGATCAGGTTCCCGTTGAAGCAGAAGTCGCGGCAGACCGTGCCGACGTCGCCGCCGTTCTTGAAGCGACGGCGTTCGGCCGGCGATTCGGCGAGCTGCAGGCTCGCGACCATCCCGTGGCCGTGCACTTCGCCGACGATCGGGTGGCGCGCGAAGGTCTCGCGCATCAGCGCCTGGAAGTACGGGCCCGTGTCATGCTTCACTCGCTCGACGATGCCTTCATCGCGCAAAAGCTTCAGGTTCGCGACGGCAACGGCCGCCGCGACCGGGTGG
>NZ_QTPY01000072.1:0-1733 GCF_003857765.1 Burkholderia sp. Bp9016
GCCACTGAGGCCGGGTTGCCTGACGCACCTGCGTCGCGCCCTGAACCGCCATCGATCATCGTCGGCCGTGTCGAAGGGATGACGATGTTCGCGAAGAACACGCCGCTTATCTGCATCAGGCAGATGCCCTTGCCCGGCGTCGTGATCTTCGTGCATGGCGTGAACTCGGAGGGCGAATGGTTCGATGCGACGGAGGATGGGCTGTGCAAAGGACTCAATCGACGGATCGGGCGGCTCGACGATCAATTGATGTATCACGGCATCGAAGCCGGGCAATTGACGCCGGCGAAGTACACCGAGAGCGTGACGCCGGATGGGTTTCTGAATCCAAAGCTTTGGGCCGGCAACTACGTCAAGCCCGATCCGTCGTTCTCGCCCGTCATTCACTTCCGGTGGGGTTATCGGGCCTCGGGTGAAGAACTCAAAGAGTACGGCGACAAGATTTTCTTGAACGAGAAGGACTATTGGGGCGGCGGTCCATTCACGAACGGCTGTTCGAGCCTGCCCGATCTTTGGCGCGGCGGCCTGGACGATCGAACGATGGGATGGATGACGGTGCAAGGCATCAATCCGACCAATCGGCCTTTGTATCGTGCGCCGCCGCGCGCGTATGGCGTGCTCGCGGCCTTGCGGTTGGCCAAATTGATCGAGTCGATCCGCCAGATGCAAGCCGGCGTACCCATTACCGTCGTATGCCACAGCCAGGGCAACATCGTCGGCCTCACGGCGGCGTTCTTCGGCGACGCATTCCCCGATGTCGAAGATCCGTGGGGCCGCACGGGGCACTGCGTGGCGGACGCTTACGTGCTGGCGAACGCACCATACAGCCTCGCGAATGCAGACGGTCCGTACAAATCCGACACGTTCATGGATACGTGGTCGCAACGCGCGACGAAAGACGCGAACGGGCAGCGCGGACGGCAGACCTACGCCGCGCGCACCCAAACCTTCGGCAAGTTCCTGTCGATCGTCGGCGCCCGAAAAGCCTTCGAACAGTCGGTCGACAAGGTCGATGAAGACATGGAGAACAAGCGGGTCTCGCCGACGAGCAACCGGTCTTATGCCGCGCAAGCCGACCGCGACCGGCACGGCTTGAACGGGGCGACCTATGGCCGCGTCACCGCGTATTGCTGCCCGCACGATCAGGTGATTTCAGCAGTGACGGTTCAGGGCATCGGCTGGCGCGGGATCAGCAAGCACGAACTCGATGACATCGGCGCAGCGGGCATCCTGACGCAGCGGGTGTTTGCATCCGGCTTCCCGGTCGGCGTACAGAAACCCTACCGCTATTGGGAAGACGATTGGCGGCATGGCAAGCCGGGAACGAAGTCGGGCTTCTGGTATCCGCCGTCGCCACCGGCCAAATTCAATCTGATCGGCGCAGTCAAGGGGAATGAAAGCGTGTTGGGGGTAGCCGCGACGCTTGTGTCTGCACCGCTCATGTTCGTCGTGACCGGCATCAGTTCGGCGTTGAACATGCTCCGTGTGAATGCCGATCCGCCGAAAGGCTGGACGGTGGTAGCGGACGCGCCAGCGCTCGATGATCCATTCCCGCCGAAGGCGTTGCGGTTCGGCAAGCCCGTCGAAACGCAGGACGGCGACGCGGTGAGCGACTTCAACGAAGGTAACGATCCGCCGGCCGCATGGCGCGACGCGAACAAGGCCGATGCGGACAAGCGGGCTGACGATCCCTACGACCAATACAAGGCAAGGAACGATGACAGCGTTGCGCA
>NZ_QTPY01000073.1:0-1466 GCF_003857765.1 Burkholderia sp. Bp9016
TCTTACTGTGTCAATAAATTCATGCCATTATAGGAACTTCTTCATCCTTGGCGTAAGGAATGATGGATTGGGAGACGTCATTCGAGGCGTATCTGGAACATTTGTGCGAGGCGCTTGGGCATAACGACCGTGAATCAGGATTGAAGGGCTATTGCCAAGGGCTAATGCTGCCAATTCGGCGCAAGAGCGTCGAGCCGCTGGCCGCACATCTGGAGCCGGAGCATGTGAGCGCACGACACCAGTCGCTGCATCATTTCGTGGCGAAATCGGAATGGTCCGATACGGCGCTGCTCGAGCAGGTGCGGCGCTGGGTGCTGCCGCACATGGACCCGGCGGGCGGGTTGTACTGGATCATTGACGACACGGGCTTTCCCAAGAAGGGCAAGCATTCGGTCGGTGTGGCGCGGCAATACTGCGGTCAACTGGGCAAGCAGGATAGCTGCCAGGTGGCGGTGAGTCTGTCGGTGGCGACGGAAGAGGCAAGCTTGCCGGTGTCGTATCGACTGTATCTGCCGCGTGAATGGAGCGACGATCCCGCGCGACGACAGAAAGCCGGCGTGCCTGAGCAAATCGAGTTTGCAACCAAACCGGAGATTGCGGTCGGGCAATTGCGCGAAGCTCGGCAAAGCGGCGCGCCCGACGGTGTCGTTCTGGCCGATGCTGGCTATGGAGACGACACCTCGTTTCGCGAGGCCGTTAGCGAGCTCGGATTGCAGTATGCGGTGGGCATTCGCTCGAACACACGCGTATGGACGCCGGGTACTGCGCCTCTATCGCCGGAACCTTCCGTGGGGAAGTCGGGCCGACCGCGCAGCTTATTACGGCGCGCGCCGGGGCATGAGCCGATCGGAGTCAAAGATCTGGCCTTGACGCTCGATGCCTCGCGGTATCGCACTGTGATATGGCGTGAAGGCACGTGTGCCGCACTCAGTTCGCGCTTTGCCGCCGTGCGCGTGCGTGCTTCACACCGCGATTACTGGCGCTCCACACTGCGCGATGAGGAATGGCTGCTAATCGAATGGCCTGAAGGTGATGCGGAGCCGCTCAAATATTGGCTTTCGACTTTGCCCCCAGACACGACGCTCGAACGCATGGTTCATGTTGCCAAGATGCGCTGGCGTATCGAGCGGGACTATCAGGATCTCAAGCAGGAATTCGGCCTGGGACACTTCGAAGGACGTGGCTGGCGTGGCTTCCACCACCATGCATCATTGTGCATTGCTGCTTACGGGTTTCTTGTTGCTCAACGCCTTATACAGGGCGGCAGTAAAAAAAACTCCGCGAACCGCAATCCATTTGCCTTACCCTCGGATTACGTGCCACGCGGGTCCCCAGCGCGCGCAGCGCCACGTGGCTGATTCCATCACCACGCTGCGCTGGCGTATCGCTGCCTACATCGCGCGCCGGCTCCAGCGATGTCCGTTTTGTTCAACTTCCAATGCTGATTTATTGACACAGTAAGACTA
>NZ_QTPY01000074.1:0-1400 GCF_003857765.1 Burkholderia sp. Bp9016
GCCTGCAAGTAGTCCAGCGCGTTGTTCAGCGACGTGAAGCCGGCGTTCGCACCGCCTTGGGTGATGTGCACATCGGGGGGCGTGTCGCGGCTCCAAAGCGTCTTGGGTGACGGCGGACCGATTTCGAAGTATTCGACAATCTCGTTGCTCAAATATTCCTTGGCTTCGATCGGGTCAAGCCTTGGAGGTAGCGCGAACTCGATATGTATTCCCGCAAGCTCGCGCCAGTCCTTGGAGTTCTCGGGTTTTACGGTGTAGAAATAGTTCGCATTGGCGAAATAACGCGAACGCATTAACAGCAAAAACTTTCTCGCATACTTGTGATAGAAGCCTTTGAACGTCTCTTCGCCTTCGTTGCCGTACGCAATACCTGCTACCGATTGAACAGTAGTAAAGGACTTTGGTTCGGTGCGCACCATGTCATCATTCTTGTTCGGCGCGGTAAGCCCTTGCGCCCACAATAATTGCCATTCGGTCGGGTAATCCATACGTTGTAGTGGATTCAGCCAGATCAGGCCGACGACCTGAGCGAAGAATGGCCTCGCCGGTTCTTCTGCTGTTCGCGCAGCTTTGCCTGCAAGCTCCGGGGTGGGCGTGGCCTGTGCAGGACGCATCATGGACGTGGTGAACATAAACACCGCAAGGGCGGCCAAGGCAGGTAAGACTACGAATCGTTTCATCCAATCTCCTGTTTCCAGATGTACCGGATCGGGTTGTTCTACATACGCCATCAGCGTGGCGATGAGCACGGCGGCAAGCAGCCATACCGATATGGCGATGGCGATACGCCGCTGCCATGTAGCGATCAGCATCCTCATACGGCACCCCCGACCTTCAGATAAAGTTGGCCTTCACGTTCGTCCACGATCGCGTCGGGAATCGTGCCTTCGCTGGCCTTGGCGTGTACCCATTTGTGCATCGGCATTCGATCCAGATTTCCGGAGTCAAAGTACTTGGCGTACTTCTTGTTTGGGTTCGTATCGGGAATGCCGTCTCCCATCCGCCAATCCGCCTCAATGCGCAACGATTTGAGTTGCGCCTCTGTCAGATAGCACCGACCGACAGCAACGTCATACGCAAGCGCCTTCTCGGCATGCTCCGGATTGGTCATCGTCGTCGAGTGGTTGGTTGGGCTATTGGTCGCACTACGATCGAGCCAGTCGACAATCTGCTTGTCGCGCCATTCCTTGTAGCCTTCGGGTATTGCGCTCTTGCCGTCCTCGCCAATGACGTGGCCGTCGCGATCGAACCATTCGGTATTCAGCGTGCGACGCGCCTCCATCCGCATCAACGCGCTGTCCGGCTTCGGTTGCTGCCGTGCCTTGCGCAACGCTGTCATCGTTCTTTGCTTTGTACTGGTCGTAGGGATCGTCAGCTCGCTTGTCCGCATCGGCCTTGTT
>NZ_QTPY01000075.1:0-1333 GCF_003857765.1 Burkholderia sp. Bp9016
CGCTTCTGCAGCGTCGCGATGAAGCTTGCCGCCTCGATCAGCGAATCGTGCGTGCCCGTGTCGAGCCATGCATAGCCGCGTCCCATGATCTCGACGTTCAGCGCGCCGTCCGCGAGATAGCGCGAATTGACGTCGGTGATTTCGAACTCGCCGCGCGGCGACGGCTTGATGTCGGCCGCGATGTCGCACACGCGGTTGTCGTAGAAGTAGAGACCGGTGACGGCGTAGTTCGAACGCGGTTTTGCCGGCTTCTCTTCGATCGACAGCGCGCGGAATTCTTCGTCGAATTCGACGACGCCGTAACGCTCCGGATCGTGCACGTGATACGCGAACACCGTCGCGCCCGCGTCCTGTGCGTCCGCGCGCTCGAGCTGCTTCGCCAGATCGTGCCCGTAGAAGATGTTGTCGCCGAGGATCAGCGCCGACGGGTCGTTGCCGACGAAATCGCGGCCGATCACGAACGCCTGCGCGAGGCCGTCAGGCGACGGCTGCACGGCGTACTGAATGTTCATCCCCCACTGGCTGCCGTCGCCGAGCATCGATTCGAAGCGCGGCGTGTCCTGCGGCGTCGAGATGATCAGCACATCGCGAATGCCGGCGATCATCAGCGTCGACAGCGGGTAATAAATCATCGGCTTGTCGTACACAGGCAGCAGTTGCTTCGACACTGCGTGCGTGATCGGATACAGCCGGGTGCCGGATCCGCCGGCCAGAATAATGCCCTTGCGTGCCATGTCCGTTGCCCTTACGCGCGATGCGCGTAGTTTGTTGCGACCCATTTCCGGTAGTCGCCGGACAAGACTTCGTCGACCCAGGCCTGATTGCCGAGATACCAGTCGACCGTCTTCGCGAGGCCGGTCTCGAACGTCTCGGCGGGCTTCCAGCCGAGTTCGCGCTCGAGCTTGCGCGCGTCGATCGCATAACGGCGATCGTGACCGGGACGGTCGGTGACGTACGCGATCTGGTCGCGATACGAACCGGCCGCCTTCGGACGCGCCTGGTCGAGCAGGTCGCACAGCGTATGAACGACTTCCAGATTCGTTTTCTCGTTCCAGCCGCCGACGTTGTACGTTTCGCCGGTCCGGCCGCGGGCGAGGACTTCGCGGATCGCCGAGCAATGGTCGCCGACGTACAGCCAGTCGCGCACGTTCTGGCCGTCGCCGTACACGGGCAGCGACTTGCCGGCGAGCGCGTTCGCGATCATCAGCGGAATCAGCTTCTCGGGGAACTGGTATGGACCGTAGTTGTTCGAACAGTTCGTGGTCAGCGTCGGCAGCCCGTATGTGTGATGGTAGGCACGTACGAGATGATCGGAACCGGCCTTCGTCGCCGA
>NZ_QTPY01000076.1:0-1238 GCF_003857765.1 Burkholderia sp. Bp9016
CTGAACGGTCCCGGTTTTCAGTGCCAAAGGCAATGTTAGTCTTCGGCGTTCTGTTGGTCCGTCAGTTGGGCCTGCAGGCCCAACTGACGGACGTATTCGGCAGGCGGCACTTCACCGAGAGCCCTGTGAGGCCGACTCTCGTTGTATTCGACCCGCCATCGTTCAATCTGCTCCCTGGCGTCGGCCAGCGATGTGAACCAGTGCACGTTCAGGCATTCATCGCGTAGCGTGCCGTTGAACGACTCCACGAATGCGTTATCCGTTGGCTTGCCGGGCCGGCTGAAGGCAATCTCGACCTTGTGATGGTAAGCCCACAGGTCCATCACCTGACTCGTAAATTCCGAGCCGTTGTCACAAAACAGCGTGCGGGGCGCTCCGCGTTTGCTCCTCAGTTCATCCAGTGCACGCACGACATCTGAAGCGCTCAATCGCTGACCAACATCGATGGCTAGTGCTTCGCGCGTAAAGACGTCGATGATGGTCAGCGCGCGGAACCTCTGGCCGTTCGAAAGCTGGTCGGCGACGAAGTCCAAGCTCCACGCCTGATTTGCCGCCGTCGACTTTGCACGTGCCGGGCGGCTCATCTGCGCACGTCGCTTGCGATTTGGTCTGTAGCGCAGCGACAGCCCTTCCTCACGATACAGACGGTACAGCCGATTCTTGCTGACCTGATAGCCCTCCCGTAGCAGTAGCACGCGTATCTTGCGGTAACCATAGCGCACCCGCGTCGCCGCGATTTCACACATGCGCTGCCGCAATGCAGTCTGCGGGTCGCGGTGGCTGCGATACTGGTACACCGAGCGCGATATGGCCACCAGGCGGCAGGCACGCCGCTCTGCTACTCCATAGGCGGACTTTAGATAATCCACGACGTGGCGCCTCGGCGAGGACTTCACCACTTTTTTTTCAATACGTCGGTCAGCATCGCCTTGTCCAACGTCAGCTCCGCGACCACCTTCTTCAGTTGGGCGTTCTCGTCTTGAAGCTGCTTGAGCTGTCGCACCTGGTCCGTCTGCAAACCGGCATACACCTTCTTCCAGCGATAGAAGGTTTGCTCCGAAATGCCCACGTGACGAATCAGTTCCGCGACCGGCATGCCTGCTTCGGCCTGTTTCAACACCGCCACAATCTGCTCGACACTGAAGCGCTTGCGTTTCATCGTACGGCTCCTTTCATACTGAAAAAGTCCGCCGAAAACTCGCTTACATCATGGCACTGTTTACTGGGGGCCGCTCATT
>NZ_QTPY01000077.1:0-1224 GCF_003857765.1 Burkholderia sp. Bp9016
CAACACACGATCGTCAGCCCGGAGTTCGATCCGCCCATCCGGGTACTCCCAGACCTCGATCTGGCGGTCGATCAGCTTCCGGTTCTCCGGCGTGTCTTCCAGCAAGTACATCACCCGGTCGTACTGCACCGTGAGCGACTTCGTCACTTTGCGCGGCTCGCGCCACGTCAGCACCAAGTCGAGACTCTCGTCAGGCCGCAGCGGCCGGTGTGCATTGAAGTCGCTCTTCGGCGGCTTCGCGAAGCGTGCGTTGTAGGCGGCCATGAAGGAGGGCGCGTAAGCGTTGGCGTCGGCCACCGTGTTGATCCCGCGCAATCGCATCTCCTTGACCAATCGATCCTGCAACGTCAGGTGCGCTCGCTCGACACGTCCCTTGGCCGAACTGCTGTTCGCGCAGAACGTGTCGATGTTCAGCTCGTACATCGCCCGGCCAAATGGCGTCACGCGATTGCCAGTCTTGCCCGGCTTCACGTTGCGAAACACGCTGGCCTTGTCGCTGTAGAACGCTCCCGGTTTGCCATGGTGTTCGATATACGTCCGCGTTGCCTCGAAGTAGCTGAAGGTCGATTCGGTCTGCGTGAAGTGCAGCATCATCAATCGGCTCGTCGCATCGTCCACATACACCAGCAGCGTGCAGGCCGGCGCCCGTTCCTCGAACCACCGATGATCGCTGCCGTCGATCTGAATCAACTCGCCCAGGCACGCCCGGCGCGCTCGCGGCTGATAAACCTTCGGCGGTCGTTGCCGGCGCGGAATCCACAATCCAGCCTCCGTCATCAGCTTCCTGACCGTTTCCTTGGCCAGCCGAATGCCGTGGCATTCCCAGAGCTTCTCGCAGGTCAGCGTCGGCCCAAAATCGGCGTAACGATCGCGGATGATCGACAGCGCCCGGTCGGCGGCTCCTGGATCCAGGCGACGATTGCCGGGCTTCGATCGGTGTCCCGACACCAAACCCGCCGGACCATGCTCACGCAGCCGGGCGACCAGCCGGCGAACCTGCCGCGTCGTCAACTCCAGCCGTTCTGCCGCACGCCATGGCTTGAGCTTGCCGTCGGCTACGTCCTGAATGACCTTGAATCGGTCCAGCTCGCGCATCGTCATCGTGATCCGTTCCGTTGCAGCCATCGCAGCCTCCGGCGCCGGGAAGCCGGCGGCCGGTCAGCTTACGCGGTCCGAAAGCGGACATTTCTATGTAGCCAAAAGCGGACATTTCTATCTAGCCAC
>NZ_QTPY01000078.1:0-1196 GCF_003857765.1 Burkholderia sp. Bp9016
TCCCAAGGCACGAAGGCAGCATGCGAGGCACCGACAGCTACAACGAATCCCTGTTCAGTACAGTCAGACTGGAGGAGTTCGTACCGCAAACGCATCCGCTGCGCCCGATCCGGACTTGGATGAACGAGGCGCTGTCGAATATGGATGCCAAGTTCTCGGCGATGTACGAAGCGGACATCAAAGGCGGTCGGCCGAGCATTGCGCCGGAGAAGCTGATGCGGGCGATGCTACTTCAGGTGCTATACAGCATTCGCAGCGAGCGGCAACTGGTCGAGCAGATCTCGTACAACCTTTTGTTCCGTTGGTTCGTCGGCCTGTCGATCGAAGACGCGGTGTGGAATCACTCGGTGTTCAGCAAGAACCGGGATCGACTGATCGAGTTCGACGCAGTGACTGACCTGTTCAACGCGACGGTGGAAACGGCGCATAAACGCGGCTTGCTGTCGGGCGAGCACTTCAGTGTGGACGGCACCTTGATCCATGCGTGGGCCAGCCACAAGAGCATCCGGCGCAAGGATGGCGGGGACGATGATCGTCCGCCTGACAATTGGCATGGCGAATCGCGCAGTAATGAAACGCACGAATCGAAGAGCGACGGTGAGAGCCGGCTCTATCGCAAGAGCAATGCCGCGCCAGCCTTGCCGAGTTACCTGGGCCATGTGCTGACGGATAACCGGCACGGTCTGGTCGTGAACGTTCAGGCCAGCGAGGCGAATGGCCGAGCGGAACGCAAAGTGGCGACGGACATGCTGCGCGATGTGTCGGGTTCGGACGTGCGTATTACGGTGGGCGCAGACAAGGCGTACGACACGCGTGGATTTGTGAAGGCCTGCCGCGAATACAACGTGACGCCGCACGTCGCACGCAACACGAAGCGCACCGGCGGAAGTGCAATCGATGGTCGGACGACGCGGCATCTCGGTTACGCACTGAGCCAGCGCAAACGGAAATGCATCGAACAGTGCTTCGGCTGGGGCAAACGGATCGGGCCGATCCGGCAGGTGATGGTGAGAGGCTTGGAGAAAGTTGATCAGTTGCTCACGCTGACGATGGCGGCCTACAACCTGACGCGGCTGAGAACGTTGGGATTCGTGCGTCCGCAGGGCGCGTAATGCAGGAAATCTGGCGGGAAATACCTTCGCCGGCCGGGCTCTACCGCTGAACCCGGCGTGACGCAACAAAATTGCCGAGCCGTT
>NZ_QTPY01000079.1:0-1172 GCF_003857765.1 Burkholderia sp. Bp9016
ATGACGGACGTAGTGATCGTATCGGCCGCGCGGACCGCGGTCGGCAAATTCGGCGGCTCGCTCGCGAAGGTTGCGGCACCGGAACTGGGCGCGACGGTGATTCGCGCGGTGCTGGAGCGCTCGGGCGTGAAGCCCGATCAGGTGAGCGAAGTGATCATGGGTCAGGTGCTGACGGCAGGTTCGGGGCAGAACCCGGCGCGCCAGTCGCTGATCAAGGCCGGCCTGCCGAATGCCGTGCCGGGGATGACGATCAACAAGGTGTGCGGCTCGGGCCTGAAGGCCGTGATGCTGGCGGCGAACGCGATCGCGGCGGGCGACGCGGAGATCGTGATCGCAGGCGGCCAGGAAAACATGAGCGCGTCGCCGCACGTGCTGCCGGGCTCGCGAGACGGGTTCCGGATGGGCGACGCGAAGCTGGTCGACACGATGATCGTCGACGGTCTGTGGGACGTGTACAACCAGTACCACATGGGCATCACGGCGGAGAACGTGGCGAAGGAATACGGGATCACGCGCGAAGAGCAGGACGCATTTGCGGCGTTGTCGCAGAACAAGGCGGAAGCCGCGCAGAAGGCCGGTCGTTTCAACGACGAGATCGTGCCGGTGTCGATTCCGCAGCGCAAGGGCGAGCCGCTGCAGTTCGCGACGGACGAATTCGTGCGTCACGGCGTGACGGCGGAATCGCTGTCAGGGCTGAAGCCGGCGTTCTCGAAGGACGGCTCGGTGACGGCGGCGAATGCGTCGGGTCTGAACGACGGCGCGGCAGCGGTGCTGGTGATGTCGGCGCAGAAGGCGGCGGCCCTTGGCCTGACGCCGCTTGCGCGGATCAAGGCGTACGCGAACGCGGGGGTGGATCCGAGCGTGATGGGGATGGGTCCGGTGCCGGCTTCGCGCCGCTGCCTGGAGCGTGCGGGGTGGACGCCGGGCGACCTGGACCTGATGGAAATCAACGAGGCATTCGCGGCGCAGGCGCTGGCGGTGCACAAGCAGATGGGGTGGGACACGTCGAAGGTGAACGTGAACGGCGGAGCGATCGCGATCGGTCACCCGATCGGGGCATCGGGCTGCCGGATCCTGGTGACGCTGCTGCACGAGATGGTCAAGCGCGACGCGAAGCGCGGGCTGGCGTCGCTGTGCATCGGCGGCGGGATGGGCGTCGCACTCGCGGTCGA
>NZ_QTPY01000080.1:0-1165 GCF_003857765.1 Burkholderia sp. Bp9016
GTCGACTGGCTCGATCGCGGTGCGACCAATAGCCCAACCAACCACTCGACGACGATGACCAATCCGGAGCATGCCGAAAAGGCGCTTGCGTATGACGTTGCCGTCGGTCGGTGCTATTTGACGCCCGATCAACTCTACGACTTGCGGATTGAGGCCGATTGGCGGATGGGGGGCGGGATTCCCTCGGAGAATCCGAACAAGACGTATGCCGACTATTTTGCGTCGGGGACGCTCAATAGAACGCCTCTCCACGAATGGGTACATACCGAAGAAAGCGAAGGCAAGATGCCGGCCGCGATCTTCGATGAGCGTGAGGGTCAGCTTTATTTGAAGGTCGGAGGTGCCGTATGAAGATGCTGATCGCTACATGGCCGCGACGTGTCGCCGCCGCCGTTTCGACATGGGTGCTTGTCACCGTGCTCATGGCCACGCTGATGGCTCACGTAGAGCAACCCGACCCTGCCCACTTGGAAATAGGAGATTGGATGAAACGATTCGTTGTCTTGCCTGCCTTGGCCGCCCTTGCGGTGTTTATGTTCACCACGGCCATGACGCGTCCTGTACAAGCCTCGCCTGTCCAAGCACCTGCAGGGAGCACCGCGAAAGTAGTAGAAGAACCGGCGAAGCCATTCTTCGCGCAGGTTGTCGGACTGATGTGGTTGAATCCATTGCAACGTATGGACTATCCGACCGAATGGCAATTGTTGTGGACGCAAGGGCTTGTTGCGCCAAACAAGAATGACGATATGGTCCGTACCGATCCGCAGTCCTTTACTACGCTGCAATCGGTTGCGGGTATCGCATACGGCAATAGGGGAAAGGAGACGTTCAATGGCTTCTACGCCAAGTACATCGACAAATTCATCCTCCTCCTGCGCGCCCGCTACTTCAGTAACGCGAGCTACTTCTACACGGTAAAGTCCGAAAACCCGCGTAATTGGCGCGAACTGGCGGGCATACGGGTCGAGGCTGCCGTTCCGCTCCGGCTTGATCCGGCCTTTGCCAAATCGCGCATGGTCGATCGGATGATGAATTTCTTCGAAATCGGTCCGCCGTCACCCAAGACGCTTTGGAGCCGCGACACGCCTCCCGATGTGCACATCACCCAAGGCGGTGCGAACGCCGGCTTCACGTCGCTGAACAACGCGCTGGACTACTTGCAGGC
>NZ_QTPY01000081.1:0-1108 GCF_003857765.1 Burkholderia sp. Bp9016
ATGATCTGGCTGTCCGTGAATCTCGATTTCTTCATTCCGTAGAACTCCCTCAACAAGAAAATTCTACTTCTGATCACTCCGGTTTCTCGGGGGGATTACCCTTCCACATGCGCGGCCATCCATACTGGCCTTTGCCGTTCATCTCCACGCAGATGTCCGTGCCAGCGCAGCCTGCATCGCCAAACGCTTCCTGCTCATGCCCGTGCAACAGGACGTGGCCCGGAGAAACGCCTCAGAAGTTACGTTCGAGTTCGGCAGGAAGACTCGCACGGGAAAGCGTCCCGTAATCTTCGAAAAGTCGTGGGCGCGTGCCTGATTCGCCTTACCCAAGGTCGCGTCGATGTCGTCCCCACTACTGACGATCAGCCGATAACTGTCAGCGACACTGGATCAAAAAACATCTATTAATTTGTATCGTCAAAAATGCTTTTCTGCGTTTTTAAATCTCGATGCAAAACGATCCAAAAAAACATATGAGTCTTGGATTTGCGAAATTGCCTTGATCCCGCTACGCTTATCGCATTCATCGTCAACAATTGCAGGACGGATCTTATGAGCGCGCTCGGCGACTTCATTCGAGCCAGGCGGAAAATTTTGGGGCTTACTCAGACCGCACTGGCGATACGCATTGGTGTGGACGACACGTACGTAAGCGCGGTGGAGACCGGAAAGAGGACTCCGGACGGCGAACAATTCCTGGAGATGATGTCGGTAGCGCTGGAACTCACGGACGAGCTTGCGCGCGAACTTGTCACCGTCGCGCGCAAATCTCAGCGCATCTTCCGGCTGCCCGCCGAAATTTCAACACTAAAACACGAGGTACTCCAAGCCATGGCGCTGGACGCGAGTCTTTCGGACGAAGACATGAAAGCACTTGCGGGGATACACGCCGCCTTGGCCCGAGGACGTCACCCGGAACGAGCAGAGAATTCCACTTCGACTCACGGAGGTCCCATGTAAAGAAAAAGCGCCACAAACCAGAAGGCCTGCAGCGCTTTTGGATCAGAACAAGTAAAGACTCATTCAGCCCCTAGTCTTACTGTGTCAATAAATCAGCATTGGAAGTTGAACAAAACGGACATCGCTGGAGCCGGCGCGCGATGTAGGC
>NZ_QTPY01000082.1:0-1094 GCF_003857765.1 Burkholderia sp. Bp9016
AGCACGTCGGCGATCAGGTTGCCGACCGTCTCGGCTTCCGCCGGGCCGAAGCCGCGCGTCGTCATCGCCGGCGAGCCCAGACGGATGCCGCTGGTGACGAACGGCTTTTCCGGATCGTTCGGGATCGCGTTCTTGTTCACCGTGATGTGCGCTGCGCCGAGCGCCGCTTCCGCGGCCTTGCCCGTGATGTTCTTCGCGCGCAGGTCCACCAGCATCACGTGGCTTTCGGTGCGGCCCGACACGATCCGCAGGCCGCGCTTGACCAGCGTTTCCGCCAGCACGCGTGCGTTCTCGACCACCTTCTGCTGGTATTCCTTGAATTCCGGCGACAGCGCTTCCTTGAACGCCACGGCCTTCGCCGCGATCACGTGCATCAGCGGGCCGCCTTGAATGCCCGGGAAGATTGCCGAATTGATCTGCTTCTCGTATTCCGACTTCATCAGGATCACGCCGCCGCGCGGGCCGCGCAGGCTCTTGTGCGTGGTGGTCGTCACGAAGTCCGCGTGCGGCACCGGGTTCGGATACACGCCCGCTGCGATCAGGCCGGCGTAGTGCGCCATGTCGACCATCAAGTAGGCCCCGACCGACTTCGCGATCTTCGCCAGACGCTCGAAGTCGATCTTCAGCGCGAACGCCGATGCGCCCGCGACGATCAGCTTCGGCTTGTGCTCCTGCGCGAGCTTTTCCGCGGCTTCGTAGTCGATGTCTTCGTTTTCGTTCAGGCCGTAGCTGACGACGTTGAACCACTTGCCCGACATGTTCACCGGCGAGCCGTGCGTCAGGTGACCGCCGTGCGCGAGGCTCATGCCCATGATCGTGTCGCCCGGCTTGAGCATCGCGAAAAACACGCCCTGGTTCGCCTGCGAACCCGAGTTCGGCTGCACGTTCGCGGCTTCCGCGCCGAACAGCTGCTTCACGCGATCGATCGCCAGTTGCTCGACGATGTCCACGTACTCGCAGCCGCCGTAGTAGCGCTTGCCCGGATAACCTTCCGCGTACTTGTTCGTGAGCTGCGAGCCCTGCGCGGCCATCACGGCCGGGCTCGTGTAGTTTTCCGACGCGATCAGCTCGATGTGATCTTCCTGCCGGCGGTT
>NZ_QTPY01000083.1:0-1072 GCF_003857765.1 Burkholderia sp. Bp9016
GCCTGCAAGTAGTCCAGCGCGTTGTTCAGCGACGTGAAGCCGGCGTTCGCACCGCCTTGGGTGATGTGCACATCGGGAGGCGTGGGGTTGCTCCACATCTTCGGGAAGTACGTGTTTCCGATCGAAAACGTCTTTCGAATCGAATCGCTCAAGTAGCTTCGCGAGTCGTCGGGTTCGAGTCGATCCGGAATCGCAAGCTCGACACGAATTCCCGCCAGTTCGCGCCAGTGTTTCTTATCGGCGGGGGCCACTGTGTAGAAATATTTTGGGTTGGCGGAATAGCGCGAGCTAAGCAGCAGGGGGAACTTGAACATGTACTTGTGGTAGAAGCCCTTGAAGGTTTCTTCGCCTTCGTTGCCGTATGCGATACCCGCAACCGATTGCAGTGTCGTAAAGGACTTCGGATCCGTGCGAACCATGTCGTCATTCTTGTTCGGTGTGGTAAGCCCTTGCGTCCACAACAATTGCCATTCGGTTGGATAGTCCATACGCTGCAAAGGATTCAACCACATCAGGCCGACAACCTGCGCGACGAACGGCATCGCCGGTTCTTCTACTGCTCGCGCGGCGTTGCCTGCAAGCTCCGGGGTGGGCGTGGCCTGTGCAGGACGCATCATGGCCGTGGTGAACATAAACACCGCAAGGGCGGCCAAGGCAGGCAAGACAACGAATCGTTTCATCCAATCCCCTATTTCCAAATATGCCGGGTCGGGTTGTTCAACATGTGCCATCAACGTGGCCATGAGCACGGTGACAAGCATCCATGTCGACGCGGCAATGGCTGCACGTCGCGGCCACGTAGCGATCAGCGTTTTCAAATCACACCCCCGACCTTCAGATAGAGCTCGCCTTCGCGTTCGTCCTTGATCGCGTCGGGAATCGTGCCTTCGCTGTTCTTGACGTGTACCCATTCGTGCATCGGTAGATCGTCAAATTTCCCGCGCGCGAAATATTCGAAGTACTTCTTGTTCGGGTTGTCATCGGGGATACCTTCCCCCATCCGCCAATCCGCCTCAATGCGCAACGATTTGAGTTGCGCCTCTGTCAGATAGCACCGACCGACAGCAACGTC
>NZ_QTPY01000084.1:0-978 GCF_003857765.1 Burkholderia sp. Bp9016
GCGTGAAGGTGCCGGACGTGAAGACGCTGGTCGAGAAGCTGAAGACCGAAGCCAAGGTGCTGTAAGAGGGAGCGCAAAGAAATGACGATTCTGGTGATTGCAGAACACGACAACGCGTCGATCAAGGCCGCGACGCTGAACGCGGTGGCGGCGGCGGCGAAGATCGGCGGCGACATTCACGTGCTGGTCGCGGGCCACAACGCGCAGGGCGCGGCCGATGCGGCGTCGAAGATTGCGGGCGTATCGAAGGTACTCCTGGCCGACGCGCCGCAACTCGAAGCGGGCCTGGCGGAAAACGTCGAGGCGACCGCGCTGAACATCGCGAAGGATTACTCGCACATCCTCGCGCCGGCGACCGCGTACGGCAAGAACATCGCGCCGCGCATCGCCGCGAAGCTGGATGTCGCGCAGATCTCGGACATCACGGCAGTGGACTCGGCCGATACGTTCGAGCGCCCGATCTACGCGGGCAACGCGATCGCGACGGTGCAGTCGAGCGACCCGATCAAGGTCATCACGGTGCGTGCGACGGGTTTCGATCCGGTAGCCGCGGAAGGCGGCAGCGCATCGGTCGAGAAGATCGAAGCGGCAGCCGACGCAGGCAAGTCGCAATTCGTGAGCCGTGAGGTGACGAAGCTGGACCGTCCGGAGCTGACGTCGGCAAGCATCATCGTGTCGGGCGGCCGCGGTCTGGGCAGCGGTGAAAACTACACGAAGGTGCTGGAGCCGCTGGCGGACAAGCTGTCGGCGGCACTCGGCGCATCGCGCGCGGCAGTGGATGCAGGCTACGTGCCGAACGACTATCAGGTCGGCCAGACCGGCAAGATCGTCGCGCCGCAGCTGTACATCGCGGTGGGCATCTCGGGTGCGATCCAGCACCTGGCCGGCATGAAGGATTCGAAGGTGATCGTCGCGATCAACAAGGATCCGGAGGCGCCGATCTTCAGCGTGGCCGATTACGGTCTCGTCGGCGATCTG
>NZ_QTPY01000085.1:0-973 GCF_003857765.1 Burkholderia sp. Bp9016
CGCGCGACCGCGAAGGCACCTTCGATCCGGTGCTGATCGCCAAGGGCGAACGGCGCTTTACCGGCTTCGACGACAAGATCATCGCGATGTACGCCCGCGGCATGAGCGTGCGGGAGATTCAGGGCTTCCTGCAGGAGATGTACGGCATCGAAGTGTCGCCGGACTTCATCAGCACCGTCACTGACGCGGTGATCGACGAAGTGCGTGAGTGGCAGCAGCGGCCGCTCGAGCCGATGTATCCGGTCGTGTTCTTCGACGCCTTGCGCGTCAAGATCCGCGACGAAGGCGTTGTGCGCAACAAGGCGATCTACCTGGCGCTGGGCGTGCGCCGCGACGGCACGCGTGACGTGCTGGGCCTTTGGATCGAGCAGACCGAGGGGGCCAAGTTCTGGCTGCGGGTGGTGAACGACCTGAAGCTGCGCGGCGTGCAGGACATCCTGATCGCCGTGGTCGATGGCTTGAAGGGCTTCCCGGAAGCGATCAACACGGTGTTCCCGGAAACGACGGTCCAGACCTGCATCGTGCATCTGATCCGGAACTCGCTGGACTTCGCCAGCTGGAAAGACAGGAAATCGGTTGCAGCGGCGCTCAAGGAGGTCTATCGGGCACCGTCGGCCGAAGCGGCCACCGTGGCGCTGGATGCGTTCGACGCGAGCCCGTGGGGTACGAAATACCCCCCGATTGCCGCCCTCTGGCGCCGGGCCTGGGATCAGGTGATTCCGTTCTACGCCTTCGCACCTGACATCCGGAAAATTGTATACACGACCAACGCGATCGAGTCGCTGCACATGCAGCTTCGGAAGATCATCAAGGCGCGCGGCCACTTCCCGTCGGACGAGGCCGCGCTCAAACTGATCTGGCTGGCGCTGCGCAACGTCGTGGCCAAGTGGACCGGTTCCCGGCACGATTGGAAGAGCGCGATGACCCAGTTTGCGCTGCTTTACCCGGAACGATTCAACATTGGAGTCTGAAT
>NZ_QTPY01000086.1:0-958 GCF_003857765.1 Burkholderia sp. Bp9016
GGCAGCCGCGTGATCGTGAAGGCCGACGGCGTCTACCTGTGGGACTCGGACGGCAACAAGGTGATCGACGGGATGGCCGGCCTCTGGTGCGTGAACGTCGGCTACGGCCGCAAGGAACTGGCCGACGCCGCGTATCGCCAGCTCCAGGAACTGCCGTTCTACAACACGTTCTTCAAGACCACGCACCCGCCGGTGATCGAGCTGTCGGCAATGCTCGCCGAAGTGACGCCCGCAGGCTTCAACCACTTCTTCTATTGCAATAGCGGCTCGGAAGGCAACGACACCGTGCTGCGCCTCGTGCACCAGTACTGGCGCGTACAGGGCAAGCCGCAGAAGAAATACGTGATTTCGCGCAGGAACGGTTATCACGGCTCGACGATCGCCGGCGGCACGCTCGGCGGGATGGGCTACATGCACGAGCAGATGCCGTCGAAGGTCGAGCACATCGTGCACATCGACCAGCCGTACTTCTTCGGCGAAGCGCAGGCCGGCGAGACGCCCGAAGCGTTCGGCCTCGCACGTGCGCAGCAACTCGAAGCGAAGATCCTCGAACTGGGCGCGGAGAACGTCGCCGCGTTCATAGGCGAGCCGTTCCAGGGCGCGGGCGGCGTGATCTTCCCGCCGTCGACGTACTGGCCGGAAATCCAGCGGATCTGCCGCAAGTACGACATCCTGCTCGTCGCGGACGAAGTGATCGGCGGGTTCGGGCGCACCGGCGAATGGTTCGCGCATCAGCATTTCGGTTTCGAGCCGGACCTGATCACGATGGCCAAGGGCCTGACGTCGGGCTACGTGCCGATGGGCGCGGTCGGCATTCACGAGCGCATCGCGCGCCCGATCATCGACAACGGCGAATTCAATCACGGCCTCACGTATTCGGGCCACCCGGTCGCGGCGGCCGTTGCCGTCGCGAACCTGAAGCTTTTGCGCGATGAAGGCATCGTCGAGCGAGTGAAGC
>NZ_QTPY01000087.1:0-806 GCF_003857765.1 Burkholderia sp. Bp9016
CTCGGCAGCTTCGTCGCCGCGTCTGCGCACGACATCACGTGGATCATCGTCGGCCGCGTGATCCAGGGGATGGGCGCCGTGTCGTCCGCGGTGCTCGCGTTCATCGCCGACCTGACCTCCGAGCAGAACCGCACCAAGGCGATGGCGATGGTCGGCGGCTCGATCGGCGTGTCGTTCGCGGTCGCGATCGTCGGCGCGCCGATCGTGTTCCACTGGGTCGGGATGAGCGGCCTGTTCGCGATCGTCGGCGTGCTGTCGATCCTCGCGATCGGCGTCGTGCTGTGGATCGTGCCTGACGCGGCGAAGCCAGTGCACGTGCCCGCGCCGTTCGCCGAGGTACTGCACAACGTCGAGCTGCTGCGCCTGAACTTCGGCGTGCTGGTGCTGCACGCGACGCAGACGGCGCTGTTCCTCGTCGTGCCGCGCCTGCTGGTCGACGGCGGGCTGCCGGTCGCGTCGCACTGGAAGGTCTACCTGCCGGTAATGGGGCTCGCGTTCGTGATGATGGTCCCCGCGATCATCGTCGCGGAAAAACGGGGCAAGATGAAGCCGGTGCTGCTCGGCGGCATCCTGGCTATCCTGATCGGCCAATTGCTGCTGGGCAGCGCGCCGCATACCATCCTGATTGTGGCGGCGATTCTTTTCATCTACTTCCTGGGTTTCAACATCCTGGAAGCGTCGCAGCCGTCGCTCGTATCGAAGCTAGCGCCCGGTTCGCGCAAGGGCGCGGCCACGGGCGTCTACAACACCACGCAGTCGATCGGGCTCGCGCTCGGCGGCATCGCGGGCGGCTGGCTGCTGAAGCA
>NZ_QTPY01000088.1:0-773 GCF_003857765.1 Burkholderia sp. Bp9016
CGTTACTGCATGAACCAGCCGTGGCTGACGACGAACGACTGGCCGGTGAGCGCGGCGCTCGGGAAGGCCGACAGGAACAGCACCGTTTGCGCGACGTCCTGCACCGTCGTGAACACGCCGTCGACCGTGTTGCCCAGCATCACCTTCTTGATGACTTCCTCTTCGCTGATCCCGAGTTCCTTCGCCTGCTCCGGAATCTGCTTGTCGACCAGCGGCGTGCGCACGAAGCCCGGACACACCACGTGCGAGCGCACGTTATGCTTCGCGCCTTCCTTCGCCAGCACGCGTGCCAGTCCGAGCAGGCCGTGCTTGGCCGTCACGTACGCCGACTTCAGCGGCGACGCTTCGTGCGAGTGCACCGAACCCATGTAGATCACGACGCCGCCGCGATCGTCCTTGTACATGTGCTTGAGCGCGGCCTTGGTCGTCAGGAACGCGCCGTCAACGTGGATCGCCTGCATCTTCTTCCAGTCGGCGAACGAGTAGTTCTCGATCGGGTTGACGATCTGGATGCCTGCGTTCGACACCAGGATGTCGACCGAGCCGAACGCCTCGGCCACCTTGTCGATGCCGCTGTTGACCGCGTCCTCGTTGGTCACGTCCATCGCGACGCCGATCGCCTTGCCGCCTGCCTTGTTGATCTCGTCGGCAACCGCGTTTGCGCCGTCCTGGTTCAGGTCGGCGATCGCGACGGCCGCACCCGCTTTCGCGAGTTCGAGTGCGATTTCCTTGCCGATGCCGCTTGCGGCGCCCGTGACGACTGCGGTCTTGCC
>NZ_QTPY01000089.1:0-764 GCF_003857765.1 Burkholderia sp. Bp9016
TCGTCGTCCCAGTAGCCGAGCATCACCGAATAGCCCTTCGTGCACAGCTCGCCCGTCGCACCGACCGGCACGATATCGCCGTTCGGATCGACGACCTTCACTTCCAGGTGCGGCTGGATGCGCCCGACCGTCGTCGTGCGCTTCTCCAGCGGATCGTCGGTCGAGCTCTGGAACGACACAGGGCTCGTCTCCGTCATCCCGTACGCGATCGTGATTTCCGACAGATGCATCTGCGACACCACGCGCTTCATCGTCTCGATCGGACACGGCGAGCCGGCCATGATGCCGGTGCGCAGCGTCGACAGGTCGAATTTCGGGAACGCCGGATGATCGAGCTCCGCGATGAACATCGTCGGCACGCCGTGCAGCGCGGTGCAGCGTTCGTCGGCCACCGCCGCGAGCGTCGCGACCGGATCGAACGCCTCGCCGGGGAACACCATCGCCGCACCCGTCGACACACACGCGAGCACCGCCAGCACCATCCCGAAGCAGTGATACAGCGGCACCGGAATGCACAGCGAATCCTGCTCGGTGAAGCGCATCGCCATCGCGATGAAACGCGCATTGTTGACGACGTTGCGATGCGTGAGCGTCGCGCCCTTCGGGCTGCCGGTCGTGCCGCTCGTGAACTGGATGTTGATCGGGTCGGTCGCCGAGAGCGTCGCGCCGGTCGCATCGAGCGCCGCGACGTCGAGCGAATCGCGGCCGCGCGCCATCACGTCCGCGAAGCGGAACATCCCGGCCGGCGCGACCTCGCCCATCGA
>NZ_QTPY01000090.1:0-721 GCF_003857765.1 Burkholderia sp. Bp9016
GTGATCAGAAGTAGAATTTTCTTGTTGAGGGAGTTCTACGGAATGAAGAAATCGAGATTCACGGACAGCCAGATCATGGACGCGCTCAAGCGCGTGGAATCGGGGCTGTCGGTGCCGGACCTGTGCCGGGAGTTGGGCATCAGCACGGCGACGTTCTACAAATGGCGTTCGAAGTACGGCGGCATGGACGTTTCGCTGATCGCGCGGATGAAGGAACTGGAGGCCGAGAACGCCCGGCTGCGCAAGATGTACGTCGAGGAGAAGATCAAGGCCGAGATCGTAGCGGAGGCGCTCGCAAAAAAAGATTGAGGCCATCTTGCCGGCGTGAGATGGCCATGCATGCGGTGTGCAGCCGGGGCGTATCGATCCGGCTGGCATGTGAGGCATTTGGGATCAGCCAGGCCTGTTATCGGTACGTCGGTCGGCGCAGCGCCGAGAACGACGAGATTGCGAACTGGCTGCTGCGCCTGACGGACAACCACCGGAACTGGGGCTTCGGACTGTGCTTCCTGTACCTGCGCAACGTGAAAGGCTTCGGCTGGAATCACAAGCGCGTGTACCGGATCTATTGCGAACTGGAGTTGAACCTGCGAATCAAGCCGCGCAAGCGACTGGTCAGGCAGGTCCCGGAACCGCTGGCGGTGCCGTCTGCCGTCAATCAGGTCTGGTCGATGGACTTCATGCACGACCAACTTGCCGACGGACGTAGCATCCGGCTGTT
>NZ_QTPY01000091.1:0-719 GCF_003857765.1 Burkholderia sp. Bp9016
ATCGGCCAGATCGTGCCGAGTTCCAACACGACGATGGAAACCGAGATTCCCGCGATGCTGCGGTTGCGCGAAACGATCCGGCCCGAACGCTTCACGTATCACTCGAGCCGGATGCGGATGAAGAAGGTCGTCAAGGAAGAACTGGCGGCGATGGATGCCGAATCCGACCGCTGCGCGATGGAGCTGAGCGACGCGCGCGTCGACGTGCTCGGCTATGCCTGCCTCGTCGCGATCATGGCGATGGGCCATGGCTACCACCGCGTGTCGCAGAAGCGTCTGCGCGAGCGCACGCAGGAGAACGGCGGCGACGCGTCCGTCATCACCAGCGCCGGCGCGCTCGTCGACGCATTGAAGGTGATCGGCGCGAAGCGCATCGTGGTGGTCGCGCCGTACATGTTGCCGCTGACCGAGCTGGTGGTCGACTACATCCGCAATGAAGGCTACGACGTGATCGCGTACCGCGCGCTGGAAATTCCGGACAACCTGGACGTCGGCCGCCACGACCCGGCGCGCCTGCCGGACATCGTGAAGACGCTGCCGTACCAGGACGCCGATGCGATCGTGCTGTCCGCCTGCGTGCAGATGCCGTCGCTGCCGGCCGTCGCAAAGGTCGAGGCGATGACGGGCAAGCCGGTGATCACGGCCGCGATCGCGACCACCTACGCGATGCTGCGCGAACTCGATCTCGAACCGGTCGTGCCGGGCGCCGGCGCGCTGCT
>NZ_QTPY01000092.1:0-695 GCF_003857765.1 Burkholderia sp. Bp9016
CCCCACCACGGCAGGTAGGCGTTGTTCCCGCCGCGTGCGCGGAACCAGTCCTTCGTCGGATCGATCGGCGTGAGCTTCGACGGCGGCCTGACGACAACCGCGACGGGATGCTCAGGGTCGGTCGTGCCGGCGACGAGCGCGTTGCCGCCGAAGTGATTGATCCGGCCGATCGCGAGCGCCACGTTGGTCAATGCGCTGCCGGTTCCCATGTCGCCAAGCAGCCCGGTCGTGTTGAAGGTCTGCTTCATGTAGTCGTATTCCGGAAGCGTTTCGGTCAACGTTTGCGAGAGCGCGGCAAGACGGGACGACGATGCGTCGCTGCCTTTGCCGGCGTCGTGGAAGATGTATTCGAGGTCCGGAACCGCCACACCGGCATTGCGCGCTGCTTCATCGATGGTTGCCTTCCATGCCTGTACGGCGCGCGTCGTGCCGACCTTCCGCTCAAACGCCTGTGTATTGCCGGTTGCGGCCCTGCTGATCCACGCGAGCGGTTCGCGCTCGGTGTTGAAGTTCGGGCCGGCGAGGAACAGGACGACGAGATTCTCGTTGATCTGCGCGTCGGTAGGCGGGAAGTTCGGTGCGTCCCAGTTGATTGCCCAGACGGTCTTGTCCGGGTTCGCCTGCAAGTAGTCCAGCGCGTTGTTCAGCGACGTGAAGCCGGCGTTCGCACCGCCTTGGGTGATGTGCACATCGGG
>NZ_QTPY01000093.1:0-646 GCF_003857765.1 Burkholderia sp. Bp9016
AACCATGGCAAGCGAACCGATTCGCGACCCCGCGAACGACCACCTGCTCACCCCGCAGAACGCGGCGTTCATCGTCATCGATTACCAGCCGGTCCAGGTGAACTCCATCGCCTCGATGGATCGCCAGCTGCTGATCAACAACATCGTCGGCGCCTCGAAGGCCGCCGTCGCTTACGGCCTGCCGATCGTCCACTCCACCGTCAACGTGAAGACCGGCCTGAACAAGCCGCCGATCCCGCAACTGCGCGCCGCCCTCGAAGGCTATCCGACCTGCGACCGCACCAGCATCAACTCGTGGGAAGACGTCGAGTTCCGCAAGGCCGTCGAAGCCACCGGCCGCAAGAAACTCGTCATGACCGCACTTTGGACCGAGGCGTGCCTGACCTTCCCCGCGCTCGACGCACTGAAGGCCGGCTACGAGGTCTACGTGGTCGTCGATGCGGTCGGCGGCACGTCGGTGGCCGCGCACGAAGCCGCGCTGCGCCGCATCGAGCAGGCCGGCGGCCGGATGATCAGCGTCGCGCAATTGTTCTGCGAACTGCAGCGCGACTGGGCACGCAGCGCGACCGTCCCCGCGTTCATCGACCTGTTCATCCAGACCGGCGGCACCGCCGGCATCCAGTTCTCGTACGACAAGAGCTGATTC
>NZ_QTPY01000094.1:0-638 GCF_003857765.1 Burkholderia sp. Bp9016
GGCACCTTGATCTCGGCGATCACGCGGCCCGGGTTCGACGACAGCACCAGAATCCGGTCGCACATGAACACCGCTTCCTCGATGTTGTGCGTGACGATCAGCACCGACTTGATCGGCATCCGGCCTTGCGTCCACAGATCGAGCAGGTCGGTGCGCAGCGTTTCCGCGGTCAGCACGTCGAGTGCCGAGAACGGCTCGTCCATCAGCAGGATCGTCGGGTCGACGACGAGCGCGCGCGCAAAGCCCACGCGCTGGCGCATCCCGCCCGACAGCTCGCGCGGATACGCGTTCTCGAAACCGTCGAGACCGATCAGGTCGATCGCCGCGAGCGCGCGTTCGCGCCGCTCGCGCGCGCCGACGCCCAGCGCTTCGAGGCCGGCTTCCACGTTTTGCAGCACGGTCAGCCACGGGAACAGCGCGAAGGTCTGGAACACCATCGCGACGCCTTCGGCCGGGCCGCGCAGCGGCTTGCCGAGATAGGTCACTTCACCGCCGGTCGGCTCGATCAGGCCGGCGATGATGCGCAACAACGTGGATTTGCCCGACCCGGAACGGCCGAGCAGCCCGACGATCTCGCCTTCGCGCAGCGACAGGTTCGCGTCGTCGAGCACGAGCAGTTCGCCCTGCGTCTTGTTGAA
>NZ_QTPY01000095.1:0-593 GCF_003857765.1 Burkholderia sp. Bp9016
TCCTGGAAAGCGGCAGGAGCATCCGCGGTTGCCCGATGTTTCGCCGCAAACTCTGACGGCGCAAGGTAGTTCAGTGCGCTGTGCGGCCTTTGCTCGTTGAAGTCCTGACGCCATGCCGCGATGACTGCCCGAGCGTGCGCGAGCGTCGTGAACCAGTGCTCGTTAAGGCATTCGTCGCGGAACTTGCCGTTGAACGATTCGATGTACGCATTCTGCGTTGGCTTGCCCGCCTGAATCAACTTCAGCGTGACGCCGTTCGCATACGCCCACTGGTCAAGCGCGCGGCTCGTAAATTCGGGTCCCTGGTCGGTTCGCACCGCCTTGGGATAGCCACGGAAGCGAGCTGCACGGTCCAATGCCCGAGCGACATACAAACCTGAGATGCCGTGGTCGACGACGATGTCGACAGCCTCTTTCGTGAAGTCGTCGACGACGGTCAGGCACTTCACGCGCCGGCCGTTGGAAAGCGCATCCATCACGAAATCGATTGACCACACCTCGTTGGGCGCGCCCGGCAATGCCAGTTGCTCGCGCTCAATCATGACGCCCTGGCGCTTGCGACGGCGCCGCACAGCCAGCCCTGCCTCACGGTA
>NZ_QTPY01000096.1:0-514 GCF_003857765.1 Burkholderia sp. Bp9016
GTCAGGCTCCCTAAGCCAGAAACCCCCGCCCGACTAGGCGGGGGTTTTTGCATTGGCGCGACGGAAATGCAGGCGGGGCGGAATCGATTCGGTCGACAAGTACCGCACCAGCAGGACAGTCCAGTAGGCTGCGCGTCAAATACATACCGTTCACGGTCTCGCCCATGCGTGCCGCTACATCTCCCGAAGCCAACGCCAACAGCCGCATCGTCCCGGGCGCATCCCGGCATCCTGTGCCGTTTTCAGGCATATCTCCACGCGTTTCATGCGAAGAAAGGCGACTCGCCGAGGCAGCTCGCGGGCGCCCTTCATTATGTATTCGTCCGTCGATATCGCGGCACTAGCCCATCGGCGCTGCGTCGAGATCGAGATCCACTATTTTCCCATCCCGCTTTTTCGCAAAACAGGCCGGAAATCCGCGCGAAATGAAGCCTTATTCGTAAGCGGCCGGGCAACCCGTCTTGAGTTGGGGTAAAGCTCTTGGGAGTATCGTGTCCACCTAACGAATAAGCGG
>NZ_QTPY01000097.1:0-494 GCF_003857765.1 Burkholderia sp. Bp9016
AAAAGGGGCGAAGGACCCGGTGGTCATTTCGCTCACCGGGATTTATCACAACCTGTTGAGGAAGTGGGCGGATGCGTAGCGTGATGCAGGAGCCTGTCATCGAGGCGTGAGGATCACCCCATCCCAAAGCCAAGGCGTAGGTTTTGGCGTAGGTAATTTGGGGGTGGAAATGAAGTTTGATGCGAACAAAATCCGTCGCATGGCTCAGGGTACTGACGAGCCGATCGACGGATTCGCTGGCTTGCGTATCAGTGCAGGAGCCAAGCGCAGAACTTGGGTCTATCGATACAAGTCACCGCTCGATGGCAAAATGAAGCAAATCAAGCTCGGCGAATGGCCGGTGATGCCCTTCTCTGCAGCGGTTACCGCATGGGAGGAGCAACGTCAGATTCGAAGCTCAGGTCTAGACGTGGCCCTGGTAATCCCCCCGTTTTCCACGGGGTTCAGAAATAGAAACTAAGCGGCCATGGCCAACCGCTGCTTTGGCGTAAATC
>NZ_QTPY01000098.1:0-452 GCF_003857765.1 Burkholderia sp. Bp9016
CTACTGCCGCATCGTTGGCAACCTCTCTCGACTGCCGCCTAAACTCGCTCGTCAAGACGGGTTGGCTGGTCGCTTACGATTGCTTTGGCTGATCGATCGCATGCCGGTGCGAGCCAGCCGCGACACCGACTCACCTCCGAACCTGATGCTGCACTGCGGCTCACCCGATCTGCGATGCAGGTCCGGTAGCGACACGCCACATGTTTCCTGGCGGGTAACGGCCAGGCGGTCCCCCGCTGTATATCGATCTCCTGCATCACGACCGCGCGGGGCCCCCCCGATTCCACCGGAACTGAGCCACTGCTGACCTACCCCCTTTGACCTGCCCCCTTCAATCGGGCCAATGGGCTTCTAGCAAAGTCCCTTTAAACCAGTTCCTGGAAAGCGGCAGGAGCATCCGCGGTTGCCCGATGTTTCGCCGCAAACTCTGACGGCGCAAGGTAGTTCAGTGC
>NZ_QTPY01000099.1:0-427 GCF_003857765.1 Burkholderia sp. Bp9016
CTCCTCCAGTCTGACTGTACTGAACAGGGATTCGTTGTAGCTGTCGGTGCCTCGCATGCTGCCTTCGTGCCTTGGGAAAAGGATCAGGAATACGCTGCGCAGGCCCCTTTGCGCCGCTCTGTTGCCTGGTGATGGCTCAGCGTGAAGCACTTCTGCACGCGCCTTGATTCAAATGGTCCGCAGCGGCGCTGCGAGTAACTTCAACAATCGTCACAACAGACGAAAAGTTGCGCTCCGCTCTCTCGGCATTCGACGGTATCGCAAGCATCAGCGCATGCAGCACGACAAGCATCCATGCCGAGTACTCCACACGCATTCCGTCGCGCCAATGCAAAAACCCCCGCCTAGTTGGGCGGGGGTTTCTGGCTTAGGGAGCCTGACGATTACCTACTTTCACACGGGAATCCGCACTATCATCGGCGTAGAG
>NZ_QTPY01000100.1:0-400 GCF_003857765.1 Burkholderia sp. Bp9016
AAGACGTATCACTCTGACTGGCTCAATCGCCAATGACAAAGACTCGAACAACGCTTCGTTCGAATGCTTGTCATTGAAGATTGGTGGAGGCAGACGGGATCGAACCGACGACCCCCTGCTTGCAAAGCAGGTGCTCTCCCAGCTGAGCTATGCCCCCATTTGAGTACAGATACCCTCAGGTGTGTTACCGCCAGACAATGGTGGGTCTGGTTGGATTCGAACCAACGACCCCCGCCTTATCAAGACGGTGCTCTAACCGACTGAGCTACAGACCCCTGAGTCTGTCTTTAATTTACAGCCGATAAGCGTGAGCGCTCAACTTGTGCGAGAAGCTCTGGAAAGGAGGTGATCCAGCCGCACCTTCCGATACGGCTACCTTGTTACGACTTCACCCCAGTCA
>NZ_QTPY01000101.1:0-364 GCF_003857765.1 Burkholderia sp. Bp9016
CGTCCCCTAGGGGATTCGAACCCCTGTACTCACCGTGAAAGGGTGATGTCCTAGGCCTCTAGACGAAGGGGACAACGTGCTGCTTACATCTTTAATACAAAAGCCCGTTCAAAGCGTTCATTTGAACGGGCTTGTTCTGGCGGAGCGGACGGGGCTCGAACCCGCGACCCCCGGCGTGACAGGCCGGTATTCTAACCAACTGAACTACCGCTCCAGCTTTCTGCTCTACTACCTGCAGGACCACGTTCACGCCCTGCAAGCGCTGCGACACTTCTACGAAACGCCGCGAATCTGGCGTCCCCTAGGGGATTCGAACCCCTGTACTCACCGTGAAAGGGTGATGTCCTAGGCCTCTAGACGAAGG
>NZ_QTPY01000102.1:0-344 GCF_003857765.1 Burkholderia sp. Bp9016
GGCTATGCATGGCTCGACACGGGCACGCACGATTCGCTGATCGAGGCGGCAAGCTTCATCGCGACGCTGCAGAAGCGCCAAGGCCTGGTCGTCGCCTGCCCCGAGGAAATCGCGTACCGCAAGCACTGGATCGATGCCGAGCAAGTGCAGAAGCTCGCGCAACCGCTGTCGAAGAACGGCTACGGTAAATATCTGCTGAACATTCTTACGGATCAGGTCGCATGGCCATCACGGTAACTGCTACGGCACTCCCCGAAGTCAAGATCGTCGAGCCGAAGGTGTTCGGCGATGCGCGCGGCTATTTCTACGAGAGCTTCAACGGCCGCGAATTCGCGGAACTCGTC
>NZ_QTPY01000103.1:0-286 GCF_003857765.1 Burkholderia sp. Bp9016
CGCGACTGATGCGGCTGTACGGCAAGCCCGCGTTCATTCGGTCTGACAACGGCGCCGAATTTACCGCTGCCAAGGTCATGCGCTGGCTGCGAGATGCTGCCATCGGTCCTGCCTTCATCGCACCGGGCAGTCCGTGGCAAAACGGGTTCGTCGAGAGCTTCAACGGCAAGCTGCGTGACGAATTGTTGAACCGGGAATGGTTCCGCAGCCGTGCCGAGGCCAAGGTACTCATCGAACGCTGGCGGCAGTTCTACAACGAGCGCCGGCCCCATAGCGCGCATCGCTA
>NZ_QTPY01000104.1:0-275 GCF_003857765.1 Burkholderia sp. Bp9016
AACGTGAAGGTCCGCGTGAAGTCGGACAACACGGGTGTGGATATCGCGAACGTGAAGATGTCGATGAACCCGTTCGATGAGATTGCCGTTGAAGAAGCGGTGCGTCTGAAGGAAGCGGGCGTGGCAACGGAAGTGATCGCCGTGTCGGTGGGCGTTGCGCAAGCGCAGGAAACGCTGCGCACGGCGCTGGCGATCGGTGCGGATCGCGCGATCCTCGTCGAATCGACCGACAGCGTCGAGCCGCTGGCGGTCGCGAAGATCCTGAAGGCGCTGGT
>NZ_QTPY01000105.1:0-250 GCF_003857765.1 Burkholderia sp. Bp9016
AAGACGTATCACTCTGACTGGCTCAATCGCCAATGACAAAGACTCGAACAACGCTTCGTTCGAATGCTTGTCATTGATGATTATCGAAAGCGGCCGGCATTATAGCCGATAAAACCGCCAACAGACAGTCTTTCTGTCTTTATCAACAGCCGATAAGCGTGAGCGCTCAACTTTGCGAGAAGCTCTGGAAAGGAGGTGATCCAGCCGCACCTTCCGATACGGCTACCTTGTTACGACTTCACCCCAGTCA
>NZ_QTPY01000106.1:0-249 GCF_003857765.1 Burkholderia sp. Bp9016
GAGGTGGACAGCGAGCTGATCGAGCTGGTTGCCGACGAGAGGCCGGTCGACGTGGAAGTCGAAAGCGAAGCGACGGTGCTGTCTGTCGAGCTCAGGCCCGTGGACAGCGAGTTGATGCCGGTCGAAGTCGACGTGGACAGCGAGCTGATCGAGCTGTCAGCCGACGAGAGGCCCGTCGACGTGGAAGTCGAGAGCGAAGCCACCGTGCTGTCGGTCGAGCTCAGGCCAGTCGACAGCGAATTGATTCCC
>NZ_QTPY01000107.1:0-222 GCF_003857765.1 Burkholderia sp. Bp9016
CCCTTCGTCTAGAGGCCTAGGACATCACCCTTTCACGGTGAGTACAGGGGTTCGAATCCCCTAGGGGACGCCAGATTTCGGCGTCGTTCGAACAAACGATGCGCCGGCAGGAAGTAACCGACGCCTGCCAGGCAAGAAGCAAGACTGGAGCGGTAGTTCAGTCGGTTAGAATACCGGCCTGTCACGCCGGGGGTCGCGGGTTCGAGTCCCGTCCGCTCCGCC
>NZ_QTPY01000108.1:0-221 GCF_003857765.1 Burkholderia sp. Bp9016
AATCTGGCGTCCCCTAGGGGATTCGAACCCCTGTACTCACCGTGAAAGGGTGATGTCCTAGGCCTCTAGACGAAGGGGACAACGCACTGCTTACATCTTTAATACAAAAGCCCGCTCAAAAACGTCTTGAACGGGCTTCGTTCTGGCGGAGCGGACGGGACTCGAACCCGCGACCCCCGGCGTGACAGGCCGGTATTCTAACCGACTGAACTACCGCTCCA
>NZ_QTPY01000109.1:0-218 GCF_003857765.1 Burkholderia sp. Bp9016
AATCTGGCGGGAAATACCTTCGCCGGCCGGGCTCTACCGCTGAACCCGGCGTGACGCAACAAAATTGCCGAGCCGTTAAGCGAATTCATGTCATTTGCGAGAGTGGTCTGAATCCGGTCGATGGGTATTTCAACGGCCTATTAGTCTTACTGTGTCAATAAATCAGCATTGGAAGTTGAACAAAACGGACATCGCTGGAGCCGGCGCGCGATGTAGGC
>NZ_QTPY01000110.1:0-211 GCF_003857765.1 Burkholderia sp. Bp9016
GCACTGAACTACCTTGCGCCGTCAGAGTTTGCGGCGAAACATCGGGCAACCGCGGATGCTCCTGCCGCTTTCCAGGAGCTGGTTTAAAGGGACTTTGCTAGAAGCCCATTGGCCCGATTGAAGGGGGCAGGTCACGCGCGACCGCGAAGGCACCTTCGATCCGGTGCTGATCGCCAAGGGCGAACGGCGCTTTACCGGCTTCGACGACAAG
>NZ_QTPY01000111.1:0-206 GCF_003857765.1 Burkholderia sp. Bp9016
ACCGTGCTGTCGGTCGAGCTCAGGCCAGTCGACAGGGAATTGATACCCGTCGAAGTCGAGGTGGACAGCGAGCTGATCGAGCTGGTTGCCGACGACAGGCCGGTCGACGTGGAAGTCGAGAGCGAAGCGACCGTGCTGTCGGTCGAGCTCAGGCCAGTCGACAGGGAATTGATACCCGTCGAAGTCGAGGTGGACAACGAGCTGAT
>NZ_QTPY01000112.1:0-206 GCF_003857765.1 Burkholderia sp. Bp9016
ACCAGCTCGATCAGCTCGTTGTCCACGTCGACTTCGACCGGCATCAACTCGTTGTCGACGGGTTTGAGCTCGACCGACAGTACGGTGGCTTCGCTCTCGACTTCCACGTCGACCGGCCTCTCGTCGGCAACCAGCTCGATCAGCTCGTTGTCCACGTCGACTTCGACCGGCATCAACTCGTTGTCGACGGGTTTGAGCTCGACCGA
>NZ_QTPY01000113.1:0-205 GCF_003857765.1 Burkholderia sp. Bp9016
CTGCAGGCCCAACTGACGGACCAACAGAACGCCGAAGACTAACATTGCCTTTGGCACTGAAAACCGGGACCGTTCAGAAAACGAACTTTACTAGACTCCGGCTGGCCCGGTTTGCAGGGGGCAGGTCACGCGGAATCTCGACGTCGAGCAGGTCGTCATCGGTCGCGATGCGCTTGCGGCTGGTGCCGTTGCGATGGTTCGTGCT